>JANQRD010000010.1 GCA_028284725.1 Allomuricauda sp. | reverse complement strand
GTTGGGGCCAACCTTATTACGGAGGATATTATGGCCGTGGTGGATATGCATTCAACAGAACCCGAAGAGGATATTCCAGTGCGATTATTCCGGGAACAACCCTTCGCGGAAGATCCAATGCAGTAGCTAGAAGAGGAGGAAACTCGTCCCGATATGCATACAGAAGTGGAAGATCCAATGTAAACCGTAGTGCGGCAACAGGTAGAAGTTCCAGAACTTACCGCAGTGGTACTTCTGCGCGTAGATCTGTAAGCGCCGATGCCATTGCCAGAAACAGAAATTACCGATCCAGCAGAAGCACACGATCAGTTCCCAATTACAATAATAGAGGTTCAAGAACGTACCGTTCCTATGGCACTTCGCCATCCACTAGAAGCAGTGGAACCTATCGAAGAAGTGGTACAGTGAATCGAGGTTCTTCAGGATATAGAACTCAAGGAAGAAGTACAAGAAGTTACCAATCTTCGGGCAGGACTGCTCCAAGAAGAAGCAGTTACAGCAGATCTTCCAGTAGCTCAAGAAGTTCTGGAAATTACCGAAGTTCTGGTGGTAGTAGAAGCTATAGAAGTTCTGGAAGTAGCAGAAGCTACAGAAGTTCAGGTAGCAGTAGAAGTTATAGGAGTTCTGGAAGTAGAAGCTTCAGAAGTTCAGGCTCCAGAAGCTCCGGCATAAGAAGTTCAGGAGGAGGACGTTCCGGTGGTAGATCATCAGCTGGCAGAGGAGGCGGCAGAAGAAATTAAATTCCGCCAAAACTTTATTCACAAAAACGAAATCAAACAACGAAAATGAAAAGAGTCACAACTTTCATAATAGTGTTGGTATGCACCTACGCAAGTGCCCAAAACATCAATGACGTATTGCGATATAGCACCGAAAACTTGCTGGGAACACCCAGGTTTCAAGCTATGGGAGGTGCCTTTGGGGCACTGGGTGGCGATCTCTCCGCCTTAAACGTAAACCCTGCGGGTTCTGCGGTGTTCAACTATGGTCAGATTACCATTTCAGGTTCCAATTATAATCGGGACAACGAAGTGCTTTTTGGTAATTCTACCCGAACTACTGATATCAATTCGGTGGAATTGAATCAGGTTGGTGGGGTTTTTGTCTTTGAGTCGACAGATAGTCCCTGGAAAAAACTTGCACTATCTTTCAATTATGATTTGGCGCAAAATTTCGACAATGAGTTTGTCGCATCAGGAAATACCACCCAGGGTATCGATAACTACTTCCTGAATTTTGCTCAAGGTCAGTCTTTGGGCAATTTACGGGTACAACAAGGTGAGTTTATTGAAGACGCATATCTGGACATCGGTGCAAGTCTTGGTTTTGGAGCCCAGCAAGCATTTCTTGGCTTTCAGGCGGGACTCATAGAGCCTACGGAAGATGATGACGCCAACACGTCCTACTTTTCAAATGCGGAGTACAGCAGTGTGAATCAGGAATATCTGCAGAGCACCACAGGATATAACAGCAAATTCACCTTGAATTTTGCCGGACAGTACCAAGAAAACCTGTATCTAGGGGCTTCGTTGAACTTTCATTCCGTATTGTACGACAGGTTGACCTTGTTGGATGAAAGTGGATACGACACCGATTCTCCTGTGCAGTTCACCACTTTTGATAATTTCTTGCGCACAGAGGGCTATGGATTCTCATTCAGCGTGGGGGCCATTGCAAAATTGAACGACAATCTTCGTATCGGGGGTAGCTATCAATCCCCTACGTGGTACGAACTTACCGATGATACCTCGCAACGCATCAATTCCACTTTGGCGGTGTCTGACATCAATTTCATCGACTTTGGTATAGTGAATTTGTTTGAGGAATATCGTATACAAACTCCTGCAAAAATCACAGGAAGTGCTGCTGTAATCTTTGGAAAGGACGGTCTTTTGAGTTTCGATTATAGCTATCAAGATATGTCACAAGCGGAACTCCGTCCTACAACTGATGCCAATTTTGCCGCTGAGAACGAATTCATCGCCAACCAATTGGGTGTTGTGAACACGTATAGGGCTGGAGGCGAGGTGCGTATCGATAAGCTAAGCCTTAGAGGTGGATACCGTTATGAGGAAAGTCCCTATGAAAATGGTGAAATTATTGGCGATTTGACCGGATTTTCAGGTGGTATCGGTTACAATTTTGGTGGAAGCCGTTTGGATTTGGCCTTTAGCAGAAGCGAACAAGACGTAAGTACACTACTCTTTGAATCTGGATTAGACAGCAGTGTAATGGTCAACAATATAAATACAAATGTAACCTTAGGTTACACCTTGAAATTTTAAAGATTAGTAAATTTTAATTGGTAAGAAGGTCGGATAAGTTCCGGCCTTTTTCTTTAGCGCACCAATGAAAAGTGTCTTCGTACGGAACGCGCCACCAAAACTCCTTGATCATCACGCTCGTAATCCAATCGGAACCAATAGTCGGATGAAGGCAATTCCCTACCATTGAAGGTACCATCCCAACCCAATGTTGTGTTGTCCAATTGCTTCAACAACTTTCCATAACGGTCAAAAATGAAGACCGTTGGATCTGATAGGGTTTCTATACCGTAAACGTTCCAGTTGTCGTGGATGCCATCACCATTCGGGGTAAAGAATTTAGGATAGCCTACAACCAAAAACTCAATGGGCTCTGTGGTGCCACATCCATTTTTATCGTTGATGATTACGGTATTTATTCCCGGTGGAACATCGAAAAACTGTGGGTCATCTTGAAATTCCCCACCGTTAATGGCATATTCGTAGTCCCCATCTCCCAATACCACAATCTCGATATTGTAAGGATCGGTTTGGTTGCTATTGACCAAATCATCAATTACACGAACCTCATCCAACTGGGGAATTCCGTAGAACGTAATCAGGATATCGTCCGTAATAATAGTCGCAAATGTGGTCTCTATGGTCACACGATAACGACCAGAATTCGGGCTGGTTACTGTGAACTCGGTTTCTGTTGGACCACTGGCCAACACCGTTTCATATACACCATCATCATCAGCGTCCAACTCCCAGGTCACATTGGCAATATCAGGACCTGCAGGGGAATTTAAAGCACTTAGAACGATATCAGGATCCCCTTCACAAGCAATGATGTCCAATCCTAAAAACTCATCACGTAGGGTACAGTCCAAAGCGGTGTTTTGATCCGCATCGACAGAAGTGCCCGTAAAGGTCAATTCAAACGGCTCCGGATCACCATTAAAGTTGGTGTTGTAGTTGTTAATGAACAAGTAGTAGATTTCTCCAGCCTGTACATCGAGCCACTCATCGTAGGTATTTTGACTTCCAACCACAAAAGGTGCCCCCACCCTTCCATCAACCGGATTTACGCCAATACCGGTAAAATTCGTAACGTTTACCTCATAATTGCATCGAATGGGCTGTGCTGACCCATTCCCAACAAGACCGCAGAAATTTTGCCCCGAGGTTTGATCAAATGGGCCATAAAGCGCAAAATCCAGCTCCGAAGTTACCAATCCCCCTGGAATTACTGGAAGCGCCTCAATATCGAAGCCTATTTGCCCATCGGTCCCAGCCCTAAAAACATACCAAGAGGTGTTGTTCTCGATATTGGCGGAGGCCACACTACCCTTTTCCAAACAGCCCGATTGTGTAATGACCATGGGATCAAAATCATCGATATCACCACCTCCATCGGTTGCCGACATTATGGGTGCATCGGCACAAACGGGTATGGCAGTTCTACAATCAGGGGAGTTTTGGGCGTTTATTCCCATGGAAAACAGGAACAAACAGCAAATAGCGCACGATAGAGCTCTCATAGAATTTGGGGCTAAAGGTTATTCTGTGATAACCTGTATAACTCCCAAAAACCAGTTTTTAGTATGTTTTTGCCGAAAAATTATGCACTTAATCGATAAAATGCACTTTTGTTATCGCCTGAGCGAAAAATGACTTTGCAAATACTTCGCATAAACCCGGTTTCCATCATTGTCAATGTAAGACAATTTAAACCAGTAATCCGTTGATGGAAGCGGTCGGCCATTAAAACTTCCATCCCATCCAGCACTGAACTCGGTCATCTCTTTAATCAACTTTCCATATCGATCATAAATGGTTACAATGGGTTCGTTAAGAGCTGAAAGTCCATCAATTTGCCATGATTCATTGAGTACATCCCCGTTTGGGGAAAAAATGGGTGGAAATCCGACTACAACGATGTTTTCTGTAATCTCCCCACAACCTAGTGCATCCCGCATGGTGACGGTGTGCATTCCTCCAGAAACACCTTCAAAAACATTGCTCGATTGAAATGTCCCGCCGTCAAGACTGTATTCAAAGTTGCCAACTACATCGGTCAACACCGTAACGGTATTGCTCGACTGCAAATCTTCAATTTCGATATCGGAGATTACCGGTAAATTGGATGTTCGGACAACAACCGTACGTTGCGCCTCACAATTTAAGCCGTTGGAGGAATTGGTGACGGTAAGTGTATAATCTCCCTCTTGGGAAACCGTGATGTTGGGGGTAAGTTCACCAGTGCTCCAAGAATAGCTGTAACTGGGATTGGGTAGGGTCTCCCCTATCACTGTCCCCGTCGAATTTTCACAGATGGTCACCTCATTATCAAAGGAAAGCTGTGGGGTCTCCACGGCGTCAAAAACAAAACTTTCTGTTGCATCGAAGCAATCCGGATTGGCCAAAGAAGTGGTTCGAACATAAATCACCTCTTGCCCTGAACTTTTTGGATATTGCTTCATTAAGGGATTTGTTCCAGCCAATGCATCTGCTTGGGAACTGTGGTAACTGATGACATACTCATCTGGATTTTGTGTGCCCAAAGCCTCCATGTCCTTGGTTTCCAGATCAAAAATCATGTCAGAAGTATGGCATATGATCTCATCCAACATCATTCCGGTAGAAGGAACAGGAGTAAAGGCCACTTGTACATCGCTTACAATATTGCTTGTTGCTGTCGTCACCACAACCCTATATATGGCTGAAGTTGTGACGTTGAGGGTTGGGTTGGTACTTCCTACGATGGTTTGGAACCCATTGCCCACGTCGTTGAACCAGGCATAACCCGTTGCTCCTGAAGTAGTAGCATCTAAAAGTACGGTATCGCCCTCACAGGCCGCTACCGGTGCTCCCAGCAAGTTATTTACGATAGTGCAATCCAGTGCGTCCGTGGGATTTGTAACCCAAATATCCCCTGTAAACTGAATGGAAAACCCGGAGTTTACATCGCTAAAGTTATTGATGAACAAATAATAGTCTTCACCTGGATTTACCTGCAGCCAATCTTCATACTGTACTGAATCCATATCCCCAGTGGGATCTTCGCCCACCCCAATAAAAGAGTTAAAATCACTGTTATCGAAGAAATTGCACCTAACTGGGTCGCCCAAATTATTGCAATCGCTAGCACGATAGAGTGCAAAATCCCAATCCTCAGCGCTATCATGTCCAATATTGAATCCCAATTGACCCGCTGTCGAGGTTCGAAAACGGTACCAAGCGGAATTGGACTCTATGGATCCCGAGGTGGTTCGTTCCAGACATCCACTTGAACTTGCACCATTGAAATCGTCTGTTCCATAACCATTTGTACCTCCATTTACAGGGGTATTTCGACAAATAGGGATGGCTCCACCACAATCTGGCGTGACCTGGGCATAGGTCATGTGGCAAAAAAAGACAAAAACGGTGATACTAGCGATCAATTTCACCATAAACGATTGTAGGTTTGGGCATTATAAAAATAAAGTGACTTTCGCCTTAACAATAATTTATGTTGTCAAACAGGGCGTAGCAGATGTTAAATAGGGCATTAATGTATATCTTTGCTTCCTTGAATCAACAGCAATGAAACTAGAGCAGGCATTGGAAGAACAGTATGAGGAAAGAGGTAACGACCACGTTGGCTCTTCAACGGAGACCCCAATTAGGGAAGATGCTTTTGTATTGAGCGATGAAGAAAAGATTGAACGCATACAAAAAAGCGTACGGGAAATTATGTTGACCCTGGGGCTTGATTTGGATGACGACAGCCTAAATGGCACACCCAAAAGGGTTGCGAAAATGTATGTCCAGGAGGTTTTTGGAGGATTGCATCCTAAGCGAAAACCAAAATCATCCACATTCAAAAATAAATACAAGTATGGGGAAATGTTGGTGGAAAAGAACATTACCTTATACTCCACCTGCGAACATCATTTATTGCCCATCGTCGGGAAGGCACATATTGCCTACATTTCCAGCGGAACCGTGGTTGGTTTATCAAAAATGAACCGTATTGTCGACTATTATGCCAAACGCCCACAGGTACAGGAACGACTGTGTATCCAAATTGTGAAGGAACTTCAAAAAGTATTGGAAACAGAGGATGTGGCCTGTGTGATAGATGCAAAGCATTTATGCGTAAACTCCAGGGGCATACGTGATATTGACAGCAGCACAGTAACAGCAGAGTATGGAGGAAAATTCAAGGATGAAGCCGTACGAAGGGAGTTTTTGGACTACATCAATCTCGAAACCGACTTTTAATCCGTAGTTTTTCAATGCAGCTTTATAAGAACCAGACCCTAAGCGTTCACAATTCACTTTCGGGAAAAAAAGAGGTTTTTGAACCCATTAATGAAGGCCATGTAGGCATGTATGTTTGCGGTCCTACGGTATACAGTAATGTGCACTTGGGAAATTGCCGAACATTCATGTCCTTCGATATGATTTTCCGCTATTTTCGGCATTTGGGCTATAAAGTGCGCTATGTACGGAACATTACTGATGCAGGCCATTTGGAGGACGACGCTGATGACGGTGAGGATAAAATTGCAAAAAAGGCAAAACTGGAGCAGATCGAGCCCATGGAAGTAGTGCAACGCTACACGGTCGATTTTCACAACACCCTCCAAAAGTTCAACCTATTGCCTCCCAGTATCGAACCAACAGCGACTGGACATATTATTGAACAGATCGAAATCATAAAAGAGATCATTGACAAGGGATATGCCTACGAAGTGAATGGTTCGGTGTATTTTGATGTTTTGAAATTCAATGAAACCCACGACTACGGCAAGTTGAGCGGACGTAAGTTGGAGGATATGATCGCCAACACTCGTGAACTTACCGCCCAAGATGAAAAAAGAAATCCTCAGGATTTTGCGCTCTGGAAAAAGGCGGAGCCCCAACATATAATGCGCTGGCCGTCGCCATGGGGCGATGGTTTCCCAGGATGGCATTTGGAATGTACTGCGATGAGCACTAAGTATCTCGGCGACCATTTTGATATCCACGGAGGGGGTATGGATCTTAAGTTTCCCCATCACGAATGTGAAATTGCCCAGGCGGAAGCTAGTTCAGGTCAAACACCAGTGAAGTATTGGTTGCATGCCAATATGTTGACTTTGAATGGCAAAAAAATGTCCAAATCCACTGGAAACAATATTTATCCTTCTGAGATTATTAGCGGGGAAAATGATATTTTGAGCAAAGCGTATACACCTGCTGTGGTTCGTTTTTTTATGATGCAAGCGCATTATACCAGTATTCTCGACCTCAGTGATGAAGCCTTGCAAGCGTCTGAAAAAGGATATCACCGATTGATGGACGCCATGGATTGCCTAGAAACCTTAGGCACTGGGAACAACTCTGATTTTGACGTTAAGACATGGAAACAGCAATGTTATGATGCCATGAACGACGATTTCAATACACCCATCCTTATAGCGAATCTTTTTGAGGCGGTAAAACACATCAATCTTACAAAAGAAGGAAAAGAGCAGATTACAGAGGGAGATAAGGCCTTGTTACAAAGCACAATGCACAGTTTTGTTTATGATGTTTTGGGTATCGAAGGCAAGAAAAATGGCAACGACAATTCCAATCTTCTCGACGGTGTTATGGATTTGTTGATTGGATTACGCAACGAGGCAAGGGCCAACAAGGATTTTGCGACTTCAGATAAGATCAGGGACGAACTCACAGCTCTAGGTATTCAGCTTAAGGATGGCAAGGACGGCACCACGTTCAGTACAAATTAATGGTCTCACCGCTACCTATGGAACAAAAAGGAATATCACTCAAAAAGATTCTGATAGCTCCTTTTGTTCTTTTGGTTCGGCTATATCAACTTTTAATTTCCCCATATACCCCGGCAACTTGCCGATACACCCCAACCTGTTCGGCCTACACGCTGGAAGCGCTAAAAAAGCATGGTCTTTTTAAAGGAGGATGGCTATCCTTGAAGCGTATTTTTAGCTGTCATCCCTGGGGTGGTAAAGGTTATGATCCTGTTCCTTAAAAAGTTCAGATTTCAAGTTTTAAGTGCAAGTTCAGAAGATTTTAGAAGCTATTCCTGTCCTTAAAATTTATCAAAAATCTAACTTTCAAAAGCCCAGTGGTCTAAGATCAATTTGAGTATATTAGCCCAAAATTTTACCATATGTACTTCCTGGGCTTTAACTGGAATCCAGATGATACCCTCCTGAAACTGGGATTCATCCAAATTAAATATTACAATCTACTCTGGATTGCGGCCTTCGTTGTGGGATGGTTCATCATGAAGCGCATCTTCCTAAACGAAAAAAAGTCATTGGATAAGCTGGACTCCCTCTTCATATATGGAGTGGTCTCAATCATGTTGGGAGCACGTTTGGGACATGTCTTTTTTTACGATTGGGACTATTATCAAAATCATTTGTTGGAGATTCTTCTTCCCATACGGGAAAGTTCCGATGGTTCTCTCTTTGGCTTTATTAACGGATATGAATTTACCGGATTCACAGGTTTGGCAAGTCACGGTGCGACCATTGCTGCCATCATTGGAATGTGGCTGTATTGCCGCAAATGGAAAGACATTAAAATGCTTTGGCTATTGGATCGGATGGTCGTTGCATCCGCTATTGGTGCCAGTTTTGTGCGGTTGGGGAATTTTTTCAACTCGGAAATCAATGGAAAAGTGGTGGATAAATCCTTTGCGTTGGCCACACGTTTTATAAGGGACTCTGACGATATGTCTGCTTACAAAGCCATGTCTCTCACTAAAGAAAAAACACCGAGTGCCGCTTATAAGGCCATTGAGCACAATCCCGATTTCACCAGTATTTTGGAGTCCATTCCATACCGACATCCCGCGCAACTCTACGAAGCCATCTGTTACCTTGCCATATTTGTAATTTTATACCTACTGTATTGGAAAACGGATAAAAAAGATAAAACAGGCTATTTGTTCGGTCTGTTCATGGTCGGTTTATGGACTACACGATTTTTTATTGAATATTTTAAAAAGAGTCAAGGTGGTTTTGAGGAATCCCTGGGACTCCTCTCTACAGGACAGTGGCTAAGCATCCCCATGATTCTGGTGGGGCTCTACTTCATGTTCAGACCCCGGCCCACAAAAAGCGTCGAATAACATGCGATTTCTTGCAACATACTGTGTCCTTTGTTTTCTTTTGACGATTTCCTGCAAAGAAGAAAGGAAACAGGAAATCAAGACGGAGACCATCAGTTTTACCAAAGAGGGTGAACTTAGCATATTTAAGTCTACAACTGACTCCATAATTGCTAATTTTGATATTGAAATTGCAGAAACGGAATACGAGACCCAAACAGGTTTAATGTATCGGGAGTCCATGGAGGAAAATCAAGGGATGTTGTTTGTTTTTGATGATGTGGCACGGCATTCCTTTTACATGAAGAACACACAAATTCCGTTGGACATCATTTATTTGGATGAAAATCGAAAGATTGCCAGCTTTCAAAAAAACACAAAACCTTTTGATGAAACTGGACTCCCCTCACAGGTTCCGATAAAATACGTTCTGGAAATCAATGGTGGCCTTTCGGACAAATTGGGAATGCAAATCGGTGATAGCATTGCCTATATCAAAAAGTAAATGTCAAACTACCTCTTGGAAAATGAAGCTACGGAGCGTTTGCTGTTCCGAAAAGTCAAGCTTTCGGACTTCGACGATTGGCTTCCTTTTTATTACAATGCCAAGTCGACCCAATATTGGGAAGGTCTTCCAAGTGACCCAATTCAAGCCTGCCAAGAACAGTTCGACCGTATCTTTGAACGCTATGCCCAAAACTTGGGTGGCATGAATGCCCTAATCTCAAAAAACTCTGGGAAACTTGTAGGGCTTTGTGGCCTTTTGGTGCAAACCGTTGATGCTATTGAAGAGTTGGAGATTGGCTATTCCATCCTTCCAAAATTTTGGCTACAAGGGTTTGCTTTTGAAGCTGCCCAAAAATGTAAACAATTCGCCTTTGAAAATAATTTAGCCTCCTCTTTAATTTCAATTGTACATGTGGATAATCTCCCTTCAAGAAAGGTAGCACTAAAAAACGGTATGCATTTGGACAAAACCACCACCTATCGGGACAATCCAGTGGATATATTTAGGGTAAATCGGGGATAATCTTTATTTTCAAATTCCCTTCAAGAATTCCCAGCATCTATGGCACAACCAAAAAATTACGCCATTCTCACCAACAACACCTGGCAAACCAAAGATTTAGTCAAGGCATTGTTAAAAGGTGGACTAGTAGCCGGTTTTGAGGAACTGACCAATCACAAGGGATTGCTTTTTTCAAGGTCAGAGGTCAATCGTTTTATGGATGAGGAAGAGCGGCACGATAACAAAATCTTGACCAAGGGAAACTCACAGTCCTTAAAATCCATGAGCAGTGGGGAACAAAAAAAGGCCCTACTCTCCTATTTAATGGAACAAAAACCGGACTTTTTGGTGATCGTCAATCCCTTTGACAATCTTGATGTAGCCACCCAAGCCAATCTAAAAGAACAATTACAAGCCATCTCGAAAGAGATTAATTTGGTTCAACTTGTGAGCCGTCTGGAGGATATTTTACCTAATACTTCGGATTTTTTCAAACTTGAAAATGGCAAGCTGATACAATATTCAAATCCAAAGGCTTTTTGGGAAGCCAGTCCTGAAAACAACGTTTCTTTTATAGGCGCCATCCCCCCTCCTCTAAAACCTATAAATCTGGAATTGAACGAACTCGTATGTTTTAAAAACGTCTCTGTAAGTTTCGATGGACGCCAAGTCTTGGACAATATCAATTGGACAATACAAAAGGGAGATTTTTGGCAATTGACCGGACCCAATGGGAGTGGAAAAACTACTTTATTGTCCATGATCACAGGAGATAGTCATAAAGGATATGGGCAAGACCTTATGCTGTTCGGTCAAAAAAAGGGAAGTGGCGAAAGCGTTTGGGACGTGAAAAAATTGATTGGTTATTTTACTCCAGCCATGACCGATAAATTTCGAGGCTACCATTCACTGGAAAATATGATCATTTCCGGGTTTTATGATTCCGTTGGATTGTACACCAAACCTTCTGACCAAGAAAAACGACTGGCAGACCAATGGATAGCACTTTTAAAGCTAGATCATAAAAGAAACAAACCCTTTTTTGAACTTACACCAGGCGAGAAAAGATTGGTTATGACGGCCAGGGCTATGATCAAACATCCACCCTTGCTTATTTTGGACGAACCCACCGCAGGTTTGGATGATGCGAATGCAGCATTATTTGTGTCTTTGGCTAACAAAATTGCAAGGGAAAGCGAAACGGCAATTATCTTTGTTTCACATAGGAATGAAATGGGGTTACAACCTCAATCAAAATACATTTTACAAATGAAAAGTACCGGTTCTACTGGAACAATAGCTCATGCAGATTATTGAAGCAACGCCTTCGGACGCTGTTAAAATAGCGCTTTTAGGCAGGTTTACCTTTACAGAAACCTTCGGTCATTATTTTAGCGACAAAACGGATCTGGAAAACTACCTGGAGCAAACATTCAACGTACCGAAGCTTCGAAACAGCCTTGTAAAACCCAACAATGTTTACTGGTTGGCTTACAGCAACGAACTTCCCGTAGGGTACGCCAAGCTAAAATTGAATTCCCCCTCGCAGTTTATCGATGCTGAGAACGTCTGTCAACTTCAAAAAATATATGTCCTAAAAGACTTCTTATCCCAAAAAGTAGGATTGGGACTTCAAAACGAACTGCTTAAAAGAGCAGCAAAAGAAGCAGATAAAATTTGGCTCTCCGTTTTAAAAGAAAATGAAAGGGCCATCCGATTTTACCTAAAAAATGGCTTTGAATCCATTGGCGACCACGATTTCCAAATTGGTAAGGAGCATTTTGAGTTTATGGCCATGGCCAAGTCGCTATAGTGGTTTCACAGCACAAATACCCGTATCTTTAATCCATATTAAGCGAGGAATATTATGACTGATGCTACCTTGGATTTTTCCAACAACGATTACAAAAAATTACTGGACAAAAGCACCGATCTGGTTTTGAGACAGTTCGAAAACATTGATCTACAAAAGGGCTATCACGATCATCCCCAATCGGAGGTTGAAGAATGGTTCGATGAAGTACTCCCGGAAAATGGAATGGATCCTTCCCAATTACTGGATGAAGTGGAAGAAAAGGTGCTCAACACCGCTACGGGCAACCTCGGCCCACACATGTACGCTTACGTGATGTCCGGAGGTAATCAAATATCGATCATAGCCGAAAAACTGGCCACGACCATTAATCAAAACCAGACCAAATGGCACTTGGCTCCAGCCATGAACGAAATAGAAAAGCGGGTTGTTAGGTGGACCGCAGATATGTTGGGATTCACCCCTGACGCTGGCGGAGTGCTGGTCAGTGGTGGCTCTGCTGCAAATCTAACAGGTTTGACCGTAGGCAGAAATATTTTCTTTGAAAAGGAAGGTATCCGAAAAAAGGGTCTGTTCGGGCAAAAGCCTTTTGTGGTCTACGCATCGGAAGAGGTGCACAGCTGCATGGACAAAAGTGTGGAGCTTTTGGGCATTGGCAGTGATTATTTGCGGAAGATACGTACCAACGATACTTTTCAAATTGATGTTGGAGCATTAGAAGGCCAAATTGAGCAAGATATTGCAAACGGACTAAGGCCCTTTTGCATCGTGGGAAATGCAGGGACTGTAAACACCGGTGCTATTGATGACTTGGAAGCTTTGGCTGATTTGGCCAAAAAATATGGGCTTTGGTATCATGTAGATGGCGCTTATGGGGCTTTGGCCGCTGTTTTGGATCAGTTGAAACCCGAATACAAGGGTATGGAACGTGCCGATTCCATTGCCATCGATTTTCACAAATGGCTTTACCAACCTTTTGAGGGTGGATGTACTTTGGTACGAAGCTGGGATAATCTGAAAAGAACCTATTTTAAAAAAGCAGCCTATCTAGACACCGAACTGGCCAATGATGAATTTCGATTGGAATATAACGAACACTATTTTCAGTTATCCAGAAATGCAAAGGCCTTTAAGGTTTGGATGAGCATCAAAGCGTATGGGATGAAGCAATTTCGAGATATGATCCAGAAAGATATCGACCTTACCGAATATTTGAACGAACGCGTAAGGCAATCCCAAGATTTTGAACTGGTCGCCGATTCCAAACTGGCGGTTTCCTGCTTTCGTTATATAGGTGATATGACGGAAAAACAGGAGATTGTAGATTTCAACCATCGGTTGATGCCGGAACTAGAAAAAGATGGTCGGGTATTCATTATGGGCACAAAGTTAAAAGGGGACTATGCAATTCGAGCCTGCCTTATCAACCATAGAAAATCGGAAAATACCATCGATTATCTGCTGGATGTCATTCGGGATGTAGCAGAAAAAGTACGCAAAGAACAAAATCTTTCCATGGTATGAGCGCAACAAGGGAAGAAGTTTTTCAATTGTATAAGAAAATAGTCGATGCAAATCCGAATTTCGAGCTAAAAGGAAAAACCATGCCCTACACCTCTGCCAACGGATACATGTTCTCGCAGTTGAACAAAGATGGGCAGTTGGGAATTCGACTTTCCAAGGCGGACATTCTGGAGTTTGATAAGAACTTCGGTGCTGAACCTTTCCTATCGTATGGAGCCGTTATGCGCGAATATGTGCTTATTCCTGATGCTTTACTGTCCAATTTGGATGTACTGGCAAGCTGTCTGCAAAAAGGGTTTGACTACGTGATGTCCTTACCTCCAAAATAACATATTGCTGGTAGTATGGGATTTTATGATCTATCCAAAGTAGAAAGAAAAGAATTGGTCGAAAGGATCGATTCCGAAATTTTGGATGGCTTTAAAACCGGAAATGAGCAAATAATACTCCCCTATTTCTCTGATGAGGACACCTACATCCGAAAGGCCGGCTACCAAGCGGTTGGTAAAATTCATAAAACCAAGACGTTGGATATCTCAAAAATCGTTTCGATGCTGGACTTTCTTTTGAAATCCAATCATGAAAAGGTAAGACAGACAGTGGTCAATGCAGCTGGGGAGTTGGGAAAAACAGATTTTGACACTGTTGTCCATTTTTTTGATACAGGTTTGTTCGATGCGCATCATTCGGTTCGAAATGCGGTTATAGGTTCAATTAAAAAAATGGGAGAGAAAAATCCAGAGCCGGTTTTGAAATGGGCCAAAAAATACCTTCAACATCCCGATAAAGAAGTCAGAAGGGAAATTTGTCATGGCATTGAACTTCGTGGACGTACCCATCCACAGGACATTCTTCCATTGCTCCGAACATTGCAGCACGATTCCACCGCTCGAGTAAAGAACACCTTGATTCATGTGTTAGGACAGATCGCATACAAAAAGGGGTGCCTACAAACTGTTGTTGCCGAATTGAACACCTGGGAAAACAAAGAACTGGTGGAAAAAGCTTTGGACGAAATCGTGGATGTGCATGACCGCTATAAAAACTTTGCCGTGTTATCGCAAAATGAGGTTATAGCTTATATCGATCAAAATTATAATGGAAGTCAATAGATAAAAAAAGCCGCTCATTGAGCGGCCTTGTATTTTATCAATGAAGAATTTCAGCTTATGCTGGAACAGCAGCAACAATTCTTTTTCGCAATGCATCGAACATAATAGGAGTCGCGATAAATACCGAAGAATAGGTACCGACCATCACCCCTACGATCATGGCGAACATAAATCCGCGGAGACTTTCCCCACCAAACACAAAGATGGCCAAAAGCACGATCAAGGTGGTCAGGGAGGTGTTTAAGGTACGACTCAGCGTACTGTTCAATGCCTGATTTATATTGTCCCCATTTTTCCAACCTTTTAGGTTTACGATTTCCCGAATTCGGTCGAACACTACCACCGTATCGTTCAAGGAGTATCCAATAACCGTCAGAATCGCAGCGATAAAGGCTTGATCAATCTCCATATTGAAGGGCATTATTTTACCTG
Source organism: Allomuricauda sp. (assembly GCA_028284725.1). Lineage (GTDB taxonomy): Bacteria > Bacteroidota > Bacteroidia > Flavobacteriales > Flavobacteriaceae > Flagellimonas. The sequence goes on along the minus strand of JANQRD010000010.1, from coordinate 2,879 downwards.
TCAAAGAGAAGATTCCCAAAACAAACATCACATCGTGGAATACCGCAACAACAGCACCCAATGAGAACTGCCATCTTCTAAATCGCAACAAAATGTACAGGAAGACTACTGCAAGTGATCCAATGATGGCCAAGAATGCATTTTTCTTGATATCATCCGCAATGGTAGGACCCACTTTTACAGACTGTAGAATACCAATGGACTTTTCTGAAGCTCCAACGGTGAAGTCTTCGAATGAGGTTCCATCCGGAAGGTATTTTTGAAGCGATGTGTATAGTTTATTCTGAATCTCGGTATCAACTTCGATTCCTTCCACATCCACTTTGTATGGTGTAGTTACTTTGATCTGATTGGCCTCACCAAACGTTTTCACATTGGTTCCACTACCAAAGACGGTATTCAATTCAGAAGCAATTTCTGATGGGCTAACCGCCTTCTCAAATCGAATTTGGTACGAACGTCCCCCAACAAAATCAACTCCTTGTTGCAAACCAGTGGTAAACAATGAGAACACTCCAACACCCACCAAAATAAACGAAATCACGTAGGCTATCTTGCGTTTTCCAAGGAAGTTGATCCCCATGTTTTTGAAAAGGTTCTTGGTCATTGGCGTAGAGAAATCCAAGCTTCTTCCCTTCTTGGCAATGTACCAATCCACCAACAAGCGGGTAATGAAAATCGCCGTGAACAAGGATGTCACAATACCAATCAACAAGGTAGTAGCAAATCCTTTAATAGGCCCAGATCCAAAAATAAAAAGGATGATCGCGGTAAGACCCGTGGTAATGTTGGCATCCAGAATGGAAGACAATGCATTGCTGAAACCATCGGCCACTGCTTGTGCCTTTCCTTTTCCTCTCGCCAATTCTTCCTTGACACGTTCAAAAATCAGTACGTTGGCATCCACCGACATACCAATTGTCAATACAATACCAGCGATTCCAGGTAGTGTCAACACCGCACCAAGACTGGTCAACACTCCAAAAATCAGGAGGATGTTGAAAATCAAAGCGATATCTGCAAAAATTCCTGCTTTTCCGTAGTAGAAAATCATCCAAAGCAAGACAAACGCCATGGCAATCAAGAAGGACATAAAACCGCTGTCGATGGCCTCTTGCCCCAAGGAAGGCCCTACTACTTCTGATTGAATAATTTCCGCGGAAGCTGGAAGCTTTCCTGCACGTAGTACGTTAGCGATATCCTTTGTCTCGTTTACCGTAAATGTTCCTGTGATTTCAGAACGTCCTCCGGAAATAGGCCCGGAAGATACACCGGGAGCTGTATAAACCTTATTATCCAGAACTATGGCGATACCGGTTTGGTTGTTGAATGCATCCCCGGTCAACTTTTCCCACTCCTTCGCACCTCGGGTGTTCATGGTCATGCTCACCGCAGGCTTGTTGAACTGATCAAACGTATCTTGGGCATCTGAAACTACGTCACCACTGATTCTTGGGACATTGTCCCTATTGGATTTCAAGGCATACAATTCGGCAATTTCTGAGTCTTTCGCAGGTCGTTCCCATAAAAACTTAGTAAACTGAACATCGTTGGGCAACAATCTTCGAACCTCGCGCATCCTTAGGTATCCTCCAATCTCCGCAGTATCTGAAACCAAGACCCTTGCAATGGCATGACTTCCCGGATTTGCCGGAATCAGCTTGCTCAACAATGGATTTGCTTGAGTGGTCAAGTCCAATGAATCTTGGGCTACATCAGACAAAAGAGAGTCGATTTCCGATTCGGGAGTGGCAGCTTCCTCTTCCTGTTCAACGGGTTCCAAAATATCGCGGAGCTTGTCGTTTGCGCTCACAAAGAATCTACCCAAACTTTGGCTGCTCTGTGAATAGGTTTCCCAAAACTCCAATTGGGCAGTGCTCGAAAGCAGTTCCTGCGCCCTTGCAATATCCCTTGCTCCTGGAAGTTCCACCAAAATACGTCCTGAGTTTCCTTCCCTTTGGATATTTGGCTGGGTTACTCCAAAACCGTCGATACGCTCACGAAGTACCTCAAAAGCGGAGACAATAGATTCGTCAATTTTAGTTCTTATGATAGGTTTTACCTCGTCATCGGTCATCTGGAAATTGATGACATCACTCAATCCCTTGTTCGCAAAAATATCAGGTGAAGCTAATTTGGTGTCGCCCTTTATGTTATCAAAAGCATCAAAAAACAGCTCCAAGTAGGTGTCGTCACTGTTTTTGGAAGCGTCATCGGCATCTGCTAGTGCCTTGTTAAAAACAGGATTTTTCGTGTTGTTGGCCAATCCCTTAAGGATGTCCTTGACCGAAATCTGAAGGGTAACGTTGATTCCTCCCTTAAGATCCAGACCCTTGTTCAGTTCCTTTTTCTTCGCATCGTCATAGCTCGTGTATCCCAGAACTGTATTGCTACCAATGGAATCCAAATATGATGCTTCTAAAGCCTCACGCTTAGCCACATAATCTTCCTCAGCTTCCGAAATTTGGTTGACGGCATAGGTTTCAGCATCACCTTCCAACTTACTCGTAATGTAAGTAAAGGAAAGCTGATAAATGCTCACCAGACCAAAAAGGAGCGCAAAAAGCCTTATAAGTCCTTTATTTTGCATTGATTATTAAATTTTTAGAAGTTTTCTTAAACAGCGTGCAAATATATCATTTCCCACCAGAATTGCCAATAGAATTTGGGGGAATTGCAAATGGGCAGTCTCCTGCCCATTCATTCTAAATCAGTGTATATCCAATCTTATAGTTGAAGGAGTCCGTTGGTCTTTTTCACACCTTCGGCACTTTCCTGCATTTTGGCTTTTTCAGCGTCGGAAAGTTCAATCTCCACAATTTTTTCGATTCCATTTCTACCCAATAGCACAGGAACACCGATGCAGATGTCGTCCAGTT
>JANQRD010000005.1 GCA_028284725.1 Allomuricauda sp. | reverse complement strand
AGATCAAGTCCATGAAAAAAGTGGCAGGTACCCTGAAACTGGATCAAGCTCAGTTCCGCGAATTGGAAGCTTTTGCCAAGTTCGGTTCCGATTTGGATGCCGCTACCATGAACGTGATTGAAAAAGGACGTAGAAACGTTGAGATTTTGAAGCAAGCACAAAACGATCCTTTTACGGTAGAAGATCAGGTGGCCATCATCTTCGCAGGCTCCAAAAACTTGTTGCGGGATGTTCCTGTGGATAAAGTAAAAGAATTTGAAAGGGATTTTATTGAGTTCTTGAACGCTAAGCACAGAGATGTATTGGATACCCTTAAAGCTGGAAAGCTTACCGATGAGGTAACCGAAACGTTGACAGCTGTTTGTAAGGATCTTTCTTCTAAATATAGTTAGGAGTTATTAGTGTAGAGCGATGAGTAAGCTGAGTGAGAGTCCAATTAGGGTGAAAAGCTTTCAGTTTGCTTGTGATGTGGTGCGATTCTGTGATGATTTAAGAGAGAATAACGATTTTGAATTAGCATCACAACTACTTAGAAGTGGAACGAGTATTGGAGCCAATACGAGAGAAGCTCAAAGAGGAGTTAGTACAAAAGACTTTAAATATAAGTTTGGTATTGCTTTAAAGGAAGCTGATGAAACCAAATATTGGTTGGAAGTTTTGGAAGCTACTGGAAGAAAAGTACCTAAAGAAATGATGAACAATTGTGAAGAGTTAATTAGAATTTTAGTTGCCATAATTAAAAACTCTTAACTCAGCACTTTTTTACTCATAACTGGAAAATGGCAAACCTAAAGGAAATACGAAACAGGATAGGAACGGTAAAATCGACCATGCAGATTACCAGCGCCATGAAAATGGTGTCGGCTGCAAAGTTGAAAAAGGCCCAAGATGCCATTACCGCCATGCGTCCTTATGCCAACAAACTTACTGAATTGCTTCAAAATCTAAGCGCAAGCTTGGATGGAGATGCCGGAAGTAAATTTACAGACGACAGACCGGTAAGTAAAGTAATGGTAGTGGCCATCACCTCCAATCGTGGACTATGTGGCGCTTTCAATTCCAATATCATTAAGCAGACCAACGCTTTGATTAAGGACACTTATGCTGGTCAACAAGTCGATGTCATGGCGATAGGAAAGAAGGGGAATGATATCTTAGGAAAAAGAGGGAATGTCATTGCCAATCATAGCCAGGTTTTCGATGACCTTTCGTTTGATAATGTTGCCGCCATTGCGCAAGGTTTGATGGATCATTTTACTGAAGGTAACTATGATAAGATTGAATTGGTCTACAATAAGTTCAAAAATGCTGCTACCCAAATTGTAATGACAGAACAGTTTTTGCCTTTGGTTCCGGTTGAGGGAGATGTTTCAGGGGCTGCGGATTACATTTTTGAGCCTTCAAAAGCCGAAATTGTGGAGCAATTGATTCCAAAGTCTTTAAAGACACAGTTGTACAAGGCAGTTAGGGATTCGTTTGCCAGTGAGCACGGTGCGCGTATGACAGCCATGCACAAGGCTACGGACAATGCCTCTGAATTAAAAGATCAGCTGACATTGACCTACAACAAAGCAAGACAAGCGGCCATTACCAACGAAATCTTGGAGATTGTTGGTGGAGCGGAAGCCTTGAACAGTTAGATTCCTTAAAATATTGTTTTGTCAATCTGAGCTTGTCGAAGATGACAAAAATTAAAAAAGTAAAAGCCACTTTCGTAAGTGGCTTTTTTATTTGTACGATGTCCGTTCGAGCGAAGTCGAGAACGAATCACCCTTTTTTATTTAGTGGAGAGTCAATTCTATTCGCATGGTGCAAATCAATATAATGTTGGTTGAGTTCATCCGAATCCTTGTATTGCACACGAAGTTCCTCCAACTTTTTCTTTAATTCAACCACAACATCGGCATAGGCTGGATCGTCGTATACATTGTTCATTTCCTGTGGATCTTTTTTACGGTCGTAGAGTTCCCACTCATCCACATCGTAATAAAAATGAGCCAATTTGTAATCAATGGTCACGATTCCGTAATGCCGTTTTACTTGGTGCACGGCAGGGTATTCATAATAATGATAATAAACTGCATCTCGAGTCCATTCCGTATCGTTGGAAGTCAAAAGTGGCATTAAGCTTTCGCCCTGCATATCTTCTGGAGCTTCAATTTGGGCAGCTTCCAAAAAAGTTTGGGCAAAGTCGAGGTTCTGCACCATTTCCTCACTGGTGATTCCAGGTTGGAACCGGTTGGGCCATCGAACCAATAAAGGTGTTTTGAACGATTCATCATAGATAAAGCGCTTGTCAAACCAGCCATGCTCCCCTAGATAAAAACCTTGATCCGAGGTATAGACCACCATGGTATTGTCTGAGAGCTTGCTTTCATCCAAGTAATCCAGCAATCGCCCCACATTATCATCCACAGAGGAAATACAGGCCAGATAATCCTGCATATATCGTTGGTACTTCCATTTCATTTTTTCCTCTTCCGACATCGAAGGCCAGTTGGTTTCAAAGTCTTTGTTGATTTCATCCAAAATGGGGTCGTACAGTGCCTTTTGGGCTTCTGTGGCACGATTGACATATGGATTTTCCCAACCACCCTTATACTCTCTTACCACAGGAGTGACGTTCTTCATTTTGGCTACAGTTTCCGGTCTGACTTTGCTGTCGTGGCTGTACATCATGTCGTGAAGCAAATTCATTTCTGCGGTCTTGGCCGCTGTACCGCGGTTTTTATAGTCATCGAACAACGAAGCTGGTTCTGGAAACTCTTTGGTGACAAATTCCTTGAACTTTTCAGGACTTGGCCACCAAGGTCTATGCGGTGCCTTGTGCAAGTACATCAACATAAAAGGTTTTAAGGTATCCCGCTTTTTGTCCAGCCAATCCAGGGTAAGGTCCGTAATGATATCTGTTACATAGCCCTCAATTTGTGTAGTATCTCCAGTTTTGGTAATAAAATCAGGATTGATATAAAAACCCTGTCCAGGTAGAATCATAAACTCGTCAACCCCCTTCGGATTGTTTCCAAAATGAAGCTTTCCGAACATGGCGGTCTGGTAACCGGCATTTTGAAACAGTTGGGGAAAGGTCACTTGGGTGGTGTCAAAAGGCATTTGATTGTCCACCTTCCCGTTGATGTGGGTATGCTTTCCTGTCAATATGGTAGCTCGAGACGGCGCGCAAATGGAGTTGGAAACACAGGCATTGGTGAAAACAATACCCTCTCTGCCAATCCGATCGATGTTCGGAGTTTCGATCAAATGATCGCTATAGGCACTGATTGCCTGATAGGCATGATCATCCGACATAATAAAGATGATGTTTGGCTTTTCGTAGGCCAGTTTTTCTGCCTCTTTTTTCTTTTCCGCACAAGAAAATAGGGTAAAAAAGAGTGCAAAGAGGGCGAGCTGTTTTGGAAAGGTTTTCATGGAAAGATTGTTTGCTGCTAAAAAGGTATAAATTATTTACCAGCAATACCATATGAAAATCAAACTGTGCCCACCCCAATAAGCAATAAATAGGGGGTTTTGTGTAACTTGCGCCTAGTTAAGCCAAAATTTTACGCAGAAACAATCCCGATTGAATCCATTAAAAAGGCTTTTTAAACAGACTTTCATTTACGGCGTGGCCACTGTTTTGCCAAGGGTCATTTCTTTCTTCCTACTTCCGCTTTATACTTCGGTTTTTGAGAACGCTGCGGGCTATGGGCAATACATTAACATCTATGCTTGGATTGCCATTTTTAATGTGTTCTTGGCCTATGGAATGGAAACCGCCTTCTTTCGATTTTACCATAAAAGCGATGAAAAACGAACCGTAGTTTCCACTTCCTTGGTTTCGCTTTTGGGGTCATCTCTCCTCTTTTTGGTAATCGCTTTGAGCATCAAGGAACAATTCGCGGCCATCACCAACATTAATGTGGACTATATTGAGTTTACGACATATATTTTGGTTTTGGATGCGCTGGTCATCATACCCTTTGCGCTGCTACGAGCTCAAGAGAAACCCATGAAGTATGCTCTTCTGAAGACGATCAACGTAGCAATAAACTTAACCTTCAATGTGTTCTTCTTACTTATTTTGCCAAGATTGGCTCAAGAAAACGGAGAAGGAATTTTTAATGACATCTATCGCGAAGGATGGGAAATCCAATACATTTTCATTTCGAACATTATAGCCAGCGGGATTACGCTGCTGATTCTGTTACCAACGTATTTTAAAACTTCCTATCGATTCGATGCAAAGCTGTGGAAGCAGATGCTGAAATATGCAGGCCCAGTAATGATTGCAGGAATCGCTTTTACCATCAACGAGGTTTTGGATAAAATTCTGTTGACGGAATTGTTGCCAAGCGATATTGCGGAAAGCGAAGTGGGCAAATATGGAGCATGCTACAAACTGGCACTTTTTATGACACTGTTTGGAACTGCCTTTCGAATGGGGGTGGAACCTTTTTTCTTTAGTCACGCCAACACCGAAAACCCACAAAAAACCTATGCACAGATTACCAATTACTTTGTGATCTTGGGAAGTGTGATTTTATTGACCGTGGTTGTCTTTATCGATGCGTTGGGCAAGCTCTTGATTCGCAATCCCACCTATTGGGAAGCTCTTGATGTAGTACCAATCATTTTGTTGGGAAGTTTTTGT
>JANQRD010000065.1 GCA_028284725.1 Allomuricauda sp. | reverse complement strand
ATTTCTCCGGACTATTTTGGGCGATTGCAAAAGGCGTTTCCGAAGGAAGATCTGTACAAACTGTGGTTGGTCATCACCCAGGATGTCAACTTTATGCCGATTGAAAAGAAACGCATCGAAGATGCCACTTCCTTTTCCACAAAGTCTAAAGAGGAACTCAAAAAATTACAGCACAAAGAGACTGTTCTACGGTATCAGTTCATTAATAATACGCTTAAGGAAACCTATAAGGTGGATTTCCAATCCGCCAAGGGCTTAAGGGCTTCTCTGGACAGGGTGCTGACCCATAAAGTCTTTGGCTATGTTATTTTCTTTATGATTCTGTTGCTCATCTTTCAGGCCATTTTTGATTGGAGCACCTACCCTATGGATTTTATTGATGAGCAGTTCGCGAACGCAGGAGAATGGTTGAAGAGTACCTTACCTCCGGGAGTCTTTACGGATCTATTGGCCGAGGGAATCCTGGCCGGAATCGGAGGTATTGTCATTTTTATACCCCAAATCGCGTTCCTATTCCTTTTTATTGCCCTTTTGGAGGAGTCCGGGTATATGAGTCGGGTGGTGTTTTTAATGGATCGATTGATGCGACCCTTCGGATTGAGCGGAAAAAGTGTAGTGCCTTTGATTTCCGGAACTGCCTGCGCCATACCGGCAGTGATGGCGACACGGACCATAGAAAATTGGAAAGAACGTCTGATTACCATTTTGGTGACGCCTTTCACTACCTGCTCGGCACGACTGCCCGTTTACTTGATTCTTATCTCGCTGGTCATCCCAAAAGGAAGAATTTTGGGGCTGGGGTATCAACCCCTTACGTTGATGTTGTTGTATCTGATAGGCTTTGGAATGGCGCTTTTTTCAGCTATGGTGCTGAACAAAATCTTGAAGATTCGCAGCCGTTCCCTTTTTATGGTGGAAATGCCCACATACCGATTACCACTTCTGAAAAATGTGGGGTATACCGTCATTGAAAAAACAAAAAGCTTTGTGGTCGGGGCAGGTAAAATCATTTTGGCCATATCAATCATTCTATGGTTTTTGGGATCGAATGGCCATTCGGAAGATTTTAAAAATGCCGAGGAAATCGTCAACAAACGTATCCAGGAACAAGGACTTAGTGCCTATAGCAACAACTACATCCAGAACAACATCAACCGGTACATGGAAAGCATTAAAATGGATGCGGAGGACGAGCCTGATGTTATACAATTGAAAGTACTCCGTGATACCGTTCAGACCGTAACCGACATTTTAAAAGAAAGAGCGCGTGTCCAGGAAATTGCAAGTTATAAGCTCGAGCATTCCTACATTGGTCACGCAGGAAAAGCCATCGAACCCGCCGTGAAACCCTTGGGGTACGACTGGAAAATCGGTATTGCCGTTTTAACCTCATTTGCCGCCCGGGAAGTTTTTGTGGGAACTTTGGCAACCATTTACAGCGTAGGCAGCGATGAGGAGGAAACTATCAAAAATAGGATGGCCGCCGAACTGGACGATTCCGGTGAAAAACCCTTGTTCAATTTGGCATCTGGTATTTCGTTGATGTTGTTTTATGCCTTTGCAATGCAATGCATGAGCACTTTGGCTATTGTTAAAAAAGAGACCAACTCGTGGAAATGGCCACTGTTACAACTCCTGTTTATGAGCGCTTTTGCGTATCTTGTAGCACTGGTCGCCTTTCAAATTTTGAAGTAATGGAATTGGTTCAACACATATTGGTATATCTCACCGTGGCGACAGCTGCCGGATATCTGGCTTGGAAGTTTGTGTTGCCAAAGTCCCTGTTTCCAAGCAAAAGAAAATCCTCCAAAGCCTGCGGCCAAGATGGCTGCGGCTGTGATTGACTTCCCTTATTATAAATCCACCTAAGCGTGGGGACATCCCTAATTTGAAAAAAACTTTCATTTTTTTTCACCCCTCTTGTAACCTTTTTTAAATTCCTGACTATATAGGATAACTAAACAACTAAAAACGGCTTTTTTGGAAGCGCTTTCGGACGAAATGATAATGCAAAAAGTGGCCAACGGCAATATTGATTTGCTCAAGGTACTTTTTGATCGCCACCACAAATATGTGTACAACTATTTGTACAAAATGAGTGGAGACCGAATGTTGAGCGAAGATCTTACACAGGATGTTTTTTACAAGATGATCAAGTATCGGTCGTCCTATAAAAGTGGTTCGTTTGTTTCCTGGCTCTTTACCATTGCCCGAAACAATTTAAAAAGCCATTTCACGAGAAACCACAAAGTGCATCAAGATATTCAGTCTTTGGAGTACCGATTGGCGGAAAATGAAGTGGGTAGACAAGAAGATTATTCGCATTTGCAAAATGCGCTGAATAAGTTGAATGCAACGGATAGGGAGTTGGTCATTCTGAACCGGTTTAAAAACATTCAGTACGAGGAATTGGCAGAAATCCTGGACAGCACCCCAGGAGCGGTAAAGACCAGAATGAGCCGAGCCCTTAAAAAATTGAAGCAATACTATTTAGAAAGTATATAGTCATGAAAAAAGAACAGGCAATTGCACTTCTTCCAGATTATTTGGACAACAAACTGTCCAAAGAAGAAACCATGGAGTTGGAAAAACACTTGCAGGACTGTGAAGAATGCCAACAGGAATTGGAATTCTTGAAAGCGCTTTTCAATGCATTTGAAAATGAACCGGATGCTGTTCCTTCGGAAAGACTTCGGGCAAATTTTGAAAAAGCACTGGAAGCTGAAAAAGCCAATGACGTCCCAGTCGTTCCAATCAATTCTGAACGAAAAAAATCGTCGTGGGCCTCCAATCTGCTCAAGGTTGCGGCCAGTATTGCATTGTTGGTGGCTTCGTTCCAAACAGGACGCATCATACAATTGCAACAATCCAATACCGATATAGCTGAACTACAGCATGAAAGCCTTCAGGCCAAACAAGCTGTGATGCTATCCCTAATGGAAAATCAATCCGCCAGCAAACGGATACAGGGTGTAAGCTATATAGAGGAGTTTCCAAATCCCGATGAAGCTATTGTAAAGGCCCTCACCAATCGACTTTTGTACGATGAAAACGACAACGTTCGATTGAATGCCTTTGAGGCACTCTCAAAATTCACCGCTTCGGAAACTGTAAAAACAGCACTTATAGCAGCGTTGGAGACCGAGAAAAATCCGAGTATCCAGATAGCCATCATTCAGGCACTGGTTAGAATACAGGAAAAGAAAGCTATTGCCCCAATGCAAAAATTATTGGAGCAGGAAGATACCCAACCCTTTATCAAAAAAGAAATCGAATTGGGGTTACCAAAAATTATATAAACATCAAAAAACGAAAATCATGAAAAAAGTAACAATTCTTTTAATCGCATTTACTTTTTGTGTCATTGCCAATGCACAAACCGATTACACCAAGTCCCTGAACGGCATCGAATGGGTGAAAATCGAATCGAAATCAGACATTACCTTGAAAACCTACAACGCCAATGAACTTCTTATAAAAGGGAGTCGAAGTTCCAAAGTATCAGAAAAGGCCAAAGGGCTTCGGCTGGTTGGCGAAGGCGGATCCGACAATACCGAAGTAGGCTTTTATGTGGTACAGGATGGCAATACCTTAATCGTAAGAAACCTTAGGAAATCTGAAGGAGCGGAAATCTTTCTCCCCAAGACCCAAAACGTTTCAGTGAAAAGTACTTGGAGCGGGGATATTGAAATCGAGGGCTTCTCTGGGGAAGTTGAGGCCAATGCTGAACTTAACGGAAGCATTGAAATTACCGATGTGAACGGCCCAGTGACGGCCAATGCACTCAATGGGGAAATCGAGGTGGAATTTGGAACCGTGAAACAGGGGTCGCCCATTTCCATTTACACCACAAACGGAGAAGTCGATATCACCCTTCCCGAAAACACCCC
>JANQRD010000240.1 GCA_028284725.1 Allomuricauda sp. | reverse complement strand
TATAAAATGGCAGGCAATATGCCTCAGTGTCCCAATAGGTACTCCCTCCGTATTTCTCCCCGGTGAACCCTTTGGGTCCAATGTTCAATCTGGAGTCTTTTCCTAAATAGGTTTGGTTCAACTGAAAGATATTGAAGCGAATTCCTTGTTGGGCCTTAATATCACCTTCGATGGTAATATCGCTCATCTCCCAAATTCTCGCCCAGGCTTCCTTTTGTTTCTGAAGCAATCCTTCAAAACCGATTGAAGTTGCTTTTTGGAGAACATCCTTTGCCACGTTAACAAGCTCGGATTCCTTGTGGTTCCGAGAGACGGTATATCCTCCAAATTTTACCAGTGAAATTTTTTCTCCTTTGGAAAGCTGCTGCTCAAACTCCAACGAAACGTAAGTTTCTTCCTTTTTCCCAACTTTTGATCCCAAAGTGTTCGCATTGTATTCTGCGCTAACTTGCATATAAGTACAGGTAGCGAAGTTGGTCTTCATGGTATGGGCCTCGATAAAAGCCTGGTTTCCTTCAGAGATGTTATTGGTAGTGTTCCAAAACTTATCGTCCCAATTGGTGTCTTCATTGGTGATGCCACTATCTAGATACGGAACAAGCTTGACCGTGGCATCTGAGTTTAAAAGCTGAAGTTCCACTTTTATGGCGCCCAATTCGTCTAAATCCAAGCTTAAAAAACGGATGATCTTTACATCGACCTCAACATTGTTAGGCATGCTTGCCTGAAAACTTCTCCCATACCAACCTTCCTTCATATTAAGCTCTCGGCGGAAACCTTTGACTGATGAGCAGGTATTTAAGTCCAGCGGTTCATCATTAATAAAGATGTCAATCCCAATCCAATTGGGAGCATTCAAGACTTTGGCGAAATATTCAGGATATCCATTTTTCCACCAGCCCACCCTGGTCTTGTCGGGGTAGTAAACTCCCGCAATATAACTTCCCTGAAACGTTGGTCCAGAATACTGCTCCTCGAAATTGGCGCGTTGTCCCATAGCACCGTTTCCGATACTGAACAAACTTTCTGAGGATTTGACATTTTCCTTATCAAAACCTTCCTCAATAATGGACCAAGGGTCCGCTTTTATATAGTCCTGATTCATCAGTTTTTAGAATATAGTGTTTGGCAAGTAAATTTAGATAATGTTGAACTACAACAATTGCAAACTTAATTAATTGTGGAATCCCTCACCACCAATGTAGGTTCCAAAATTTTGGTCTGGAAAGATTCTACCTCGTTTTCGCTCTCCACCTGGTCGATCAACATTTGTGCGGATACTTCCCCCATCTTCTCTCCATGCTGTGCGACTACAGTTAGACTAGGGTTGGCATATTTGGACAGAAGCCCGTCAGTAAAGCCAATGAACGAGATATCATCCGGTATGCGGAGTCCCTTTTCTTGCACTAGACGCATGCTGAAGACCGTAAAAATTTCGTTTACGCAAAGTACAGCATCTACCTTTTCGGTCTGAAAAAAATTGCGAATACTCTCTTCGTCCATTTCCATTGTGGAAAGCTTCAGTATTCTCGATTCGTCCACCTGAAGTCCGCTATCGGTCAGTGCCTTCATATAGCCCTGTGTTCTTTCCTTGCTGACACTGAGATAGTCGTCGGTAGTGATCAACGCGATTTTTTTTCGCCCTTGATCAATCAATTTTTTGGTGGCCATATAGGCTCCCATTTGATCATCAATTATCACTTTGTCGCAGTCCACCTCATTGGTGATACGGTCAAACAGTACTACAGGAATGCCTTGTTCTGTAACTTCCTTTAAATGGTTATAATCCCCTTTAAGCTGGGTTTCGGAGGAAAGCGACATAATAAAGCCATCGATACTTCCATTGGCCAACATTTCCATGTTGATGACCTCCCGATCGAAAGATTCCTCGGAAAGACATACGATTACATTGTACCCTTTTGCGTTGGCATATTTCTCAATACCCCTTATCACCGTGGTGAAAAAATGATGGACGATGGCAGGGATTACGACTCCAATATTTTTTGTCCTTTTGTTTTTGAGACTTATGGCAATGTTGTTCGGCTTGTAGTTATAAAGTTTGGCAAATGCCTGAATCTTTTCCTTGGTATCCCGGCTTATCTCCTCACTGTTCTTCAGTGCTTTTGATACCGTGGATATGGAAACATCGAGCTCCCTTGCAATGTCCTTTAAAGTAATTTTCGCTTTCAAGACTGAATATGTTTTGGCTGCATAAATTCAACTTTGGAAATTAGTCAATCTAAACCGTTAACATATCCAAATGTCACTTTTTAACAAATCCGAACAAAAAACTTATAAAAAAAACCGAAAATAGGTCTTAACACTTACTAAAAAATAAAAATGCTATATTAGGGCTATTATTATCGATTTCCCTATTTCTTACCCATAATATTGTGATTTGAGCAAATTATCGCATATGGATTTAGCAAACTTTCACAATTCCAAAGTTATTAACACGAAACCGTTTTCGTTTGATGTTGCCATATGCTTAAATTTCGATTAACATTTTTTTTATATATGTTTAACACTTGAATTAAAATTAACTAAACTTAAAATTAATTATTTATGAAGATTACGCTACTTAAAAGCCTTCTGTTATTGGGAGCATTTGTGTGCTTCGGCGTAGCGAAGGCTCAGACAGTATCAGGTACTGTTTCCGATGCAAGCGGCCCCCTACCGGGAGCTAGTGTTGTAGTAAAAGGAACGACCAATGGTACGCAGACTGATTTTGATGGTAATTTTACCTTAAATGATGTTGCTGCAGACGCAGTAATCGTTTTCAGTTACATTGGCTTCTCCACACAAGAGATTCCCGTTAACGGACAGACTACCATCGACGTTGTACTTCAGGAAGATGCCAGTGAGCTCGATGAGGTGGTCGTTGTTGGTTATGGTACTCAAACAAGAAGAACTTCAGTTGGAGCCGTGGAAAGTGTAAAAGCGGAGGAGTTCAACAAAGGGGTTATCGTAAACCCGCAACAATTGATTCAAGGTAAGACCGCGGGTGTACAAATTACCGCTACATCGGGTGAGCCTGGAGCTGCTGTTAATGTAAGGATACGTGGTACGGCTTCTGTTCGCGCAAATAACAACCCGCTTTACGTAGTTGATGGTATTCCACTGAGTGGTGCTGACACTTCCGCTGGAACTGGAGGTGGAAACACGGATATCGGTTCTGCAGCTTCACTAGATCCTCTAAGCTTTTTGAACCCTAACGACATTGCCAGTATTGACATCTTGAAAGATGCCTCTGCAACCGCGATTTATGGTTCTCGGGGTGCTAATGGTGTTGTTTTGATCACCACTAAAAGTGGACGTTCCACTAAAGGAGTTCTAGAATTTTCTTCCACCTTTTCCATAGGATGGATACCAAATCAAATCGATTTGCTTTCTGTTGATCAATTCCTTCAGGCTCAAACAGATTTAGGTGCAACCGGTCAGGATTTTGGCGCAAGAAATGACTGGCAAGATGAGATTTACAGAACTTCACTTACCAGTAATTACAACCTTTCTTATGGTGCGGGTAACGAAAATGGGAATTTCAGATTATCCTTTGGATATCAAGACCAAATGGGTGAGGTTGAGGACAGCTACTTTGACAGGCTAACTGCCAGAATCAATGCAACACAACGTTTCTTTGATGACAAATTGCAGTTGGAGACCCAAGCAACGATTTCCAACATTGAGGCTTTACGCCCTCCTATTTCGGATGACCCGAATGCTCGTGGTGACCTTTTGTCCACTACTTGGGCCTTTAACCCTACAAGGCCTGCATTCAATGACGATGGGTCTTTTAATCAGCCTACCTTTGAAACTAGAAACCCTCTTGCTGTACTTGGTCTTACAAGGAACGCTTCAAGTACATTAAGAGCATTGATCAACTTAGGTGCACAATATAGATTTAGTGACAATCTAAGATTTAAGACTTCCATTGGTCTTGATAAATCTACTTCTTCAGCAAATTCAGCAATTTCATCGCTTTTTAACTCTTCCCCCACATTGGGAGTTGGTAGAGCTACCTTAAATGAGTTTGATTTGACCAATACTACTTGGGAATCTTACTTTAACTACAATAAGAGTTGGGGAGAAAATGACAATGTTCTTGATATAACTTTGGGACATTCCTTTCAGGAGTTCGTAACGGAAACCCTTTTTATCGAGGCTGCAGGATTTAGGACTACAGACCTTTTCCAAATGGTCAACAATATCGCTTCGGCATCGGTATTTGCAGCAAACTCGGCTCTTACTAGAGATGAATTACAATCCTTCTTTTTTAGAAGTAATTATTCCTTAAAAGGAAAATTCAATTTCTCCGGAACAGTTCGGATTGATGGTTCATCCCGATTCGGTGGAAATAACAAATATGGTACATTCGGTGCTGTTGGTGCCGCTTGGACTATGTCTGAAGAAGATTGGTTCCCAGAATTCTTTGATACCTTTAAGCTAAGAGCCGCTTATGGTGTTACCGGTAACCAGGAAGGTCTAGGATCTAACCAGTTCAGTCAACGTGAGCGTTTCGGAACAGGTGACCAACAAACTGGTGCAGGTAACATTGACAACGGTGGAACTTTTGTTCCAGCAGGAACCGGAATCGTTGCTTTTGATAACCCAGATTTGAAATGGGAAGAAAACACGCAATTAAATATTGGTGTGGATTTCGGATTCTTGGATAACAGAATCTCGGGATCACTTGAATTCTACAACAGAACAACCTCAGATTTCCTCCTTCAGATTCAGAGTGCGCAGCCTGCGGTGCAGCCATTCTTCTTTCAGAATATCGATGCTGACATCGTGAATAAGGGGGCTGAATTGAACTTAAATGTTATTCCTGTTGAAAATGAAGACTTTACATGGGATTTCAACTTCAACATTGGCTATAACGACAACAATGTAGAAAACTATGAAGGACCTGCTATCGACACGGGCCAAATTAATGGTCCAGGTCTTACGGGTGCTTTTGCACAACGTATTGCCAACGACCAGCCTTTGTTCAGTTTCTTTGTTCGTGAATGGCAAGGATTGGATGACCAAGGAGGTAACATTTTCGGAAACAATGGTTCTCAAGTTTTCATTGGCGAGAGTGCACTTCCCGATATAACTATGGGTATTACCCAAAACTTCCGTTACAAGAACTGGGATTTGAGCTTGTTCTTTAACGGCCAGTTTGGACAATCGGTTTATAGTAACAACAGAAACGCCTTCTTTACTATTGGTAACCTTTCCCAAGGTAGAAATGTAACTACGGACGTACTTCCTTTCATCGGTGTGGAGAATCCATTCAACCCTGCTGAAGTATCCACCCGTTTCTTGGAAGATGGTTCTTTCCTAAGGTTACAGAATGTTACGCTTGGCCACAATATTCCAGTATCTGAAAACAGCATCTTCAGCAGCTTGAGAATATTTGCCAACGCCCAAAACCTGTTTGTGATTACGGATTACAGTGGACAAGATCCAGAGGTTTCCATCAACAGGGCAATCGGTAATGTACCTTCCCTTGGTATTGATTTGACAGCATTTCCTAGACCAACAACAATTTCAGTAGGCTTTAATGCAAGTTTCTAAATAATAAAAAATTACTAATGATGAGAAAAGAATTTTTAAAAATGCGAATTGTGCAAGGCCTAGGTGTTGTTACAGCACTGCTTTTTGCGCAAGCTTGTACAGATTTAGACCCGGTCTTTACAGATTCAACCTCCATTGAATCCAGCACCGGTGAGTTTGGTGGTGTTGCAAACCCCGCCAACTCTTTGGAGTCTTTATACAACGGTATAGAGAATATGGGCGATCAGACCAATGAATATTCGCTTATGGAAGTAAGTGCCAACGGTATCGCCGTATTGACACGTGGTGTGGACTGGAGTGACAACGGTATTTGGAGAGTGCTGCACAACCATACCTGGGATCCGCAGCACAACTACATCCGAGGTGCATGGAATAACCGTAATGCCCAGGTGTTGGCAGCTACCCAGCTGTTAGATCCAGCTTCTGGAGCCCCAGCGGACATTGCAGCCCAGGCAAGAGTACTTAGAGCTTTCAACATGTTTTGGATTCTGGATTGGTTCGGTCAAGTACCCTTTAGGGGGGTGAATGATGGAGTTGATGTGAATCCTGAAGTTTTAAACGCACAAGCTGCTTTCGACTTTATTCTAAGCGACTTAAACACAGCCATTTCCAGCGGAAACTTATCCAGTCATGGCCCTGATGGTCCGTTAGCGGAAGCCGGTGAGGCCATGGCTCTCATGTTAAGAGCCAAACTGCAACTGAACGGCGAAGCCTTTACAGGTACTGCTGGTGACATGAATTCGGTAATTGCAGATGTTAATGCAATCGAAGGTCTAGGGTTTAGCTTAGATCCCGGTACAGGTCCCAACGGTTATTTTGACATTTGGGATTTGGATGTGGCCAATAACGAAGTTATTTGGATTTTGGACACCTTTACAGGAAACCGAAATTGGAACATGTTACACCCTAATCAAGGTGGTTGGAACGGCTTTGTGACATTGACCGAAAACTTCCGTTTATTTGGAACTGAAGACCCCGCTGATGATGCAAGAATAGGTCTTGCAGGTCCAGATGTCAATGGTGTATCCGTTGGATACCTAAGAGGACAACAGTTAGACGTGGATGGAACCCTGATCCAAGACCGTCAAGGAAACAATTTGGTATTTGAAAATGAACTGCTGCAAAGTTTGGAAGTAAACAATGAGAGAACTGGATTGCGTTTAATCAAATACCCCCAGCGAGGTGCGGACGGAAGACCAAATCCATCAAACAACTACGTATTCTTCCGATTTACCGATGCTGTATTGATGCGGGCCGAAGCTACCCTCCGAGGTGGTTCAGGTTCTCCAAACACAGCTTTGGTCGATATCAACAATGTAAGAACCAGAGCCGGAGCAGCCGCACTTGGATCTGTTGCTCTTGCTGACATGGAAGATATCTACATGAGAGAAATGAATACGGAAGGCTGGACTAGGCAGAATCAAATTAGATTTGGCTCATTCGGAGGTACTTGGGAGCTTAAGACCGTTCAAGAGGACTTTAGAGTTAAATTCTCTATTCCTTCGGATGCCTTGGCTACCAACCCTAATCTTGTTCAAAACGAAGGTTACTAGTAGTTTATCATAAATTCAATTTTAAAAGAGGGCAGCCATTTGCCCTCTTTTTTTATGATAGAATTCCAATTCAAATAGTTAATATCCTCGAACAATTATGAAAATAAGTCCCAATTACTTAGTTTCGAGTTTAATTATGTAATCCATTTCTTCGAACAGGCTTTGCCGGCCCGCTGACTAGATAACAAACCACCAAGCAAACATTTCTACATAAGATGCTCAATAGATCGTTTACTTATTTTCTATTCTTTATCCTTTTCCTGATATTTTCTTGTTCCGAAAAGAATACAACAGATTCCAACAATTCCGAAACCACCCTTTTCACTGCATTGGACAGCACCCAAACCGGAATATCTTTTATAAACCAAATCCAGAATGAAGAGGACTTTAATATTTTCCTATACCGAAACTTTTATAACGGTGGAGGTGTCGCCATTGGCGATGTCAATAATGATGGTCTTCCCGACGTTTATCTGACCGCAAACCGAAAAAAGAACAAACTGTTTCTTAACCAAGGGGGCTTCAGCTTCAAGGACATTACCTCATCCGCAGGTGTTTCTGGCTCCAAAGCTTGGTCTACCGGAGTTGTTTTGGTCGACATCAATGCGGATGGACTGCTCGACATCTATGTGTGCAATGCTGGAAATATTAAAGGCGACGACCAAAAAAATGAGCTTTTTCTCAACAATGGCGATTTAACCTTTACCGAAAAAGCAGAGGAATACAATCTTGCGGATTCCGGTTTTACCACCCATGCTGCTTTTTTTGATTATGATAAGGACGGTGACCTCGATGTTTATATGCTGAACAATAGTTTTATTCCCGTAGCCAGCTTGGGCTATGAAAATAAACGCGACATACGAGCCGAAGATTGGAATGTAGTTGAGGAAATTAAGGGAGGTGGTGACAAACTATTGCGAAATGATGGTGGAAGGTTTGTTGATGTCAGTCAAGAGGCCGACATCTATGGCAGTCTAATAGGTTTTGGACTAGGTGTCACCGTTGGAGACATCAACAACGATCTTTATCCGGACATCTATGTTTCCAACGACTTTTTTGAGCATGACTACCTATACATCAATAATCAAGACGGGACGTTTACAGAAAGTATAAAGGATTGGGCAAATCATTTGAGTTTGTTTTCGATGGGTGCGGATATGGCCGATATCAACAATGATGGCAAATCCGATGTATTTGTTACTGATATGCTGCCTGAAGGGGACGAAAGACTAAAGAATACGACCACCTTTGAGACATACGATACCCACCAACGCAAACTGCTCAACGATTACTACTATCAGTTCATGCAAAATACGCTGCAATTGAATTTGGGTGGTTCATTTTCTGAAATTGCCAACTATAGTGGTGTTTCGGGCACCGATTGGAGCTGGGGGGCCCTTCTTTTCGATATGGACAATGATGGATACCGGGATATTTTTGTGTGCAATGGTATCTATCACGATTTGACGAACCAAGATTTTATCGACTTTTTTGAAGACATTACCAGGCAACAGACCGCAGTGTATGGGAACAAGGATCAAAAGGATGCTGTCATCAACGAAATGCCATCCGTCCCTATTCCCAACTATGCCTTTAAAAATCATGGCAATCTCACTTTTACCAACAAGTCTGAAGATTGGGGGTTGGGCACACCCAGTTTTTCCAACGGAGCGGCCTATGGAGACCTCGATAATGATGGAGATCTGGATATTATAGTAAACAATGTGAACCAGCAGCTTTTTGTTTATCAAAACAACTCCGAAAAAAAAGCCAACAATTTCCTGAAAGTGGTTTTAAAAGGTGAAGCTCCCAATACCTTTGGTATTGGAAGTATTATTGAAGTATTTGCCGGTGGTGCTATTTTAAGAAACGAACTCATTCCTTCTAGGGGCTTTCAATCTTCAGTGGATTACATAACAACAATTGGTCTGGGAAAAAAAGATCAAGTGGACTCATTGCGGGTGATTTGGCCCAATAACAGAACACAAACTTTGAAAGGTATCCAGTTGAACACAACTTTGACTTTGCAAGAAGGCAATGCCATTGAAACGTTTAAAAATTCTGCGCAAGGAGAAAATCTACCTTATCTGAATGAAATCACTTCGTCCCTACCCAAATATGTCGAAAATAAACATGTCGATTTTGATTATGAAGGACTGATTTCAAGAATGCTTTCGCAGGAAGGGCCTACAATTGCCATTGCTGATGTTGACATAGATGGAAACGAAGATATCTTTGTAGGAGCATCAAAAGGGAGCGTAGCAAAAATTTACCTTCACAAGGGAAATGGTGCCTTAAGGCCAGCTTTTACCCAAGATGTTTTTAGGGAAGACAGACACTACGAGGATACTGCTTCCGCTTTTGCAGATGTTGATGGTGATGGTGATATGGATCTGATAGTTGGATCCGGGGGCAATATTCCGGAGGATGCGAAAAACTATTCCTCTCGAATCTATTTGAATGATGGAAAAGGAAATTTTTCACGAGGTTCGACATCTTTGATTACCCGGAACACCAATATTTCAGTTGTCGCACCTTATGATTTTGATGGTGATGGGGACCAAGATCTGTTTATTGGAAGTAGGAGTGTGCCAGGCATCTATGGTGTGAATCCCGAACATTTGCTCTTACAAAATGATGGTAGCGGGAACTTTTCCGATATAACCGAAAATAAAGCATTTGCCCTAAAAGATGTTGGCATGGTTACAGATGCCGTATGGGCTGATTTGGACGGGGATTCCAAGAAAGATTTGGTATTGACCACGGACTGGGGAACTCCAAAAGTTTTGAAAAACAACGGTCGAAGACTGAGTCCAAAAACCACTTCGTTGGATAGCCTCTCCGGCTGGTGGAACACCGTTTATCCCCGAGATTTGGACAATGATGGTGACATCGACCTTGTGCTGGGCAACCAAGGAAGCAACCAGGTTTATGGCGCTTCCAAGCAAGCTCCTGCCAAAATGTTCATCAACGATTTTGATGATAACGGAACCATCGAACAAATCGTAACAAGAAATGTTGAAGCAAGGGATGTACCTGTTTCCTTAAAACGGGAGCTTACCGGTCAATTGGTCTCCCTAAAAAAACAAAACCTTAAATTCTCGGACTTTGCTACCAAAAGTATCGAAGAGCTTATTGACCCAACAATTCTGAACAATTCCATCATCAAGGAAGTGAAAAGTGCTGAAAGTGTGATTGCGCTTAATGATGGGTCGGGAAATTTTGAAATCAAACCATTGCCTGTCGAAGTGCAATTTTCCTGTGTATGTGGCATCACTTGTGCCGATATCAATAATGATGGGAAGCTGGATCTCCTATTGGGAGGAAACAATTATGACTTTAAACCCCAATATAGCCGATTGGATGCGAATTTCGGAAGCACGCTGCTGGCCACAGAGGATGGTGGTTATCAATGGTTACCTTATGATCAGTCTGGATTTTATGTTCGGGGAGAAATCAAACAACTACTGCCTTTTAAAGACAAAAATGGGAAGGAATTTCTGTTTGTGGGCATCAACAACGAAAAGCCAAAAATCTATAGCTTTAATAAATAGCCAAAGTCATCCAAAGAAAATGTAAACGTATACA
>JANQRD010000214.1 GCA_028284725.1 Allomuricauda sp. | reverse complement strand
TCCAGTCACCCCAACATTGTCGGTCGCCCCGCTCCAAGTGAGGTCAGCAGTGGTACTGGTCTGTCCAGAGCTTGAAAGGGTGGGTGCCGTTGGGGCTTGGGTATCCGATTGATTGGGAGTGGAGATGGCAAAGGCGGTTTCAATATCCGCCAAGTTTGCAGACATATCCGCTCCAAAAAGGGCATAGGAAATCTCCCCATCAAAACGATTGGTGTTGGATGTATTACCTCCCCAACCGAATAAGGTGAAGTTTTGGGTGCCCTCAATTCCGGAATTGAGATTTACGGTGGTGGTGACAGTCCCAATTGAGAGTATTTGGGTAGTGGTACTGTTTCTGGAAGCTCCAAATAACCCAGTCCCGGCAAAACTGAATAGAGGTGCTTGACTGCCATCAGAATTGATATACTGACGCTGCAATTTATTTCGCATGTCGACATCGTTGTAATCCGCGCTATTATGATCGTTTCCCACCATCCCGAACTTTGTGGTATGGGCTTGGGTTACATTGATATAAATTCCTGCATCGTTTTGAGCATAATTATGTGAGCCCGAACTTAGATTGAAGTTAGTATTGATCAAGGCGGTACCATCACCAGTGGCCCCTGTATTCGACCAGGTCAATGAACCACCTGATTCTACGGCTTTTGGTCCCGTAGGATTTTTCCAATTGATGAGTTTGAACTCTTTGCTTCCGCTGCCTTTGAAGTAATAAATGACATCCGCTTTTTGCCAGACCCCGCTGCTTTTTAGCAAAGCCACAACCTGACTTTGAATGTTTTGATCGTTGGCACTTGGCAAGCCGTATCCTAAAGCAGTAGCTTCGTTGATAATGGCTTGGTAATCGAGGTCTAAAGACAGTTCTTCGTTCGCCGTATTAGATGGTTCAAATGCTTGGAGAACGGAACAAGAGAACAAAGACAATATCAGTAGGGTCAAGGTGAAAGGTTTGACCCAAGTTTTTCTGATAGCTTGTGATTTAGTGTTTTTCATTTTTTAAGATGCTTTTTTCTTTTTGAAGTGTTATGATATGTAGTGTGAGTTCTTCGATTTTTTGTAACAAAAGACGATCCATCTCGCCCAGTTCCATGCCATTGGCCTGTACCTCTTCTGCAGAGGCATATTGGGCAGATGTCCTTTTCTTCCATGTGCTTTTGGATTTGATCTAACGTCAAAAGAGTGTAATCATCCTGGGAAACATAGTCCGGCCAATTTTCTTGGTCCACTCGTACTTTATGGGTTCTGATGTCCCCATTGGCCAATGGGACGCTATAGTTGAGCTCCTTGTCATCGTCATACCGTTCCGTAGTATAGGGTTGGACCAATCCCCCTGGGTTTCGCGTATATGTGCCGCCACCATCGAAGTATTGGTCGGGATGAAAGGTATTCCCATTATAGGTAGTCGTAATCGAAGTACCACAATTGAGGCGCAGTTCAAAATTAGGGTCGTATCGGGCGTTGAGAAATACAGTTCCCAGCACAAAAAATAAAAAAGAAAGTACTCTGTTCATCGTGCTTTTTGTTTGATTAATCTGTGATTTTTAAAGTTCAATTCAGTGGTCCATTTGGATTAATGGACCGTCACCTCCACAAATGGATTTTCGGATCAAATCATACCTGGTCACCCATTGGTTTTGATATCGCCCTGGGTACCGGCAGTGGTGTTCTTTCTACCTAATCAAGTCTTTGACTGGGTTAATCCAAAATCATTATGAGAACTAGGGTTTCCCAACTTCGGATTATTGAAGATTTTTGCTCCAGAGAATTGATTAAGTCATGTAATATTAATCAATATTTTCTTACAAATTTTGAATATAAACCCTATAAATTTAGTTATCTAGAAAATTGTTACCGCATATTCGGCGCAAATGATTGATTTAGAGTTTGCTGGACAGGCACATAAATTTTATCAACATTTAACAGTTAAAGATTTCACAACAATCGAAGGCAAGAAGGACATGGAACCTATCCAAATGTTTAGAAAGATTTTCACTTGAAGCTAGTGCGTTAAATTTCAAAATGGCACCTTACAGTTAGCCTTGAAAAATGCTTGGTTGACTATATCTGAAGACCATGTGGCGTTTTTGCCGGATGAATGGGAATCTGAAATCCTTTTTTGATTAAGTGATATCTTTAAACCAATTGAAACCAACCACAGTCTAAAATGGATTCTTTGGATAATGACCCTATCGATTTTTTTTATGCGTACCTAAATCGGTTTGCCAAGGTTTCCCGGTCATCCTTTGGGAAAATGATTCCATTTTTAAAGGAAAGGCAGGTCTCAAAAAATGAAACCTTGGTCCATCACGGACAGATTGCCCGAAACATTTTCTTTGTCTGTAAAGGGATTCTGGTCTCCAAATGGATCGATGAAGATGCCAATGTGTACATCAAAAATTTCTTCATTGAAGGGCACTTGGCCGGTTCTACGGTTTCCGTATTGACCCATTCGCCATCTGGTTTCGTTATCGAATCATTGGAAAAAGGGATTGTTTTGGAAATGGACTACCATAATTATAAGAAGCTTATTTATGACCATGAGGATTTGAAGAACTACTACATCCGGAACATAGAAGAGAATTGGATCATTGAGAATGAAAGAAGGCAAATTTCCTTTGCTGCCCAAAACGCCACAGATCGGTATCTTTATTTTCTTAAAAAATACCCTAAACTTCCGCAAAGAATACCCCAGTGGTTGATTGCCTCCTATCTGGGTATTACGCCTACACAGCTTAGTAGAATTCGTAAGGAACTATAAAAATTCCTTTTATCCACATATGTAAATGTTAATGCTTATTCCATAGAATACCTTTGGCTCATAATTCAGTAAGTAAAGAAGTCATGAGTCAATTTACACCTATTCTTTTGGCATTTATTGGAGGTATTTTTTTAGCGGCACACGGAGGGTTCAATTCCCAGCTCAGTGAACTCCTGAAAAGCCCTTTATTGGCATCTTTTGCTGCCTATATTTTTAGCGCAGCAATAGCATTTGTCGGAGTGGCGTTGAACCTCAAGGCTTTACCATCTTTTGACCAACTAAAAGTGATACCACATCATCTATGGTTTGCAGGGGCACTTTTTAGTGTGGTCGGTATCACACTTTATTATTATACCATTCCCAAGTTGGGTATAGCCACCATGATCTCCATTGGTCTTTTTGGGCAAATTGTCTTTTCCATATTGGCAGGTCATTACGGATGGTTTGGTCTACCGACTGAACCCATAGCTTATAAAAAGGTAATTGGAGTGGTTGCAATGACTTTAGGAATATTACTCATTAAAAACACATAAAATGGATTTGGCAAAAGGAAACATACATAACTTAACTGATTTATGGCAATTGGTCAATCGAAGTGCGGATTCCCATGTTGTAGGGGATATTTTCGACTATGGAACCATCCATTATTCTGATTGGCCCAATAGACTTTGGTTCCATAATCCGCCAGACCAGAAGCATTTGGATCAGGCCAAAAAAATCATATCCACCTCAACCACCCGAATCACTGTTCCTTTTTGGGACATCGATGGCAATGATTATGACAAACTTTTGGAGCAAAATAATTTTTCAAAGGTTTTGGAACAGCTCGGGATGTTCTTGGATATGCGAAAGAGAGATTTTAAGCCTTCAGACATTACGCTCAAAAAGGTACAAGATGAACGTTCGGCACTTCAATGGGAATTATTGTTCGAAAAGGCTTTCAACTATCGCATAGACCATCAACTGCTCCTGAACACTTGTGAAGAAGTGGATTATTTAATCGCCTATGAACAAAACAAGGCTGTGGGAACCGCAGTCATGTTCAAAAGCGATACCGAACTGATGGGAATTCATTCCATGGGCGTAATACCGGAAATGAGAAGACAGGGCATAGCTGAAAAAATGATGCACTCCATGTTATCAGATACTGCAAAAAAGGGATATCGATACACTACCCTTCAAGCTTCTGCAATGGGGAAGGGCCTATACCTTAAACTTGGCTTTGAAGAACAATTCCAGATGGCAAATTATGTTCTTACAAACGACATAAATCAGTAAAAGTTTTTATGATCTTACCGATCTATGTTGTAGTTGCGACTTATGCTGTAAATTTTAGCCCATCATAGTTTCAATTTGAAATACGCTCTTTTTCAAAAATTCTTGGGAAACCCGTAACAGTTCCTCTGGTTTGTCCATATGGACAAAATGTCCAGAATCTTCAATGATTTCCAAGTGTGCATTTGGAAGGTTTTCTGCAAGCACCTCTCCCAACCGCACATTAATAAACCGATCGTGACGTCCCCATACCACTAAAACGGGCTGCTGCACCTCATGAATCCTACTTTCCAAATAAGCCTGACCTGGTGCATTGTTTTGGAAATAGGACAAAAAGGCGTTTTGGGTGATTTTGTTGTATCCATCAGCAAGGAATTTCTTCTGGATTTCCTTTGGAATGTTACTGCCTCTATAAAATCCTTTGTTATAGGCTATTTTGGCTGAAATTTTTGGGAACCATTTGATCAGTGCCTTTGCTCGAATGGAATTTTTACGTCCAAAACTCCTCACCTCCCACGAGGAATAGGCGGTGGTAGGAAACGGAATCCCGTCCATGACCACAATTTGGCCGATTCGCTCCGGATTTTCAACCCCCATGATCAGTGCTGGGGAAAGTCCAATGTCTGTCGCCATAACGTGTGCATGTTCAATTTGTAGGGTATCCAGAAAATCCATGCCCACAGCTGCAAAAGTCCGTGGATTATGGTCTTTTAAGTCAGGAAACGTATCGCTTCCCCCAAAACCAGGCCAGTCTATTGCCAAAACCCGATAATCTTGGGACAGTGATGGTGCGATGTCGTACCACGCATGTAGATTTTCCGGTACTCCATGTAGCAACAGAATCGCTGGTTTGTCTCTATCGCCAAGTTCCGCATAGCGGATATTTAACCCAAATTTTTGGATACGTACCTTTTTGGTGTTCAAGAGCTTTGAATCTTGTTGATTTGTTTTCATTGTAAATGGTTTTAGATTAATATGGATTATACGTTGTATATACAACTTTTGACTTAAATTTTTTTAATTCATCTTATTCTCCAATTTTTGAAGACTGCTCAATCCATCTTCCTTTAATTGTCCGGTCAATATGTCCATGGCCTTTTCCCATTGTGGAATTAGTATTTTAACCAAATCCATACCCTGTGGGGTAAGGGAAACTTCGGGTCGGTAGGCTGCGGTTCGTATGACCAACTGCTGTTTTTCCAACAGTTTAATATTTCTGCTCACGGTAGATCGCTCCAAACAAAGGACTTCACCTACCTTACCTTGTTCCACATTCCCGAGTTCATGTAAAGTGAACAGGATGGTCATTTGGTTCTCGGTGATTCCATAGTCACCCAAAAACTTTCTAATATGCCCATCGGCTATTCGTGATAATCGCCGCAGCCGTGATCCGATACAATACTCCAATTGATATTTCATGCGGCTAAGGTATTATTTAATGTTGTATATACAACTTTTTTAACGGTTTTTTATGCAATAGCTCACATATTGTGACACAGGAGTCCTTTACCATCTTGAGGACTATTCTCTCGCTAGGTGGACAGGCTAACCTCTTTCCTTCCCTGTATGAAGTTCAGTCCCATTAACAAAGTAATCAATAAGAAAATCACCCCACCAATTACAAAAACTGTGGTTGATAACGATTCAAAGAGAATTCCGCCCAAAATAAGCCCAAACATACTTGCAATACTGCCCATACTGTTACCATACCCTTGAATAGCCCCCTGCATTGAAGGACTCCCTGTTCGTGATAACAAAGCCATAAAGCTAGGCCACATCAGACCATTACCAATAGACAAGAGCGTATTGGCCACATAAATAATTAGGATATTGCTGAAGGACAACAACAAAAATGAAGAAGCCAGAATCACCGAACCGATCAGGATCAAACGTTCATTGCTCACCTTTCCCTCCAATCTTGACAAAACCGGACCTTGGACCACTATCATAATCAAACTGGAATAGGCCAAAAAAATACCCAATTCGGTGGAAGTCCAATCCAACAGGGTATTGGCGTAAATGGGCAATCCGGCGTAAAACAGACTGAATCCAAGAAAAGTTAAAAAGTAAACTGTGAACAGCAGCGGGATACCTCTTTGCTGTAATACATTTTTCCAGGTTGTGTTTGATGCACCTGTCTGCAGTTCCCCCTCTTCAAAACAGTTTTTATGTTCTACTTGAAAAAAACGGCGCAACGATCGCAATCGAATCTTCCCGGTATTCACTACGCACGGAACACTCTCTTCCAGTTTGGTGTTGATCACAAAAATGGCGACCAAAGAGATGATGGCGGCCAAGATTAACGGAAGCACTTCACCCAACATGGTCGAAGCCAAAACACCGGCAAAGGCAGGACCCAACACAAACCCCAAACTGGTGGATGCACCCATCTTTCCAAAATTGGAATTTCGATCCTCGTCTGTGGAAATATCGGATAAATACGCGTTGGCCACCGAAATGTTACCTCCGGTAAACCCATCAAAAATGCGAGCCACAAAAATAATCAGCAAAGGGAGGGTCATGGCGTAACTTCCAGTAAGTTCTGAGCTTTGCGACCATAGTTCTGTTTTCGGCAGTATAAATGCAAGCAAAAACAACATCCAGGCCACAAAGGTCCCAGCTTGACTTATAACAAGCACTTTTTTTCTACCAACTTTGTCGGATAATCGCCCTAAAATAGGTGCTCCAATAAACTGAAAAAAGGGATACATGGCTCCCAAAATTCCATAGATAAAGCCATTGCCTCCCATATCGGTTACAATAAAAATCAGGATAGGCACGACGATGCTATAGCCCAATATTCCAATGAAATTCACCAATAGAATCGGGAATATTTTGGGTGAGATAAGCTTGGAAAGCCGCATAGTGAATGGAAGTGAATAGCCCCTTAAATATAGCAATTTATTGCCCTAATTCCCTGGCATTAAAAGAAACCAATTCCTGATTTTCGAACCTTGGATTCACTTCAATGGGGTTGCAGCACACCTCGCAATCCTCCACATAGGTCTGGTTGGAAACAGAGACATCCAGAAGAAATGAAATCTCCTCCCAGCAATACGGGCATTGAAAGAAGTGTTCGTACATGTTTTAAGAGATAAGTGGTTCAACCAGCCATGCTTCGGCAGGCTCAGCATGACAAATTAGGAACAATGAATTCCGAATATAAATTAAAAATCCACATTCAACAGTTGTCCACTTACCTGGAGCATTTGAAGTTCGGCCAACTTGGCGTTGTACTTGGCCTGACTTTTCGCCAACTCGGCATTCAAAAGGTTCAATTGCGCCTGTCGGAACTCAATGGAGGTAACCTGACCCAATTTGTAACGCTCATCGGTGCGATTAAAATTATTTTGGTTGGTCTGTAGGTTCTTTTCCTGGACTTCCAGCACATACAGCGCATTGGTGTAACTGTCCCAAGCATTGCGAATGTCCCGTTCCACCTCAAGTTCTATCTGCTTTTTCAGTAATTCCTGGTTTTCGTACCCAATTTTCACATTTTTGATTCCAGTTATACCCCTACCACCATCGAACAAATTCCATGAAAGGTTAACGGTTCCCGTAAGTCCTGTCGAAGTGTTCTGGATTAAAAAGGCCAATGGGCTGTTATTATTCAATTCATTCCATCCATAACTTCCAGTAAGACCTATGGTGGGGAGAAACACGCTTTTTGCCGCCTTTACATTGTAACGGGTGATGTTCATATCCTTTTCCACCAACTGAAGGCGGACATTGTTCATTTTGGCCTCGTTATGCATGTTCTCGATCTGTATCCCGGGGACAAAATTGACCGTGGTATCCGCAACAAACTGTGAGGAAAGCTCCTGATTCAATACTAGATTCAAATCGCGCATGGTATTTCGCAATTGCTGTCTTGAGTTAATAAGATTGACACTATCCGTATTGATGTCCACCTCGGCATTGAGCACATCCAAACCTGTGTTTTGACCATATTCAAATTGGTACTTGGCGCGCTGAAGCCGCGTTTTGGAAATGTTTAGGGCTTCTTCCAGATTTTTGGTGTTCTCTGTTAAGCGGGCAACCTCATAGTATACTGTAAACAACTGTAAAATGGTATTTTCAATGGTCTGGCGCACTTCCAACTCGGATTGTTCGGAGCGTTCCTTTAGGCTTTTATAGGTATAGTATCGGTTCATCCCGTCGAACAGAATGTAGTTTACATCCAACGAAGCGTTGTATCTTCTCGTTTCGGCACCATCGGCGGTTCGCGTATCCCCACTGGCCAACTGCCCTTCCGTATTTTCTCGGGTTATACTGCCCCCCGCATTAGCGGTTACCGTTGGAAGGTATCCGGAATTGAGGATTGTGGAATTATTATCGTCGATTTTTTTGGTATTGCGAGCCACTCGGATTCCCAAATTGTAGTCAAGCGCCAATGCAATTGCTTCTTGTTTGGAAAGCAGTTTTTCCTGTCCTTTCAACGTATTCAAACAAACCAATAAAAGTAGGGGTAGTGTAAATGAAATACTTCTCATTATGTAGTCTCTTCTAAAACTTTTGAAGCTTCTTCTTCAGATTGTCCATGCTCTGGAGTACCATTAAGCCGATGAACACCTTCCTGTCGCATATGCTGTTCCTCTTTTTGCTCCTTTATTGCTCTTTCCACCTCTTCCTTTGTAGCTTTTTCTCCAGTCCACAAGCGTTTGGCCAGAACTTTTACATTGTTCCCAAATGATAGAAACAACGGCAGCATCAATAGTGTGAGGACGGTGGCAAATCCGATTCCATAGGCAATGGAAATGGCCATAGGCTTTAGGAACTGCGCCTGTCGACTCTTCTCCAAAAGCAAGGGAGCCAGACCGGCTATGGTGGTTACCGAAGTCAGAAATATGGCCCTAAAACGAGATCGCCCGGCTTCATAAATAGCATCATTAAAGATCATTCCATTACGCAAGTTGATGTTAAACTTGCCTATTAGTACCAAACCATCATTCACCATAATTCCTATCAAAGCTATGATACCCAGCATAGAAAGAATGTTGATGGGGAAACCATGTATCCAATGGCCCCATGCAACAGCTGTGAGGCTGAAGGGCACCAAAAGAATCAGCAATAGCGGTTGGCTAAAACTTCGGAACGTAAAGGCTATGGTAACATAAATTAAAAACAATACCGTAAGGCCAACAAACCTCAAGGAACCCAAAAGTTTGTTCGCTTCCCGGTTCTGTCCTTCATAAGAAGGTGTTATGGATGGATATTTGGAGAGAATGTCCGGCATTACCTCTGTGCGTATCCATGTCATGGCATCCGTTCCACTGGTGGTATTGAGGTCTTTTATATCTGATGATACCTGAATCTCCCGTTGGCCATCCAAGTGGTTGATGGCCACATCGCCCCGTTCAATGGAATAGGTTGCTATCTCCTTTAGCGGGATTCGCTCCCCGTTGGGTGCCAAGATCCGCATTTCATCCAAATCTGTGATGGATGATCGGTTTTCACGGTCGTAACGCACCCAAACCCGTATTTCATCCTGTCCCCGTTGAAAACGTTGTGCCTGGGCCCCAAAAAACCCTGCCCTAACCTGATTCATCACGCTTCTCAGGTCGAGTCCCAGCAAATAGGCATTTTCTTTTAACTGTAATCGTATTTCCTTGATTCCCGCTGGGTCATTGTCGGCAACATCCTTTAACAATGCATTGTTCAGCATGGCAGCTTTTAATTCTGCTTTGGCCGCCTTTAATTCAGCAATATTATTCCCAAGCAGGGAAACAGATACTGGATCTCCTCCAAAGTTTCCTCCCGCACCATAAATTAGGCTTTCCACACCAATAACAGGACCCATTAGCTCTCGAAGCCTTCTGGTAACTAAATCGGCTCGAATTTCATCAGGGCGCTCCTCTCCGGGCAATAAATTGATAATCAACGTTCCTGTTGACGAACCAGGGCCTAGATTCTTAAGCATATTTTCGAAAAGCATTTTGTCCGTTCCTTGCAGGTATTCTTCGGTCAGCTGCTGATTCACAATTTGGGCCTTATCCTGAATCAAACTAATAATGGAATCGGTTACCTTTTCATTGGTCCCATTGGGCATTTGAAGTACTACAGCAACACGATCACTGGCAATTCTTGGAAAGAATGATGTCCGTACAATCCCACCTCCTATGGATCCAAATGTCAAGGCCAAGGCCATAAAGAACAGCGCAAAAGTGAGCAGTTTGTAATCCAGGGCAAAACGCAGCGCGGGGCTGTACATCTTGTCGCGCATCCAAGCCATGGCCCGATCTCCCATTTTATTGATGACCCTTAATTTTGAAAAGACCTGGGCAATTCCAGATTTCGGGCCTTTCTTTTGGGGCTGCAACGCTTTTGAATGTGCCAAGTGGGCAGGCAGAATGATCAATGCCTCCACCAAAGAAACCACCAGGGTCAGAATTACGATCACAGATACTTCTCCAAAGAAATCTCCAATACGGCCATCCAAAAACAAAAAGATGGAGAACGCCAGCACTGTAGTAATGATGGCAGAGAGAATCGGCGGCATCACCTCCATAGTGCCATCTATAGCTGCTCGAATCGGAGTTTTGCCTTTCTCATAATGTTGGTAGATGTTTTCAGCGATAACAATTCCGTCATCTACCAAAATTCCAATAACTATGATCATCCCGAACAACGACAATACATTGATGGTGACATTGAACATGGGCGCAAAGACAAACATACCCAAAAAGGCTATGGGCAGGCCAAAGGCCACCCAAAAGGCCAATCTTGTATTTAGAAACAAGGAAAGGAAAATCAACACCAAAATCATTCCTACAATGGCATTTTCCGTTAGGAGATCGGTACGCTGGTTGAGCACTTTTGATAAATCCCGTAATACGTTTAATTGTACATTGGTATGCTTTTCATTGAAATCAGCAATGTACTCCTTTACATTATCGGCAGAGCCTATTAAATCCTCTGTGTTTGTACTGGTAATGGTAATATTTACCGAAAGTTCCCCATTGTAAAAAGAACCATTGGGCGTTTCAGAAAACCGATCTCGGATGGTTGCCACATCCTTTAACCGGATGGCCCTACCGGTAGCATCGGCACGCACCACCACATTGGAGAGCTCATCGCCAAAATATGACCTATTATTCGCTCGAATCAAATATTCTTCGGCACTTGTTTTAATATTTCCCCCCGTGACCAAAATATTGGCGTTGGAGATGGCCTGGGCCACCTCATTGAAGGACAAATTGTAGGCCAATAAACTGTTTTCGTTGACCGCAATCTCAATTTCCTCTTCGGGATAGCCAGAAATTTCAATCTGAGAAATTCCCTCAATTGCCCTGAGATCATTTTCTATCTGACGACCTATTTGTTTTAAGGTAACCAATGGGATGTCCTCTCCGCTTATGGCGAAACTGATCGTAGGGCGTACGGCTTCCAGCTTGGAAACCACTAGAGGTTCCATCCCCGTGGGAAAAGTGGGTACTCGATCCACGGCATTTTTCACCTCCAATAACATGAAGTCAATATCGCGACCCTTCTCAATCTCCACGTTGATACTGCCACTATTTTCCCTGGATGTGGAGGTGACCCGTTCCACTCCTTGAAGTCCTTTTAAATTATCTTCTATTTTCAGGACGATCCCTTCCTCCACTTCCTGAGGTGATGCCCCAGGGTAGGTAATGCTGACCAGAATGTTCTTGGATTCCGTAAGGGGAAAGAAGGAAGATTTCAGCGAAAATGCGCCGACCAGTCCGAAGATGAAAAACGCGATGATGATGACATTGACCGCGACATGGTATTGGATGAAATAAGCAATGACCTTCCTCACGACTTGGATTTTTTGGTTTTATTTCCATCAAATACCCTCACCAACATTCCCGCATAAGCCCCGGTCAAAGCTTTGGTTACGATTACCTCACTATCGGGTACATCCTTTAGCACTACAGTCTTATCGGAAAAGTAAACCGGACTCACATCGATAAGATCAAGAATGGAATCCCGCACTACGAAAACCTGATTGTTTTCCATTAGTAGCGAGCGATCAATTTCTATGGCGTTGGATTCTTCCCTAGCCTCCAAATTGGCTTCGAGATACTGCCCTTCTTTAAGGTCTTCTCCACTGACCTCGATAAAAACAGTAATGGTCTGGGAATTTTGGTCGACCCGTCCATTGACACGGGTCACTTTCCCCATATATTTTTCACTTTTATCCAGATTGGACAACGCTACCTGCTTACCCACCTTCAGAAAATCCCCATAAGTTTTGCTGATGGACACCTCCAATTCGTAGACCCCAACATTGATGTATTCCCCGAGTTTTTGTCCGGCACGAATAAGTGTTCCCTCGGTAACCAGAGCATCTGTCAACACTCCTTTAAAAGGAGCAGAGATGGTATATTTCGATAGCCGTTGTTCGAGATTCTTCACATTGTAGTAGTTGGAAATAATCCCTCTCCCCGAAATAAAGAATTTTTCCTTTTCAGAGGTCATCTCCGGTAATTTTGGTGTTACATTGTTCAAGTCAAAGCCATTGAGGTAAGTTTGCCATTTGGGATAGATTTCAGGATAATCCAGCCGCAAATCGGGCATTATGGACGTCAATAGGTTATAGAGATTGCTTTTAGCCGATTGCACGCTGGCGTAATACTCACTGGCATCAATCCGGATCAAGGTTTGTCCCTGATTGTATTCTTGGCCTGTCCTAAAAAGTTTACTCCCAGACCTAAAGACACCCTGAACTTCTGAAAACAGTTCCACCCGTCTTTTGGCCCTTAGATTTCCGTTGGCCGGAACGACAATGGGAACCACACCGTTCTTTACGGTATCCACAAAAACGGTCTTGACCACCTTCTGGGGCCTAGGTCTTCTGCTGTCCTTGCTTCCGGCAATGAGTCCCGCAAAATACAGTGACCCGAAAATAATGAGGCCGCCCACTACGGCCGAGATAATTAGCTTACGCATGTGCAGGATGAATTAGTCCCTACAAAACTATTCGCTACAACAAGTTTGCTTGGTTAAATATTTCATAAATTGTTTAAGGCCACGGCAATTTTATTGCACAAAAAAGGGGATACACGCCTGTATCCCCAAACCAAACAAACTAAAGTATAACTAACTACTCATTATCGTCAACATCTTCAAATTTTGTATCTGCCATGCGTGTACGCTGCAGTTGTAACTCGTTGAACCCTGGATTCAAAGTGCTGTCATCGGTATCGAATACCAAAAACTGCTTGGTATTCATTTCTCTAAGTCCTTTATACGAATTGAACCTGTTGTTCTGAATCTGTAATATTTTTAGGCTGGCCAATTGACCAAATTCTGAAGGAATATCGCCTCCCAACTGGTTGTTGGCCAATACCAGCTCCCTCAATTCCCTTAAGTTTCCAATTTCCTCTGGGATAGACCCCTCCAAATTGTTCTCGAAAAGGCCCAAGGCCTCCAACTTTGTAAGATTTCCTATAGATTCTGGAATAATTCCTTTCAGGTTATTGCTTGATAGATTGAGTTCCCTCAGATTTACCAAGTTTCCAAAAGTCGGTGGAATAGATCCACTCAAAAAGTTGTTGAACATGGAAAGGACCCTCAACTCTTGAAGTTCTCCAATTCCGGAAGGCAAACCACCTTTTATCCGGTTCATTTCCAACCGCAATACCTTTAAATTTTTGAGTTTCACTATGTCCTTTGGTAAAACACCCGTGATGTTATTGAATGCTAAATTTAAATGGGTAAGATGCCTTAGTTTGCCAAGGCTTTCCGGCAATACGCCTTCTAAATTATTTCTGAACAGGTTAATGCCCACCACGCGGCCTTCGTGCAACTCAACACCTTTCCAAGTGTCCACTGGGGCGTCCAAATCCCACGGCGTATTCCAATTTTGCCCTTTTGTACTGTGAAACAAATCAATGAGCGCGTCTTTTTCTTTAAGTGAAATTGAGACATTGGCCACTGAAAGAGTAGTAGTAAAAAGCATTATAAAGGAAATAATGGTCTGTTGGTTCATATTCAAAATTCAAAAATATAAGAATTTACCTACAAATAAATTATAGAACAGAGGGTTTTACAAATTAAATAGGTGAACCAAGGCAATTTTGTTGTAAACTGGCCCAAAGGTGTGGTGAAGTGTCTGATACTGGTTACTTAAATCAACTGTTCCAATTCTTCAGAGAGTTTTTCCCAGTCCTCCATTAAAGATTCCAAAAGTTGCTTTTTTGCTTGATAATCATCAAAAAAGCCTTGTTTGGCTATGGTAGCATCGTAATCCATGAGCAGGTCATGATCGATGGTCGCTATGTCCTTTTCCAACTGGGAAATCTTTTTTTCTACCCCGCTCAATTTATTTTTAAGGGATTTTATGCGTTTTTGGGCTTGATAATCATTTTGTTTTGGGGCTACTTCCTTCCATACTTGTTTTTGGACCTCTCCCTTTTCAATTTTTCTAAAATCATCAGCCTTCCGTTGTTCCAGATAGAAGTCGATATCGCCTAAGTATTCCTTAATATTACCGTCCCTAAATTCATACACCCGATCTGTTAATCCCTGTAAAAAATCCCTATCGTGCGATACCAAAACCAAGGTCCCCTCAAAATTTTGTAGGGCCTGCTTCAATACATTTTTGGATTTGATATCCAAGTGATTTGTGGGCTCATCCATAATCAGCACATTAAAAGGCTGCAATAGCATCTTTGCCAAAGCTAAGCGGTTCCGTTCCCCACCAGAAAGCACCTTTATATGTTTTTCCACCTCATCGCCCCGAAATAAAAAGGAACCCAAAATATCCCGTACCTTACTTCTGTTGTTTTCGTTGGCCGCATCAATCATGGTGTCCAAAATGGTCTTGTCACCATCCAAATATTCCGCTTGATTCTGGGCGAAATAACCAATCTGTACATTGTGGCCAATCTTTAGTTTTCCTCCATGGTCCAATTCACCGACCACAATTTTTGCCAAAGTGGTCTTGCCTTGTCCATTTTGACCCACGAAAGCGGTTTTACTGCCACGTTCGACCAACAAATTGATTCCAGACAGTACCTGTTTGGAGCCATAACTCTTAGAAAGATTTTCCAATTCGGCCACCACTTTGCCTGGCGCAATCGAGACTGGAAAGCGTACATTCATCACGGCATTGTCGTCCTCATCGACCTCAATACGCTCGATTTTATCCAATTTTTTGATAAGCGACTGTGCCATGGAAGCTTTGGAAGCCTTGGCCCTGAATTTTTCAATCAGTCTTTCTGTTTGCTGAATTTGTTTTTCCTGATTCTTTTGGGCGCTCAACTGTTGTTCCTTGATTTCCTTTCGATGCTTTAAAAACTTGGAATAGGGCTTATTGTAATCATAAATACGCCCCAGTGAAATCTCGATAGTACGATTGGTGACGTTATCCAGGAACATTTTATCGTGTGATACAATAACTACAGCTCCGGGATAGCTTTTGAGAAACTGCTCCAACCAAATTATGGACTCAATGTCCAAATGATTGGTGGGCTCATCCAACAGCAACACATCATTGTTCTGCAGCAACAGTTTGGCCAGCTCGATGCGCATACGCCATCCACCGGAAAAGGTATCGGTCAACTTGTTGAAATCGTCCCGCTTGAAACCCAATCCCAACAGCACTTTTTCCGTATCTCCCTGATAGTTGTACCCTCCCAAAATTTCGTAGCGATGGGTCACATCAGTCAAATCGACCATCAGTTGGTTGTAGGACTCGCTTTCATAATCGGTGCGCTCTGTTAAGGCCTGGTTGATCTCATCCAGTTGTATCTCTAACGATTTCAACTCTTGGAAGGCCTGGTACGATTCTTCCAATACCGTCCTTCCATATTCAAAATCGATATCCTGTTTTAAAAACCCGATTTTGATATCCTTTTCCATGGCTATTGTCCCCGTATCTGGATCCATCTCCTTCGACAACAACTTCAGCAAGGTGGATTTCCCTGCACCATTTTTACCGATCAGGCCCACACGATCGCCCCCGTTCAAACGAAATGCGATTTCCTCGAATAAGTATTCGCCTCCAAAAGCGACTGAAAGATTATGAATGTTCAACATTTTATGTGACCTGAATTACAGAACAAAAGTTAGCGAATGTGTAATTTTGTAAAAAATCCGTGCAAATGTTAAAAAAAGGAAACAAACTCTACAGCATTTTAACAGGAAGTTGTCCCAAATGCCACCAAGAGAGCATGTATCCCAACAAAAACCCTTATGCTATCACACAACTTTTCAGCATGCACGAACGCTGCTCCCATTGTGGTACCAAATATAAAATTGAGCCCTCTTTTTTCTATGGATCCATGTATGTGAGCTACGGAGTGGGCGTCGCCTTTGCAGTGGCCGCTTTTGTGATTGCGTTTCTTTTCTTAGGTGCCTCACTGGTGAATACGTTTATCGCCATTGTATTGACCTTGGTGGTTTTTCTGCCTGTCATCATCCGATTGTCGCGAAACATCTGGATCAACTTTTTTATCAAGTATGAACCTCCTGTGATCAGAAGTCAGGTGGAATAGTACTTTTTGGTAAATCGTTGGATATCGATTTCGGAATCGAGCTCAACCCCATTTTCAATATAAGCATACAGTTTTGGGGAAACATATGGCGCGATGAGCACACCTCTGGAGCCAAAACCATTTAATACGAAGATATTTTGATGTGCTGGATGTTGCCCTACCAAAGGTCTTCGATCCACCACGGTTGGTCGAATGCCGGCAACATGTTCTTCCACTTCAAAATCACATTTTAGAAAGGTCTTCAATTTTTCTAGAAGTTCGTTTTTTGATTCCTCAGTGGGTTCATTGGTTTTGTCCTTCCATTTATACGTCGCTCCGATACGGTACCGATCACCTCCCAGTGGGATACTGAACACCGAAGATTTTACAACGCTATTCGCTTTCAAATCAGGTGCTTTTATGGTCAATAGTTCCCCTTTTGTACCATTTAGCGGCAAATAGTTGAAAAAGGGGTTGTTTTTAAGCCCATAGCCGTCCGCAAAAACAATTTGCTTGGCTTTTATTGTTTTGTAAGTGATATGTCCTTCCAGAGGCTTAAAAGAAGAAAAATCGAATGATTCGTGAATCAAAAGCCCCTTTTTGACCAAATAATCGGCATAAGCCGTAAGCAAGGCCTTTGTATCGATACGTCCAGTGTATTTTACTTCACCGAATCCGAAAGGAGCATCAATACTTGGATTTGTATTCTTTACAATTGTGGTGGATAAAAAAGAATCAAGGCCTGGACGGTCTGCCGCCTCAAACCAAGCGTTTTGTTCCTCGATGGAAGCAAAACGTCGAAGCACGGGAATTTTGTAGTCCAACTGCACGCCAAGTTTTTGTTCCAAAGCTTCGTAAAAAGGCATGGCCGAATCCATTTGCTCCCGTCCTTTCCACGCCATGGTGAACCGCTTTAAAATAACTGGGTTGTATAGGCCACCAGCTACCAACGATGCTTGTTGGGA
Source organism: Allomuricauda sp. (assembly GCA_028284725.1). Lineage (GTDB taxonomy): Bacteria > Bacteroidota > Bacteroidia > Flavobacteriales > Flavobacteriaceae > Flagellimonas. Next base: position 16,480 of record JANQRD010000214.1, on the reverse strand, counting down.
ATCATCGGAAATTACCACAAAAGACTTCCCTTCTTTTTCGAGAACCTCACAAAAGGAGATGCCTGCCAACCCAAGGCCCACAATTACATAATCCAACATGTTGCAAAAATAGGAATCTAATGAGGTAAGTCATACTTCGACAGGCTCAGTATGACAAATAAACTTCTTTAAAAAATAGGGCAGCAGCTTCTTTTTTGATTTCTCGACTGCCCGTCCGAACGTGTCATCCGGGCGGGCGCTCGAAATGACATCTAAGTAACCACAATTAATATAGCCAATAAAAAACGACGCACAAAAGTGCGGCGTCTGTATGTATTGAATTGGAAATTTAAAACTAGGGACTAATAGGACCACATATCTTGTTCCCTGTCGCGGATAACCTCTTTGATTCGTTTGGCCTCCAACAACTGGAACAGGGCATTGTCAAAAATGTAATCGTCAATCTCACGATCTCCGTGGACGTTGTCCTCCTTGTAGATGACACCATTGAAACGTCTTGCGTTCAATAGCATGTCGAAAGAGATTGGTCTTGCCGAATTACGTTGGTTATAGACTTTGGCATCGTGCAAAATCTGTCTTGCGGCAGGATACCACACCCAGAACAATTCTACCTTGTTCTCACCTGGGTCAACAGATTCATCATCTATAAAGTTTACGTCGGGAGCAACAGGAGCAATACCCAAAAGGCGGTACTTCAATTCTCCCTGACGCTTATCAAAATACCAGATTCCCTTAATGCGATACTCTTCAATATCGGCGGCCGACAAATCCCTTTGGTTGATAAACTCCGCAGAAATTTGCTCACCAGCGTTCAATTGCTCGTATCCAAGGTCGGTGGTATCGACTTTGCTCAATGTAGCAGTCAAATCCTCAAACTTTCGCTTTTCAGTGAAATATGAGTCCGTGTACACCTCGGTCAGGTTCCCATTTTTGATGTTCTTCATCAATACATGGTACAGTGACCTTCTGTCCGCTCCGATACCAATGGTGTCGGTGGGGTAGTACAATGGGAAATTAACACGCTCATCCAGGTCAATGATTTCCCAAACGGTCTTGGACCAAAGGATATCCCTATCATCCACATAACCGTACTTCAGGGGAGCGTCATTGTCCTGCTCTATTTGAGCTTCGGTCTTCTTCCCGATATCATCAGGCAGCTTGGCATTCAAAATGTTTGCCTGTGCCAGGGCCGATAATGGGAGTAGACTTACAGCTCCAATTAAAAATGCATTTTTCCAATTCATGATTACTTCTATACTTTATTAGTTTGTAAGCTCAATAACAACAGGGGAAACTTTTTTCAACTTGTATGTTCTGTTGTTTGTGATATAAGCTTGAATATCGAATACTTGCACCGCATCGCCTCTTCTAGCTCTTTTCAAAGCAGACTTGGCCTGTGCATTCAATTTGTTTCCTTTTACCACGATGGTAGGTTGACCAGGGACTTTGAACTTAAATCCGCCTACGGCAAGGTTCAAATCAAAGTCGAAGTCTTCCAACATAGCGCCAACCGTAGAAATCTCAAGGTTTCTTCTCGGCATTTTAACGCTACCGGCCTCACCACGTACGGTACCACCTGGTCTTGGAATATCCTTGATACGGAACTCGGACCTGGTAGAGATAGGCTTACCATCAGGCAATGTACCTGAAGCAGTAATTGTAACCGTTCTACCGGTACCTGGATTCATTACGTAGTTGCTACCACTTCTTTTGGATAGTCCAGGAGCAGAAGCTCTTACTTTGTTATCCGGAATACCAGGGATGGAAATGGTCATTGGGTTAGAAACTCCACGATACACAACATTCATTTTATCTGCAGAGATTACGGCAGCATTTGGCTTAGTAATCGTAGCAAAAGTGTTGTTTACAGGAACTGGAATTTCTTCCCCATCCTGCATAAAGAACATCGTACCTTCAATAGTGTGGTCGCCTGCAGCGCCAGCACTGATCAACATTTTGATTCCACCTTCTTCCAAAAGGTAATCTTTTCCTTCGGAAAGGTTTCTGCCATCCAATTTCAACTCAGCCCTAACCGGCTTCGAAGAATTATCGGTCTTACTGATGATAATCTTACCATCATACTTCTCACCTGTGTAGAACGCAGATTTGGAAGCAGAAAGGGAAGTAGCAAAGTTCTTCAAGGAAACTGCTTCGGTCAAATTACCTTCCAATAGCCCTTTCAACACTTCTTGCTCAGTGGACATAATATCCGCTTGCAATTGGGTGATCTTGGTCAAGGAAGCTACCAAAGGATATCCTTCAAAGTGGTAGTTCATCCAGTCTACTTTTACCTTGTCCCTAAGTCGGGTAACTTTACCATCCTTATCTCCAGTCTCAAATCGAGTCTGTACAGATCCTTTGATCTCGGACATATTTTCAGGCAGTGCAGCCAAAATCTGTTCCCTGTAATTGGTCAAGTTATTCAGGAACTTTTTACCATCAGGCTTTAGATTATCGCCCTGGAAAAAGTGGTTGTCCAAGTAATCGGACTTATCCATCACAACATAGTTGTTTGGATCTTCCTGATCGGCCAACATTCCCTTTTTCAATTCGTCCAAGTACTCATAGTACTCCAAGGAAAGTTTTTGTACTGTCTGCGCCTTTTCAAACAAAGGACCATACTTGATCTTGTCTTCTGAAGCTTTGGTCTCCAAACCTTCAAAATAGGCCAGGTTGTTCGCTTCGGCTTTTTTATTGGAAGTTTCCAGCTTTGCATTCATCAATCCGAATGCGGCCAGGACCTCCTTACTCATATTTAACGCCAACATCGCGATGAAGATCAAATACATCAAGTTGATCATCTTCTGACGTGGGGATTGTTTTCCTGATGCCATGTTTTTCTAATTAGAATTAATAATTAATTTGATTTGGGTTTGGTATATCAATCAAAACCCTAATTAGTTTTTGCTCATGGCAGATAGCATACCACCGTAAACTCCGTTCAAAGAAGAAAGGTTAGTTGCCAAAGATTCCATTTGCTCTTTCAATGCACCGGCATTTTGTACCACTTCCTCGTTGATGGAAGCTTGACGGCTAGCGCTTTCCAATTGTACTTTGTACAAGCTGTTCAAAGACTCCATTTGAGCGGCAGCGTGAGACAACTCTTCAGAGTACTTCTTAGTGTGTTGGATAGCATCTGTAGTAGGTGCCATATTCTTGGCAGCTCCCTCAAAACTCTTGATGCTTTCGCCCAAGCTTGAGAACAATTCAGAATCGATATTGGCTTCCTTAAGAAGTTCATCCAATTTTCTACCAAGAATGCCTTCAGCTTCCTTGGCTTGCTTAGCGTCATTCTTTCCTTTGGCTTGACCATTCAATTCTGGGTAAACCAAAGACCAATCGTATTCGTCGTCAACTGGTTCAAATGCACTGATAGCGAAGATCAATGCTTCGGTAATAAGACCCACAGCAAGAAGCAATCCACCTGTAAGGGGACCAAACTCCCAGTGAAGAATCTTAAATAACGCACCAATAATTACTACCGATGCTCCAAGCCCGTAGGCCATGTTAAACAGCTTTTTTGTTGATTTTGACTGTGCCATAATTCTAGTTTTAATTAAGTTATATAAATAAGTATTTGGTTACTTTACCGGTTTATATATACTGTTCTCTTCTTATTTATCTTCCTGATGGTAATCCGTTTCTTCTTCCGTTGGTGGAATCCTCCTCGCCCATATAATCCTGAACGGTTCGGAATCCGATATAACTTCTGGCGGAATCCTGGTACTCATAATCCCTGGTACTCACCTGAAGGAAGTACGCGACATCTTTCCAAGACCCTCCCCGGATCACTTTTCTTTGGTTCTGACCTGACCCAATGTTCGGGTTCATGGTCGACAAATACTCGTAAGCCCCTTGGTCGAAACTGGAACTTGTCCATTCTGCGACGTTGCCTGCCATATTGTAAAGGTTGAATTCGTTAGGTTCGTACGACTTCGCCTCTACGGTGTACAGAGCAGCATCCGCAGCATAATCTCCACGTTGTGGCTTAAAGTTTGCCATAAAACAACCCGTATCACTGATCACATAAGGTCCACCCCAAGGGTAGGTACCCCCTTCGATACCTCCACGAGCGGCATACTCCCACTCAGCTTCGGTAGGCAATCTAAACTGATTCACAAATTGTTTTCCACGACTTTTTTGATCATCATTCTTAAACTTCGTTCTCCAGTTGCAAAATGCCTTGGCCTGCATCCAGTTTACCCCAACAACGGGGTAGTCGCTGTAAGCATCGTGCCAAAAATAATCATTGTGCATGGGTTCGTTATAGGAGTACTCAAAATCTTTTATCCACACTGTTGTATCGGGATAGATTTCCAGCTCCTCTTGCTTAATGAAGTCTTTTCTTCGGCCTTTCTTGGCCCTTGCAGCCGCTTCAATGTCCATCCAACTGTATTTGTATTTCAATTGGGTGACATCTATGGATCGTAATCCATTGTAGGTTTCCTCTTCTGGAATGTACAATGAATCCATTATCTCGGCATAGTACTCATCGGGATACTCGGAGGTGTCCCATATTAAATCCACATCCTTGTTCAACGCCCTTCCCTCATAACCGGTTTCTCCTAAACCAGCATAATTGTCGAGCATATATTGTTCGTATACTGATATCTTGGTAGTGTCTGTATCCTTAAAGGCGTACTCCCCAATACCTTCATCTTCCGGGCCAATACCCAGTTCATCGGCCAAAATGGCCAATTTGGTTCGTGTGATGGAATCTTTTACCCACTCCACGAACTGTCGATACTCACTATTGGTGATTTCCGTATCATCCATATAAAAGGAACGCACGGTTACCGTTCTCGTGGGGGCGTTCAATACTTTCGCCTGGTCCTCCTCAGCTTTACCCATAACAAAGGAACCTCGGGGAATTAGCTCCATTCCGTAGGGTTTCTCTGGATACCATTTCTTTCCTTTGGCTCCAACTAGTTCACCTTTTGATCTTGATTTTGAACCGCATCCTGCAAGCAAAAAAGCAAGTACAATTGATGAAAGGAATAGCTTTCTCATACTTTAGGTTAAATTTTCGATTTAAGAATATAAACTGCGTAACACAAATTCATTATTCTTCAAAACTGTTTTTTGAATAAATTATTGTGTAAAAACAATTCAATATCTAAAATTAATTTGTTCAGTTAAAGCCCTTTCTGTAGGCCTTGAACCACCTTTCGGGAATGTTTTGGTTGCAAGCATCCAAATAGTCCTGTTCGGTGCATGGTAATAACGCCACCGAATTTGTTTTAGTATGCTCGGGCAAAATTGATGGGACCTCCACCCACCATCTTTCCGTGACATGGCTTTTAAAGAACACCAGTTCTTCGGTATCAGTGGGCACAGTGAACTTGGTGAAGTCCTCGCTTTTGGAACTGGGGAATTCTTGTATTCTAAAACTGATGCCTTCTATAAAGTACCATATGATCTGGGCAATCATTTGAAAGGCTTGGGGAGAATTCTCTCCTTCGTAGATGCCGAATAGGGAAACCTTGTCACTGATGCCTGCATATCTCGCTATGGCACATATCTCCCTTCCTGTAAATCCGTTCGGGGAAAAGTTTTTATGCAATCCCATTTCACCGGCACGGATAGCACGCAGATCCAGACTTACTATGTGTGCACTTCGTAATACCGGTTCAGCCAACGCAATGTTCGCCGCGATGTCACCCAGTCGATACGCATCAAAGAAAAGACGCTCCATCAAATCCAATTCCTCCTGGGCATTGAAATAACTTTGGTACCCAATATTGGAAAAGTTGAAAAGATTATTTGGCTTATCCGTGATGATCTTGCTCATGTAGGAATGGGATGAAATCAATTCCTCATCCTCGCCAAAATCGAAACGACTGTCGATGGAAACAAGATTGACCATGTTCTTGATCTTGTCGAAAGCGCGATAGGTAGGAAATGTGATATCTTGCGTGGCACCTATTAGTATAGGTATAATGTTTTCCTCCAAGAGGCCAGCTACAATTTCCTTAACGACAAAATAGGTATCCTCTACAGTGTCTCCCTCTTCCACATCACCAATATCGAGAATGGTCGAATTCCAGTTGCCCGTCATTAAGCGGTAGAGCTGGATTCGGATTTCATCCAGATCCAATTGCTCAGGCTTTTTTTCGAAAGCATTACGCGATTCCTGTACTCCAAAAATGGCAACGGTGGCATTGGCAAATACGGGCAGTCCTTTCTTTTTGGTATGCTTGAAGATATTTTTACCTAAGGCCTGGGGAGGAAGCAGCTCGCTATAGGCGAGCACCTTATCCTTTATCGGGACCAAAAAATCGAATGCCATACTACTTCTTAGCCTTTGCTTTGGTTTTTTTCTTGGGCGTTTTCTTTTCCAATAGGGCTTGGGCTTCTTCCAAGGATATTTTGGACGCATCCACATCTTTGGACAACTCCACCTTGATTCTTCCCTTAATAATATTGTGTCTTCCCCATCGGGCTTTTTCAATCCGAATTTTTTCAGATGGCCATTCCTGAACCAGTTTTTCAGCCTCCTTTATTTTTTTGGCCTCTATGAGCTCGGTGATGTCACTATTGGAAAGATTATCGAAATCGTATTTTTTGTTCACATTGATGAACATACCATCCCATTTTATGAATGGCCCAAATCTCCCCTTACCCTTGGTGACTTCTTTACCTTCGTAACTCGCTATTGGCGCATCGGCCTTCTCTTTTTCCTTAATGAGCTCGATGGCTCGGTCCAAGTTTACATCGAACGCACTGTCTCCATTACTTAGGGAAACGAACTTTTTGCCGAATCGCACATAGGGCCCATAGCGTCCCACATTCGCTTCAATCTCTTCGCCCTGGTATACGCCAAGCTTTCTTGGCAATTCGAAAAGTGCCATGGCTTCCTCAAAGGTAACGGTGCCAATGGACTGTTCGGGCAGTAAGCTTGCAAAGAGAGGTTTCTCCTCTTCGTCCACTGTACCAATCTGAATCATAGGCCCAAATCGACCCAATCGGGCCGAAACCTGTCGGCCTGACTTTGGATCAGTCCCTAACACTCGCTCACCGCTGGCTCTTTCAGCATTTTCTTCCACATCGAGCACATTGGGATGGAAATCCTCATAAAACTCCCGCATCATTTTTTGCCAGTCTTCTTCACCAGCGGCAATCTCATCAAAGTTCTCCTCCACCTTAGCGGTAAAGTTGTAATCCAAAATGGTATTGAAATGGTTTACCAAAAAATCATTGACAATCATTCCGATATCTGTAGGCACCAACTTTCCTTTATCAGACCCTACCATCTCTGCAAGTTTCTTAGAGGTGAGCTCTCCGGCCCCCAAGACCATCTGTACATAATTGCGTTCGATTCCCTCAACCGTTCCCTTTTCCACATAGCCCCTATTTTGGATTGTGGAAATAGTCGGGGCATAGGTAGATGGTCGACCAATACCCAACTCTTCAAGCTTTTTTACCAAGGAGGCTTCGGTATAACGATATGGCGGTCTAGAGAAGCGTTCTGTAGCGGTGATAAAATTGTTAAGCAAGGCTTCCCCAACATTCATGGCGGGCAACATCCCTTCTTGTTCCTCAGAGCGATCTTCCTCATCGGTTCCTTCCAAATATACTTTTAGGAACCCATCAAATTTTACCACTTCACCATTCGCAGTGAATTCCTCGTTATGTGTACTTGCTTTTATCTTGACATTGGTACGCTCCAATTCAGCATCACTCATTTGCGAAGCAAGGGTCCTTTTCCAGATCAACTCGTAAAGTTTGGCTTGATCTCGTTCCAATGAAGGTGATTGCCGTTTCATGTCCGTAGGCCGAATTGCTTCGTGTGCCTCTTGTGCTCCTTTGGACTTCCCTGTGTAGTTTCGCACCTTACTGTAAGACTCCCCATAGTTCTCCACGATGGCCTCTTTGGCAGCGTTCAAGGCTTCGTTGGAAAGATTTACGCTGTCCGTTCTCATGTAGGTGATCAATCCCGCCTCGTACAACCGCTGTGCAACCTGCATGGTCCTACTCACTGAAAAATATAGTTTACGTGAAGCTTCCTGTTGAAGTGTAGAGGTTGTAAATGGTGGTGCAGGAGTTTTCTTTGCTGGTTTTTTATCAAGATTTGCTACAGAAAAATCCGCCCCAATATTTTGTTTTAGAAATGCTTCTGCCCCCTCCCTACTTGGGAAGGTCTTGTTCAGCTTCGCCGAAAAGACGTTTCCATTGATTGTCTTGAATTCTGCACGTATCCTGAAAGAAGCTTCCGGTTTGAAACTTTCAATTTCCCGTTCACGCTCAACAATCAAACGTACTGCCACGGATTGCACCCTGCCTGCTGATAGGCCCGGTTTTATTTTTTTCCACAGTACTGGTGAAAGTTCATATCCCACCAAGCGATCCAAAACCCTTCTTGCCTGCTGGGCGTTTACCAAATTGTAGTTGATTTCCCTTGGGTTATCTATTGCTTTTTGAATCGCTGATTTGGTAATTGAGTTAAAAACGATTCGCTTGGTGCGACTTTTATCCAATTTCAGTGCTTCGGCCAAATGCCATGAAATGGCTTCCCCCTCGCGATCCTCATCACTGGCCAACCAAATAATGTCCGCCTTTTGGGCTAGGTCCTTTAATTTTTTGACGACGGCTTTTTTCTCCTTGTCAACAATATATTTTGGTTTGAAATCATTTTCCACATCAACTCCGAGTTCCTTGGATGGAAGATCGGCAATGTGTCCGAAACTTGATTCAACCTGATAATCTTTTCCTAAAAATCGTTCAATGGTCTTGGCCTTTGCTGGGGACTCAACAATAACTAAATTCTTTGGCATGCAATGGGTTTTGAGGTAACAAAAGTATATCAATTTTTCGATTTTGGATTTTGCACAAAACCCTCAACAAAAAAATATCCCGCTAAAAACGGGATATTTAATCATGTTATTGTGTGGTCTTAATCGAGACCGATCTGGCTAATCAGCCTGATTTTGTCATCCAAATATTCGTATTGATAGAGCACTTCATCGCCTACCATAATCAAATGACTTTCTAAAGGAATGACATCAAAGGTTACAATATCTTTAAAATGGTTTAACGCTTTAAGGTCCATAATATCGGTCTTATCATAAACCTTTAGTCCTGATGAGCCATCACACACGAAAAGTTTTTCATCCTTGATGCCCAAACCATAGGGTTCGTCCATGGGATAGTCAATCGCCAACTTTGGATTTTCTATATTGGAAATATCAACAATGAACAGGCCACTTTCCAAAGCGCCACACCCGTTACCACCGCGAAGGGTCACATAAGCGTAATCGCCATCCACCACCACGGGGTCACAGGCGGTTCCATGCTGGAACTCGGAAACGAATGTTGGAGTGGCGGGAGAAGAGATGTCATAAATGTACATGCCCCGCATGCTTCCCAAAAATAGATACTCCCCTCGATTGAAAATGGTTTCAATATCAAATCCAGCGTACACATCTTCCAAATCCTGTGGATTTTCCAAATCAGAAATATCGAAGACATTAATATTGTGGCTATCCACAGCATACAAGTAGTCATCCACAATTTTAAATCGTGCTAGAGAACCACCTTCACCTGTACCTCCATCGGCGGCTTCAGCCAACGCAGCATCATTCCCGAAAAATCCCCATCCGTCGTCTTGTTGTACCTCCTCGATCAACCTTCGCTCGGTTACGGTTTCCCAGCCTATAAGAATTTCGTTTTCATAGTCATATCCTTCGTATTCCACAATGTCCGCCTCAAAAGGCCAAAATACATTGTTATAAAGGACATTTTCCAATCGGTTCACCTGTTGGATATTTCCTAAATCGGATATGTCCAAAACAATCAAGTCCATTAAACTGTCTGCGTACAGAAAATCATCCTTCACCGAGATATCGACATTGCCTGGTATTTTAATAAATGCCTCTTTTCTAGGTTGCTCTGGATTACTGTTGTCGATTACATGAACGCCTTGATATTTATCGTTGATAAAAATGTAGTCCTGATAAGTGTAAACTTTACCTGACTCATCAATCGGACGCGGGGCAATTACATCCACGCTACTGGCAAATTCAGCTTTACTGATCACCAATGGTCGCGCCACCAAATATTCAGCATAGCCATCGTTATTGTCGTCGTTGTTGCAGGAAACAAATACAAGTGCTACTAGAGTTAGCATCAAGAGAACTTTCTTTTTCATTGTTGTTTAAGTTTTTTGGATAGATAACACCAAATAGATTAAAATGCTTAAACAAAGTTGCGTTTGTTTTTCACAAAAAAAATTGAATACGTGGTGGATAAAACCATACTTTTATTGATAATTCCTTCATATTGAGAGCACTTTTATTACTGATTCATCTGTTATTCTGTATCAGCATTTCGGCCCAAAAGCCTTTTGAGGCCTATAAACAACGTATTTCTGGAACCGAAGTTGAAATTCAAATGGTTCCTATCAAAGGTGGAACTTTTACAATGGGAAGTCCAAAAGAAGAACATGGCAGAGCTACAGATGAAGGTCCCGCCCACAAAGTGGAAATTGCCCCTTTCTGGATGGCCCAGTATGAAATTACTTGGGACCTCTATAATTTGTTTGTGGAACGGACCATTGATGGCCAAAGAAAAACGGAAAATTTGGGCGACGAGGTTTTTCTAACGGTTGATACTGTTTCCGGGGCCACAATACCTTATGTAGATATGCACCATGGAATGGGCTTGGCAGGATTTCCAGCTGTTAACATGACACAGTATGCGGCGTCCAAATTCTGCGAATGGCTCTCCGCTATGACAGGAAATTTTTATCGATTGCCCACAGAAGCCGAATGGGAATACGCATGCAGGGCAAATACGCTGACCGCGTTCTCTTTTGGGGATGACGCTTCACACTTGAACGAATACGCATGGTCCAAACAAAACAGCGATAGCACTTCGCACAAAGTGGGCCTTAAAAAACCCAATGCCTGGGGCCTGTACGACATGCATGGCAACGTAGCCGAATGGACCTTGGATAAATACAGCAAGGACACGTATTCAAAAAGAAGAAAAAAAACCAATCAAAACCCCTTTATCAAACCGGATAAAACATACCCTCGTACCTTACGGGGAGGTTCGTGGATAGACCCTGCGGAACAGCTTAGAAGCGCTTCACGAAAACCCTCCACCAAAAAATGGAAAATGAGAGATCCTCAAATCCCTAAAAGCAAATGGTGGCATACCGATGCCCCTTTTATTGGGTTCAGAATCGTGAGACCTTACAATACTCCCAATGCTGAGGAGCAAAAAACATACTGGAAAGAAAAACATACAAACTAAAACCATGTCGCAAACTCGCAAAAACAGAGCAACAGAAAAATTAAATCGAAGATCGTTCGTTAAAACCACCGGTCTCGCAACAGGAGCTTTGATGACCAGCAACATTCCCTTGAATGCAATGGGACATGTGGTCGGAAACGAAAAATTGAAACTGGCCGTAGTAGGCTGCGGGGGACGGGGTACCGGAGCTGCCGTACAAGCCCTAACCGCTGATCCCGATGTGGAACTGGTGGCCATGGCGGATGCTTTCCAAGATCGACTTGAAAAAAGTTTGGCCGGCATTACCGAACATTTTGAAGGAGAACGTAAAATCAAGGTGAAGGAAAAAAACCGTTTTGTAGGTTTCGATGCCTATAAGGACGCCATAAACATGGCAGATGTGGTCATTCTTACAACACCCCCCGGGTTTCGTCCCCAACATTTCGAATATGCCATTGCCCAGGACAAGCATGTCTTTATGGAAAAGCCTGTAGCCACTGATTCGGTTGGAGTAAGACGTATTTTGAAAAGTGCCAAACTTGCCAAGGAGAAAAAACTCAACGTGGTAGTTGGACTGCAACGCCGATATGAAAAAAAATACAATGCACTTTACGAGCAGATTCAAAATGGAACCGTTGGAAAAATTGTTTCCGGCCAAGTGTATTGGAACAGTGCTGGGGTATGGGTTAGGGCAAGACAGCCACAACAAACAGAGATGGAATACCAGATGCGCAACTGGTACTATTTTAATTGGTTGTGTGGCGATCACATCTTGGAGCAACATATCCATAACATTGATGTGGCCAATTGGTTTATTGGCGAATATCCAGCTTCGGCCCAAGGTATGGGTGGACGCCAGACCCGGAATGGGCTGGATCACGGGGAAATTTACGATCACCACTTTGTGGAGTTCACTTACCCAGGTGGAGCGGTAATCGCCAGTCAGTGCAGACACCAAAAAGGATGCTTTAGTAGGGTTGACGAAGTGTTCCAAGGCACCAAGGGAGGCATAGTCGCAAGAAAAGGAATTGTCACCGATCTGGAAGGCACAACTTTACTGAATGCAAGTAAGGAACATGATCCCAATCCGTATCAGGTGGAACACGATCGACTATTTGCTTCCATCAGAAAAAAGGAGGTAATAGCTGACGCAGAGCATGGGGCCAAATCCACCTTAACAGCAATCATGGGAAGAATGGCCACCTATTCAGGGCAAACTATAACTTGGGAGCAGGCATTGAATTCAGATTTGAGTTTGGTGCCAGAGAATCCTACATGGAATTCCAATCCCCCAACCCTACCGGACGCAGAAGGAAAATATCCCATCCCAATACCTGGTGTGACCAAATTTTCCTAAATAATAAGCCATATAAAAAAATGAAAAGAAGAACTTTTATACATAGTACCGCCATGGCTGGCGCTGCTTTGGGAGCATCCCCAAATATTTTTGCAGCAGGACCTAAGCCGATAAAACATAGTTTCAACCTGAAATATGCACCGCATCTGGGCATGTTTAAAAATATGGCTGGGGAAAATCCCATAGATCAGCTAAATTTTATGGCCGACCAAGGTTTTACCGCCTTTGAGGATAATGGAATGAAAAAAAGAACTGTGGAACTTCAAGAAAAAATGGCGAGCACCATGGCGAAAAGGGGAATTGAAATGGGAGTTTTTGTAGCCCATGATATCTATTGGAAAGAACCCAATCTGGCCAGTGGCAAGAAAGATTTAAGGGAAGAGTTCCTTGCCCAGGTCAAAGATTCCGTGGAAGTGGCCAAACGGGTAAACGCCAAATGGATGACCGTGGTTCCTGGCCATGTGGATCTAAGACAAAATATAGGCTATCAGACTGCCCATGTTGTGGAATCCTTAAAAAGAGCTTCCGATATATTGGAACCCCATGGTCTGGTAATGGTTCTGGAGCCTTTGAACTTCCGGAACCATCCTGGTCTCTTTCTTTCAGAAAGCCCCCAAGCCTTTGAAATTTGCAAGGCCGTTGATTCACCTTCATGCAAGATTTTATTCGATATATACCACCAACAAATCCAAGAGGGCAACCTCATTCCCAATATTGAGGCATGTTGGGATGAAATCGGATATTTCCAGATTGGGGACAATCCCGGAAGAAAGGAGCCAACAACTGGAGAAATCAACTACAAAAACGTCTTCAAATTTATCCATAGCAAAGGCTACAAAGACATTTTAGGGATGGAACATGGCAATTCGATGGAAGGTGCAGAGGGAGAACAAGCAGTCATTGATGCCTACAAAGCCACGGACAACTTTTTATAGACCGAAAATATCCCTTCTTCAATATTCAACTGCCAAATTGTCACCAAAATGGATAATGCATTATCTTTGCATCCCATTATATCAAAATGATTAGGAACGAAGAAATAGAGAAGGTAATAGACGAAAGTCAACAGGGTAGCACAATGACGTTGGAAAAAAATGAAGGCAACCAACGAAAGCTTTATATTGAAAGCTACGGTTGCCAGATGAATTTTTCCGACAGCGAAATTGTTGCCTCCATATTGGCTAAGGAAGGTTTCAACACTACCCAACAACTGGAAGAGGCAGATCTTGTTTTGGTGAACACCTGTTCCATTCGTGAGAAAGCAGAACTTACCGTACGCAAACGTTTGGAAAAGTTCAATGCCGTTAAAAAAATCAATCCAGGAATGAAGGTCGGGGTGTTGGGCTGTATGGCGGAACGACTGAAGAGCAAGTTTTTGGAAGAAGAGAAAATCGTTGATATGGTCGTAGGCCCCGATGCCTATAAAGACCTCCCTAACCTCATTCAAGAAATTGACGAGGGAAGAAATGCAGTAAATGTTATCCTTTCCAAAGATGAAACCTATGGAGATGTTGCCCCAGTTCGATTGAATTCCAACGGGGTGACTGCATTCGTCTCCATCACCAGAGGGTGTGACAACATGTGCACTTTTTGTGTGGTCCCCTTTACCCGTGGACGTGAGCGTAGTCGAAATCCACAATCCATTCTTGAGGAAGTGAACGATCTTTGGGCCAAAGGATTCAAAGAAATCACTTTGTTGGGTCAGAATGTCGATAGTTACCTCTGGTACGGAGGAGGATTAAAAAAGGACTTTGAAAAGGCCACGGAAATGCAAAAGGCAACCTCCGTGAATTTTGCCAAACTGTTGGAGATGGTTGCACAGGAACAACCTAAAATGCGGATTCGTTTTTCAACCTCAAATCCACAGGACATGACTCTGGATGTGATTGAGACCATGGCGAAGTACACCAACATCTGCAACTATATTCACCTACCGGTTCAAAGCGGCAGCAATCGCATTCTAAAGGCCATGAACCGACTTCATACACGTGAGGAATACTTTGAACTGATCGACAATATTCGGACAATTATTCCCGATTGTGCGATAAGCCAGGATATGATTGCTGGATTTCCAACAGAGACTGAAGAAGATCATCAGGACACTTTGAGTCTTATGGAATATGTAAAATATGACTTTGGATTTATGTTCGCCTATTCCGAGAGACCAGGTACCCTGGCAGCCCGAAAATTGGAAGACGATATTCCAGAGGAAACCAAGAAAAGAAGGTTAAGGGAAATCATCGACCTACAACAAAAACATGGACTTTACCGAACCCAACAGCATGTTGGAAAAGTGGAGGAGGTTCTGATTGAGGGGCTTTCCAAAAAATCGGACGCCCATTGGATGGGACGGAATTCGCAGAACACCGTGGTGGTCTTTCCAAAAGAACAATATAAGGTAGGTGACTTTGTGAACGTAAAAATTAATGAATGTACCTCCGCTACCCTTATCGGTGAGGCGGTGGGTTATTCAGACAATAACTAAAGCATTGGGTCATTCCGCACTTGATGCGGAATCCAATAATTAAACAAAAGATTCCTGCCTTACGCAGGAATGACAAGAAAATGGAATCAGTACAATCCATAAAACAACGTTTCGAACTCATTGGAAACGACATAAAACTGAATCGGGCATTGGAAAAGGCCATTCAGGTTGCCCCTACCGATATTTCAGTTTTGGTAACAGGGGAAAGTGGGGTTGGTAAAGAAGCTATCCCAAAAATTATCCATTCCCTTTCGCACCGTAAGCATGCCAAATACATTGCCGTGAACTGTGGGGCCATTCCCGAGGGCACAATAGACAGTGAGCTTTTTGGGCACGAAAAAGGTGCATTTACAGGAGCTACCCAAACGCGTAGCGGTTATTTTGAGGTGGCCGACGGAGGAACCATTTTTTTGGACGAAGTCGGGGAACTTCCATTGACCACACAAGTTCGATTGCTACGGGTTCTGGAAAATGGGGAATTCCTAAAGGTCGGTTCATCCCAAGTGCAGAAAACTGACGTTCGGATCGTGGCGGCCACGAACATCAATATGTTTGAGGCCATCAAAAAGGAAAAATTTAGGGAGGATCTCTACTACAGATTGAGCACCGTTGAAATTAATATTCCACCTCTTCGCGAGCGCCAGGAGGACATTCACTTGCTGTTTCGCAAGTTCGCTTCGGATTTTGGACAAAAGTATAAGATGCCCACTATTCGTTTGGATGAGCAGGCCATTCAATTGTTGCTCAAGTACAGATGGCCAGGAAACATTAGACAACTTAGGAATATTGCGGAGCAGATCTCGGTTTTGGAGGAAAATCGAACAATTTCCGCAGGGACATTGTCCAGTTACTTGCCCAATGCCAACAGGACCAATCTTCCGGCAGTGGTGGGGACACAAAAAAAGGAAAGTGATTTCAGCAACGAACGTGAAATACTGTACAAAGTGCTTTTCGACATGAAAGGGGACCTCAACGATCTGAAAAAGTTGACCCTCGAGCTACTGAAAAACAAGGACACACAAAAAGTACAGGAGGAAAATGAGACGCTTATCCGAAAAATATATGGCAACAAGGAAGAGGAGGAAGTACCGCAACAGGAAAATAATGTAGCGGAGGTCCTTCATCTGCCCGAACCCGTTGTCGAGACCACCGCGGCGGTGGCACAACCCCAGGAAGACCGTTATCATTTTGCCGAGGAAATCGAAGAGGAAGAAACCTTATCTTTACAGGAAAAGGAAATTGAACTCATCAAAAAATCACTGGAGCGCAATCGCGGAAAACGTAAAGCAGCGGCTTCCGAATTGGGAATTTCGGAACGGACCTTGTACCGCAAAATAAAACAGTACGACCTTTAAGTAAAGCACATAGTTTCGTTTTTTTGGTGGTGTTGAAATTGAATATTG
>JANQRD010000202.1 GCA_028284725.1 Allomuricauda sp. | reverse complement strand
TGCCAAACCCCACGAGGTCATTTTAACTTCGGGGACGACCCATAGCATCAATTTGGTGGCCAACGGTTTTTCTTCCTTTATCAATAAAGGCGATGAAATTTTGGTTTCGGCCATGGAGCACCACTCCAATATTGTACCATGGCAAATGTTATGTGAACGTACCGGAGGGGTGTTGAAGGTAATCCCTATGAATCATGATGGGGAGTTGATCATGGAGGAATTCCATAAGCTGCTTTCAAACAAGACAAAATTGGTCTTCTGCAATCATATTTCCAATGCTTTGGGAACCATCAATCCCATCAAGGAAATTATTAGTGCTTCCCACGAAGTGGGAGCTGCGGTTTTGGTGGATGGTGCACAAGCTGCCCCGCACATAAAAGCAGATGTACAAGCCTTGGATGTGGATTTTTATACGGTATCAGCGCATAAGGTTTGTGGCCCAACAGGGGTAGGAATGCTGTATGGCAAGGAGGAGTGGCTTAAAAAATTGCCCCCCTATCAAGGTGGTGGCGAAATGATCGCCGAGGTCACTTTTGAAAAGACCACCTATGCCGATCTTCCCCATAAGTTTGAGGCAGGGACACCGAACATTTGCGGAGGAATCGCTTTTGGTGCAGCTTTGGATTACATCAACAATATTGGTCTGGAAGCCATTGCCCAATATGAGGAGGAACTACTCCACTATGCTACGGAACAGCTGTTGGCCATCGAAGGATTAAAAATCTATGGAACCGCTGAAAATAAAACTTCGGTGATTTCTTTTAATATTGAAGGGATTCACCCTTACGATATTGGGACGATTTTGGACAAATTGGGTATTGCCGTTCGAACCGGTCACCACTGCGCACAGCCTATTATGGATTTTTATCAGATTCCTGGAACGGTACGCGCCAGTTTTAGTTTTTACAACACCAAGGAAGAGGTCGATGTGTTGGTTGAAGGCGTAAAACGAGCCCGAAATATGCTGTTGTAGCGCAACGTTATCTTTCTCTTAAAGGTTTGATTGGCAAGCTTTCGAGTAGTACTTTTGAACAAAACTAAAACATGACCATAACTGAGATACAGGAAGAGATTGTGGACGAATTTTCCATGTTCGACGATTGGATGCAGCGTTACGAATACATGATCGAGCTGGGCAAATCCCTTCCGCTGATTAACGAACAATATAAGACTGAGGACAACATTATAAAAGGTTGCCAAAGTAAGGTTTGGGTACATGCCGAATTGGATGATGACAAACTCGTTTTTACCGCTGATAGCGATGCGATTATCACCAAAGGAATCATAGCAATTTTGATTCGAGCTTTTAGTAACCAAAAGCCTCAAGATATCATTGATGCGGAAACCGACTTTATTGATGAAATAGGGCTGAAGGAGCATTTATCCCCAACCCGTGCAAACGGATTGGTCAGTATGGTAAAGCAGTTGAAGTTGTATGCAATAGCCTATCAGACCCAATTAAATTAAGAATGCAATGAGTGAAGAAGTAGCCATAGATACACAAGAACTGGGAGAGAAAATTGTAAGGGTGCTCAAGACCATATATGACCCTGAAATTCCAGTGGATATTTACGAACTTGGGTTGATCTACGATGTGTTCGTCAACGAGGACATGGACGTAAAAATCCTGATGACATTGACATCGCCAAACTGCCCAGTGGCTGAAACCTTGCCCGTGGAGGTGGAGGAAAAGGTAAAATCATTGGATGAACTTAAAGATGTTGAGGTGGAAATCACCTTTGATCCCCCTTGGACGCAGGAACTGATGAGCGAAGAAGCGAAATTGGAACTAGGTTTTCTTTAGTTTGGATGTCATTCCGCACTTGATGCGGAATCCAATGAATTAAAAAGATTCCCGCCTTCGCGGGAATGACAATATGGAGAAAGAAATAGTAAACAGAGTAGCCCAAAGCAAATTGGTCACCTTCGATTTGGAGGAATTGTATCCTGAAGGTCGTCGTGTGGTGTTGGATATCAAAGACTGGTTGTACGAAGGCTTTATTCTAAGGGAAAAGGAATTCAGGAAAAGTTTGGAAGACCATGATTGGGCCACCTACAAAGATGCCTACGTAGCCTTGACCTGCTCCACAGATGCCATTGTCCCTGGATGGGCCTTTATGTTGGTCGCTTCCAAATTGGCCCCCTATACCAAAAAGGTGGTGGTAGGGAGCCTGGAAGATTTGGAAACATCGCTATATCAGAATATTCTTGAAAATTTGGATGTTTCTGAGTTTAAGGATTTGCCCGTTATCATCAAAGGGTGTTCCAACAAACCTGTTCCAGAAAATGCCTATATCATGGCCATGTCCAAAATCCAACAAGTAGCCAAAAGTGTCATGTATGGGGAGGCGTGCTCCGCGGTGCCTTTGTATAAAAAGAAATAAAAGAGCTTAAAATTTTCGTATAACTGGTGTGAGATTTTAAGTTCAAGTATAGCCAATGTTTTATTATCTTATAAAAATCGAAAGCACTGCTGAATCCCCAGCTCCATCGCTAAGTGTAAGGTTCATGGACACTTGATTTTTCCATACCGTGGCGTTTGTTACATCCCCGTCGCTTTGATATCCACCGACATAAACATCTCCTCCGTAAAGATATACTGAGGAAGCGGCAGAACCCGCTGTGCCCAAGGTGGTCGGGGCATCATTTTTCCATACAATTGCCTGATTTGAGGTCTCCATATCATCAAAATATCCACCAGCTACATAAATATCTTCCCCAACTACAAATATGGAGTTGGCCTCAGCATCTTTGGAACCATCTGTCAAATTGGTAACTTCTCCATTCTTCCAAACCTTGGCAATTTGAATCCCACTCTCATTTTCTTCATAGCCTGCCACGTAGGAATTGGAACCATTGGCATAGACAGCATGGGCTCGGCTATGGTATGTTTCTTCAGTCAAATCTTCCTTAGCGGTGTTTTTCCATAATTTGGCGGTGCCATTTACATGCTCTTGGCTCTCTTCGTGTCCAGCAGTATATATCCCAACTTCGTTCACAAAGATCCCGGATGCTAGGGAACCTTCGGTACCACCTGTTAGTGTGGCATAAGTGACCCCGTCTTTCCAGATTATGGCTGTAGCAATTTCATTTTCATTAGTTTCGCTGCCTGCCACATAAACATCGCCGTCATAAACGTAAATGGAATGTGCTACACCGTAGTTGTTTGCATCGGAAAGTGTATATAAAGGTTCTCCGTTTTTCCATACTTTGGCCGAAGGAAGGTCATTTTGGTTTGATTCAATTCCGCTTACGTAAACGTCTGTACTGTATACAAAAACTGATGTTGCAACTCCAAGCCTAGTTCCATCTGTCAGGTTTGTAGGGATGCCATTTTTCCAAATTTTAGCAACCTTTACGTCTTCAATAGTCTCATATCCTATGGCAAAAATACTTGCTTTTACATGTACCACTGCGTCAACGTCATTATCGCCAACCGTGGCCGTAATGGTTGCGGATCCTTCCATTATCCCTGTAACCTTACCATTATCATCCACGACAGCCACATTTTCATCGTCGGAGCTCCAACTTATGGTGGCGTTTTCATCATTGCCCGAAACAAGGGATAACGTTTCTGAATCTAGCGTAAACAGCTCAAGTTGGTTTTTGTTGAGGACCAAAACACCAGGCTTATCATCTGTCACTGTAAATGTACCACCTGTATCAGTTTTTCCATTTGCTGTCACGCTTATCTTTCCGGTGGTCGCTCCTTCTGGAACAATAATAAACAGTTCGGTTGTTGATGCTGTGGCAATGGTAGCGGCAGTGTTTCCAATTTTTACTGTGTTTGCAGCGGCAGTACTACCAAAGTTCTGACCCATAATGAAAATCTCGGTTCCTACGGGCCCTGATGTGGGACTAAAGCTTGATATTTTTGGGTCATCTTGCCCTGAAGTATCACCACCATCATCCTTTCCGCAAGAAAACAATAGAAGCCCAAAGCAAAGAACGATTGAAGTCAAGGAGAGTGCTCTTTTCATAACGAACGTTTTTGGTTAAAGCACTAAATACATGGAAATTCCGTAAACGAAGCGGGATGAATTTATGTAACCCCCATTTCGATTGACAGCTGCCCCGTTTTCCATGTGACATTTCTTACTTTTGGGGTCTAAACATTAAACTCCATACTATGAAAAAACCACTTTTCGCAGCAGCTTTTCTATGTCTTGCTGCAACCTATGCGCAGACGGCCGAAGAGCTAAAAGCACAAATTGCCCCAAAAAAAGATTCGATTGCAGCCATTCAAGGGAGGGTGAATGCCCTTCAAGCGCAACTGGACGGCCTTCCCGGTTGGAAAATAGGCGCCTTCGGCACCATCGGGGGCAGTCTCTCCAACTTCAACAATTGGTTTGCACAGGGCATCCCCAACAACAATTCGGGAAACATCGGATTTACGGTTAATGCCTTCACCAACTTACAACAAGAAAAATTCTTTTGGAGAAACGCAACCAACATCAACCTGAACTGGGTAAAATTGGATGACAAGGATGACCCAACAGATGATGACGGCTTCCGCGAGTCCACTGATGTGTTCAATATCTCTTCCCTTTACGGAAGAAAACTGAGCGAAAAATTTGCTGTGTCGGGCTTGGCCGAATATCGTACCACCCTGTTGAGTAACTTTAACGATCCCGGTTATTTAGACCTTGGTGTTGGTGCCACATGGACACCCATCACCGATTTGGTGGTGGTGATTCATCCCTTAAACTACAATTTTGTGTTCAGTGATGAGGATACCATTTTTAATTCGTCGCTAGGAGCCAAAATTGTGGCGGACTATACCAAACAAATTGGAGCGGTAAGTTTTAAAAGTAACCTTTCCATGTTCCAGAGTTATGAGGACGGTGATCTGAGCAACTGGACCTGGACAAATTCATTTGCCTACACGTTGTGGAAGGTCATCGGTGTTGGTTTTGATTTTGGATTGCGAAGCAACAAGCAGGAAACCCTCAATTATATTGTGAACAATGCTCCGACGCCCGACCCGGATGCCACATTCGATACCATCGACAACGAATTACAAACCTACTGGACTCTGGGATTGAGTTATTCGTTTTAAAAAGTTTGACACGAATTACACAAATTAATTGTGTTTGAGTGTCATCATAAACCTGTCGATGTCATCCTGAACTTGTCGAAGGGTGACACCCAATAGTTAAAAACAAAAAAGCCCTCAAAACGAGGGCTTTTTTGTGGGGTTAATAACGATTTAGGGTATTTTTAAGCCAAAGCTTAAATAGGTTAAGTTTATAGTTAGACTCGGTTATAACACCAATACTTAAAAACAACATGAAAGTAGTTTTTCTGTGGTTAGTGCCTAAATTTTTGTTGTGAACGATTGAAAAACTGTGGTGGAAAAAGTTAACGCTTGCAGTTCGTCGAGGAAGCAAAACATCTTATCCGATGAGACTTCAATATTGATCCAAGTGTTCGGGATATAAAAAGTTGTTGTAAGGGAAGCGGCTCACGTGGATATCCCTAACTTCATCGTAGACACGCTTTCTGAAATCATCTAAATTTTCCCTGTTCAAAGCAGATATAAATAATGCCCTATCGCCGATTTTATTGAACCAGGTCTTTTTCCAATCTTCTATAGTAAAGTGTGCCTTGGTCCGTTCGGTCATCAGATCATCCTGATCTATGGTTTCAGGCTCAAACTGATCAATTTTGTTGAAGACCATTATGGTTTTTTTATCGGCACTTTTGATTTCATCCAAAATTTGGTTTACGGAATCGATATGTTCCTCAAAGTTGGGATGGGAAATGTCCACCACATGCAGCAACAGATCTGCTTCCCGCACCTCATCCAACGTACTTTTAAAACTCTCCACCAATTGGGTCGGAAGTTTTCGGATAAAACCAACAGTATCGCTCAACAAAAAAGGGAGGTTGCCAATCACCACTTTACGCACTGTGGTATCCAGGGTGGCAAAGAGTTTGTTCTCGGCAAAGACATCACTTTTGCTGATCACGTTCATTAAGGTGGATTTCCCCACGTTGGTATAACCGACCAAGGCTACCCGGACCAATGCGCCTCGATTGCCCCTTTGGGTCTCCATCTGCTTATCAATCTTGGTGAGCTTCTTTTTTAGCAATGAAATACGGTCTCGAACAATACGTCTATCCGTTTCAATTTCGGTTTCCCCGGGCCCTCGCATGCCAATACCACCGCGTTGCCGTTCCAAGTGTGTCCACAATCCGGTCAATCGGGGCAGCAAATATTCATATTGGGCCAGTTCCACTTGCGTACGGGCATAACTCGTCTTGGCACGTTGGGCAAAAATGTCAAGGATTAGACTGGTGCGGTCCAAAATCTTGCAGCGCAGTAATTTTTCAATATTATTTTGCTGCGCAGGTGAGAGCTCATCATCAAAAATAACCGACCCAACCTCATACTCCTTTACATAGCGTTCCACCTCTTCCATTTTTCCGCTACCAATGTAGGTTTTGGGATTGGGAACCTCCATGCGCTGGGTAAACCTTTTTATGGCCTCGCCTCCAGCGGTATAGGTAAGGAACTCCAGTTCATCCAAATATTCCTTAACTTTTTCTTCGTTCTGGTTCTTGTTGATTACACCGATCAGCACCGCCTTTTCATAAGTAGTAACCTTCTTTTCTAGCATAGAATCAAATAAAGTGCAAATCTAAACAATGTTTCCGTAGCTGTTTTGTTCTTTGGATTTTTATACTTTTAAGAGGAATACCTCAACCTTTTTATTTTGAAGAACTACGAAGATCAGTTCACCATTGCGTTTTACAACCTGGAAAACTTTTTTGATACCACGGACGATCCCCATACCCTTGATGATGACTTCACCCCTAAGGGACGAAAAGCGTGGAGTAAGTCCAGGTTCAGAAAAAAGACAAAAAAACTGGCACGGACCATTGCCTTGATCGGGAAGGAGTACAGTAGCGTACCACCTATTCTTGTGGGCGTTGCCGAAGTGGAAAACAAAATTGTTCTTGATACTCTTTTGGCCACCAAAGCATTAAAGGACAAGAACTATGCTTATGTACATTTTGATTCCCCGGATGAGAGGGGAATCGATACTGCATTGATTTACAATAAAACCCACTTTGAAGTGTTGGATGCCGATACAATTCCCTTATTGATTACGGAGGATGATGGTGACCGTGATTTGACCCGCGACATATTATATGTGCATGGAAGACTCAACCAAGAAGAGGTGCACGTCTTTGTGAACCACTGGCCATCCCGTAGGGATGGAGCCGACGAAACCAGTCCGAAGCGAATCAAAGCAGCAGAGACGGTATTGGAAAAGATGTATGCCCTGGAAAGGGAAAACCCAAATTGCATTGTTATGGGTGATTTCAACGATGATCCAAATTCCGATAGCATACAAAAGTTGATGGAAACCGGCTGGTTTGTCAATCCGATGCAAAAACTGTTATCCCCGGTTTCGGGAAGTGCCAACTACAAAGGTGAGTGGAGCCTGTTCGATCAAATCTTGATTTCCCATAGCTTTTTGAACTACGAAAAAGGGACGCACAGTTTTAAGAAAGCAAAAATATTTGCACCAAAGTTCCTTAAGGAATGGAAGGGAAAATACAAAGGAAATCCTTTCCGGACATTTGTAGGGAAAAAATACTTAGGGGGTTACAGTGATCATTTTCCTGTATATGTAGTTCTGAAAGAAAATAGGTGACTTTTGAAAAGAAAGAAAAATACTACACAACATAAAACAGCAATTTCACAACAGTTTGTCGACAAAAGTGTTGCAATTCATCGAAATAAAGAGGGTTTTTACCGATTTTTTTTGATTCTGTGAATACATTTGTAGTCCAAATCTTACTTAACCTACGCTATGGATTATAAAATACCTACTTGGGCAACAAGGTTTTTTTCATCCTTTCTATTTTCTTTTTTCAACATCTTTTTTACTTACGGACAATCTGGTCAACAACAGGTAAAAGCTGCTTATGATCAAGATGAAATCGCCGCATTGATTTCCGAAATGGAAGCAGAATATAAATCCAAGGAAATCAAAATGGCTCAAATGCTAAAGTCGGGGGCTTGGTTAAGCTCGGAAAAGGAAAAAGATGGCACAGTTGTAGCACTTCAGGATATTGGTACAGATGGCACACCACTTTTTTATACCACCCTTAATGACCCAACAAGGCAGGTATCCAGGGCCAATACTTTATATTCAGATGGACTTCTAAATCTAGGATTGGATGGCAATGGCCTTCAAGTGGGGGTTTGGGACGCTGGTGTTGCGCTTACTTCCCACCAGGAATTTGATAACAGGGTAAGTATTGCGGATGGTTCTTCGGAAATAAGTAAGCATGCAACCTTGGTGACCGGAAATCTTATTTCATCAGGCGTAAAACCAAAAGCAAAAGGGGTGGCTTTTGCCGCTCAGGCTTTGACCCATGATTGGACAAGGGACAAAATTGAGGTAACGGAAGCAGCTGCAAACGGACTTTTGCTAAGTAATCATTCCTATGGAATTATGTCGGATCGTGTGCCGGATTGGTATTTTGGTTCTTATATCAAAGTATCGCAAGATTGGGACAAGATCATGTATGCCGCACCTTATTACTTAATGGTGACAGCTGCAGGAAATGCCCAAAGATCTTTTGACAACGCATCACCGAATTTTGGGAAGACCGCGGATGGTTTTGATTTATTGCTGGGATTCGCAACTTCCAAAAACGGACTTACCATTGCTGGGGCGAATACCAAAATCGGGAGTAATGGGGAACTACAGGATGCTCAGATTGCTGGATATAGCAGTCTTGGCCCTGTTGACGATGGTAGAATCAAGCCCGATTTGGCCGGAGATGGATCCTCCATTTTTTCCACTACATCACAAACCAATAAAAGTTATGATTCTTCTGCAGGGACCTCTATGGCGGCTCCGGGTGTTACTGGATCGCTTTTGTTGTTGCAACAATACCACGAGGAGCTTTACGGAAGCTATATGAAAGCAGCTACGTTGAAAGGGTTGGCATTGCATACTGCTGATGATGTGGATGCCCAGGGCCCAGATTACAAAATGGGATGGGGGGTAATGAACGCCAAAACTGCTGCTGAGTTGCTTCAAAACAAAGGATACCATACCCTTGTTGAAGAAGAAAGCCTTACTGAAGGCCATACCTATTCCATTACGGTAAGGGCCAACGGGGAAGAAAATCTTATGGCTTCGATTTCATGGACCGATCCAGAAGGCGAGTATATTAACCGTGGCGAGTTTAACAGTACAACTCCTGCCCTGATCAATGATTTGGACATTCGAATCACTAAGGATGGGGTGGATTATTTTCCATGGAGACTGAATCCAGCCAAAGCCAATGACCCTGCAACCATGGGAGATAATAAGGTCGATCCCTACGAACGCGTCGAAATTGCAAATGCCAAGGGAGAATATACCATTACGGTAACACATAAGGGAACCTTAAAAGAGGGGATTCAGGATTTTTCCTTGCTTGTTTCTGGAGTCCAAATGTCTAAGTGCACGGCAGAAGTGCCCGGTTATCTGGAATTGGTTTCAGCTACAGATGAAAATATTACACTAGGTTGGTCAGAGGCTGAGGATACACTTTATGAAGTAGAAATCAAGAATATTCAAGAAGATAATTGGAACGGTGAATTGTTATGGGAGCCCCAAATGCAATTTTCTGATTTAGAAATTGGCATCACCTATCAAGCCAGGGTGAGGGCAATCTGTACCGAAAGCAAAATGTCTGAGTATTCTGAGGTCATAACCTTTGAATTCAATGGTGCTGAAACGGAAATTCACACCTACGAAGCCTTTGGCCTTGGGGAAGAATTGGAAATCAAGGTTTTTCCAAATCCGGCAACGAATTACTTGACTGTGGATGCTGAATTGTCTGCTGACGCCGCTTTTTCCATTATCAATACTTCAGGCAATACCATTAAAACAGGAAAGGCCTTGGGCACCATAGATGTTTCCAGTCTGGCTTCGGGACTTTATGTTTTGGTGGTCCAAGACTACGCCGGACTTAAAAGCACTAAATTTTATAAAGATTGATAATGCCAACTTTTCAGTATCAAATGACATTCGGAATTATCCCCAATGAGCGAAGAACGCATGGGCATACAACGAAGTTGTTCATTTTCCCCTTCAAACTTTTTTGATTTCTTCGTCGGAAAGCAATGCTTCATTACGCAATCGTAGTAAAACCTGCGCGGTGGTCACCACATCCAGTTCGCAATAGGAAACGATTCGATCCAGATTGTCATCAGCATAATAGACATCTTTTACCATACTGCCATCCATATCTTCCTTTGGAGACGGAATACCCAAAACATGTGCCAACAGTTTTAAGGAAGTATAATGTTTGTAATCCCCGAACTTCCAAAGTTCCATGGTGTCCAAATGGGGTACTTCCCATGGTTTTTTTCCAAAAAGATCTAGTTTGTAGGGCAGATTCATCCCATTGATGACCATCCGTCGTGCGATGTAGGGAAAATCGAATTCCTTTCCATTATGTGCACAAAGTAAATGCTTGGCTTGACTGAAATGTTCCTGTAGCAATTGCTTGAACTGTTTCAACAAGGGCTTTTCCTCTCCGAAAAAAGAAGTCACCCTAAAATTTCTAACATCACCCTTACTATTGAAATAGCCCACTGAAATACAGATGATTTTCCCAAATTCAGCCCAGATTCCCGCACGGGCGTAAAAATCCTCTGCGGTAATCTCATCCTTGCGTTGGTACTGTGATTTTTGATCCCAAAGCATTTGGGCGGTTTCATCCAAGTCGGAGAAACTGGGTTTTTGGGGGACGGTTTCAATATCCAAAAAAAGGATATGTTCTAGGTTAAGTTTATAAAGCATGGAACTTTTTTTAAAATTAGCATATCAATATAAGCCATTTTAACGTTATAAAAGTCTAGAATGGATACCCTTACGTTTTCAATTCATTCCTGATAAAAGACCTACTTAAAAAGCTTACCATGAAAACCTCAAAACCCAAAACTTTAATTTGGCCTTTCGGCGTAGCATCGCTGTTGACTTTTGTCCTATTTTTATCTTGTTCCGATTCTGAGCCGGTTGGGGACGCGGAAAACATGAATCCACAAGAGGATGCGGGGGATAGCTCCAATGGGAATTCTTGTACTGAACCGGTTGATTTTGTTTACAACGAGCAAAACGGCCTGGTCAATGTGGAGTTTGAAAGTGCTGAGTTTTCTGGGAATTGGGCACTTGATACGGACGAACCTGATTTTACCGGAGATGGTTCAATGGTCTGGACAGGTGACCAAAACCTAAATCAACCTGGTGTTGGACTTACTACTTTTAAAATCAATATCAATACCCCAGGCACTTATCGATTTGTATGGAATTCAGCAGTTACTACGGGAAATGATGGAACGGAACACAATGATACTTGGCTGCGTTTCGATGATGCAGATGATTTCTTTGGCCAAAATGGAAACAGTATCGTTTATCCCAGAGATCGAGGCAAAACACCCAACCCTAACGGATCTAGTGAAGATGGCTGGTTCAAGATATACAGGAGTGGTAATGACCTAAGCTTCAAGTGGCAGGCAAGCACATCGGACCATGATGCGCATGATATTTATGTGACATTTGAAGATGCGGGAACCTATACCATGGAGATTTCTGCACGCTCATCCGGTCACGCGATTGATCGGTTTGTTCTTTTTACCGATACCTATAGCTTAAATGATGCGACGGATGAAAACAACGCATCAAGTGAGATCAGTTGCAATAATTGAGAAGCTTTTAAAACAGGGAAGTTTGCTTAACGGGACTTTCATGGTCCAAGAGCCATTTTTTTCGATGTAGTCCTCCGGCATAGCCAACTAGGTCGCCATTGCTTCCAATTACCCGGTGACAAGGGATTATAATCCATAATGGATTTTTACCATTGGCGGAAGCCACGGCACGAATGGCTTTGGGGTCACCCAATTGTTTTGAAAGCTCTAAATATGAAACAGTTTTCCCGAAGGGAATTTCTTGGAGTGCTTCCCACACTTTTTTCTGAAAATCGGTTCCCTGTGGATTTAATTTTAGATTGAAATGTTTTCGCTTGCCCTCAAAATATTCCTTGAGCTGGTAAACGGCATCCTCCAACACTTCGGGAATTATATCTGAAGGTTTTTTGTCACTCAAAACCGAGACGGCAGACAGCCCATCTTCATCACCTTCGAACTTTGCAAGACCAATAGGAGTTTCTAAATAAGCAGTTTCCATCACTCCAGTTCATTTTTTTCTTCAATAATGCCCAATCGTTTGGCGCGGATCTCCCAATTTTTTCGGGCCAGCACTTGAAGGTCTTCAACGTTGTCGCTTTCATCCATAATTTCCAATCCCAGAAGGGTTTCAATCACATCTTCCGAGGTGACCAGTCCGCTGACCGAGCCATACTCGTCTACAACGAGTGAGATATGCTCCCGTTTTTGAACAAATTTTTCGAACAACTCTGGAATGGGCTTGTTCCTATCGGTGACCAATATTTCGCGCTTAATGGTATCAAGCGTTTGCTTTCCTTTTTTATTGATGATGGCCTCAAGGAGTTCATCCTTCAGAAAAAAGCCGGTAATATTGTCCATTCGATCCTTGTATAGTGGAATCCGCGAAAAGCGAAGCGGTCTGTTGGCTTCAAAAAACTCTTGGATGGTGGTATCTTCGGAAGCGATTTTCATCACTGTGCGGGGGGTCATCACATCTTTGGCCAAAATTTCATCAAAAGTCAAGAGGTTTTTAATGACTTTGGACTCCGATTCCTGAAAAACGCCCTCTTCGTGGGCTATTTCAGTCATTGCCGTAAAATCTTCCCGGCTCAGCACACTCCCATGATGCCCTTTTTTCCCGATTAGCTTTGTAAAAAGCTGTAATAGCCATAACAAGCCAGTCCATTTCAAAACAAAAACCATCACTTTTAAGGCTTTTGAAGTAAAGTTGGCCAGCCGCTTCCAGTAGGTTGCACCTATAGTTTTTGGAATGATTTCGGAGGCCACCAAAATGAGAATAGTCATTACGGAGGAAACGACCCCGACCATCAAATCCTCAGTAAATTCAAACCCAAGAAAGGAACGGGGGGTGGAACCATATAGATCGGCATAAGCGACCTTGGCCTGTACTCCGACCAAAATCGCACCAACGGTATGGGCGATGGTATTCAATGTGAGTATTGCGATAAGCGGTTTGTCAACATCCTTTTTTAGGAGCTCCAAAGTATTGGCATAAGCCTTGCCCTCCTGTTTTTTAATATTGATGAAAGTGGGAGTTACACTCAATAAGACTGCCTCCAAAATGGAACAGAGAAATGAAAAGAAAATGGATATAAAAGCGTAAAAAAGGAGAAGGCCCATTGGTTTGAAATAGTGGTTGTACTAAGGTAATGATTACGAATCAATTCTTTTGTGGGGAATTGATAAGTGCCGTATAAAAAATATGGTGCAAGGTGGTCCTTATTTTTAGTTCATACAATTTCCGGTGTGATCTAAATGGATATACCCGGTTGGAAAGAAAAATAAATACCAATTGGTTTTCTGGGTCGGCCCACACAAACGTACCCGTAAAACCAGAGTGTCCAAAACTGGATCTGCTGGCTAAAGGGGAGGGATAGGCTTCTTTTAGATCAAGGGTATCGTTGCCCAAAAGGGGCTTGTCGAATCCCAACCCCCTTCGGTTTTCGTTTTCAGGGAACTGGACTTTTATAAATTCCTTTATCGTTTCCTGGGAGATAATTTGCTCACCTTTATGGAGGCCATAATTCTGATAAAACAGCATGATTTTGGCCAAATCGGTAGCGGTTCCAAACAAACCGGCATTTCCAGAAACCCCACCCATCAAAGCTGCATTTTCATCGTGGACCCACCCCTGCACAAGCTGATTTCTAAAAAGTGTATCCACTTCTGTAGGAACAATGGCGTTGGAGAACCCCTTTTTAGTTGGATTAAAGGTCAGCGTATTACAGCCCAAAGGTTCATAAAAGGTTTGTTGCAGATAGGTTTCATAATCCATACTGGTCAATTGGGAGATCAATTCGGGAAAAATCAAAAAAGAAAGACCAGAATAACGATAAACTTTGTCCTCGGAAACTTTTGATCTATTGATAATGCGATGCATTTTCCTTTGGAAGTGGTTTTGAATATAATATCCAGAATAGATGGGTTCCTCAAACCTTTGGTTTTGACTACGACTGACAAATCGTTTTTTTAATTCACCATTTCGCATCACTTTTTTCAAAAATATGATATAGGGAACCAGTCCGGCTTGATGACTCAAAATCTCCCGTAGTGTTAGGTCTCTTTTGTCCTTTCTTTTTTTCCAGGGTTCCCAATAGGTGCTAAAGGGTAGGTCGAGATTCAATTTTCCCTCATCCACCAACTTCATCAAAGCAGGAAGCGGCGCGGTAATTTTGGTTACGGAAGCAAGGTCGTACAGATCATCAAGTTCAACAGATTGAATACTATCATAGGTATGGTATCCGTAGGCTTTGTGAAAAATAATTTCATTGTTTTTTGCGACCAAAACCTGTGCGCCGGGAAATGCTTTTTCACTGATTCCCAAATCCATTACAGAATCCACTTGATGATGGATAAGCAAGGTATCCATTCCCATTTCGGAAGGGGAGTTGTATTCCAAAGGAGCTTGTCCAGCAATGGCCTGAATAAAAACCCAAAAACAAAAATGGACGTATATTGATTTTTTCATCGTAGCGGAATGAATGAAGGTCAACCCATTACCCGAACGAAATCCTTCGCAAAATAACTGGCGATAATATTGGCACCTGCCCTCTTGATGGCGGTTAACTGTTCCAACATAACGGTATCATGATCCAACCAACCTTTCTCTGCTGCCGCTTTGAGCATGGCATACTCCCCTGAAACTTGATATACCGCCACAGGAACCTCAACCTCGTTTTTAATTTCCCGAACAATGTCCAAATAGGGTAATCCGGGTTTGACCATCACGATATCGGCGCCCTCATCGATGTCCATTTGGGTCTCGCGAATGGCCTCAAACCTATTCGAGGGATCCATCTGATACGTTTTTTTGTCCTTCGGAACATTGGCAATATCCACCGGAGCAGAATCCAGTGCATCCCGAAAGGGGCCATAAAAAGCACTCGCGTATTTGGCGGCATAACTCATGATTCCGGTATTTTGAAAACCCTCGTCTTCAAAAGCCTCTCGAATCGTGAGGATTCGGCCATCCATCATATCGCTCGGTGCTACAAAATCAGCACCGGCTTGTGCATGGGACACGCTCATTTCAGCCAAAACCTCTGCAGTTTCGTCGTTCAAGATCTGCCCTTCTGCAACAATGCCATCATGTCCATAAGTAGAATAGGGATCTAGAGCAACATCCGTCATGACCAACATTTCTGGGCAAGCATTTTTTATGGTCTTAATGGCCAGTTGCATCAACCCATTTGGATTGATCGCCTCAGTACCTTTGTTATCCTTAAGATTATCAGGAACTTTTACAAAAAGAAGCACTGCGCAAAATCCCATTTTCCAAAGTTCCCTCACCTCCTTTTCCAAGTGATCCAAGCTCAATCGAAAGTAGTTGGGCATGGATGGGATTTCTTCTTTTACACCTTTGCCCTCCACAACAAATAGCGGAACCAAGAAATCGTCTGTGGTTATTACAGTTTCCCTGACCAATCTTCGAATGGATTCAGTGGTACGGAGTCTTCTATTTCGTATTAGTGGATACATGTTTATGGTTTTAAGCTATGAGTTAAAAGCACTAAGTTCAAAGTGTCTTTTTGATTGTTTTTATCAGAGCGGCAATCATTTTCTTTATTTCGTCTATTTCAGTTAACAATTCTTCGGCAATATTTGAATCCAGGAAGCCAAGTTTTTGGGATACAAGAATTAAATAATCCAATTCATGCGCTGAACCAGAAGAAATATACAGAAAACGTATTAATTCTTTTTGTGTTTCTCGGCCACAACCTTCCGCTATATTTGTTGGAATTGAAATACAGGCTCTATTCATTTGAGAAACCAACCCAAACTGTTCTGATTTGGGATATTGATTTGTTGCTCCATAGATTTTTAGAACCAAATCATGTGAACGTTGCCAAACTTTATAGTTTTTATAATCTACCACACTGAAACTTACAACTTCTTACTTAAAACTATATTTCGATTTCTCCAATTAAATAGGGTACGGCTTTTCCTGAAATTTTCACTCTTTCGCCTAAATATTCGCACATCAAATCCCCACTACGTAGGGAAAGTTGCTTGGCTGTCATTTTGGTTTTGCCCAAGATGTTTGCCCAGTAAGGGGTCAATGAAGTATGGGCAGATCCCGTAACTGGATCTTCAGGAATGCCACTTTGGGGCGCAAAAAAACGGGAGACAAAATCCACTTCTTTTCCTGGTGCTGAAACGATTACACCCCTGCAATCCAATTGATCCAACAAGTGAAAATTTGGGACGATGGCCTCAATTTCCTCCTGCGAATTGTAAATGAGCATATAATCCGTTTTGCCCTTGAGCGTTTTTATGGGTGTCAATCCAATGGCCTTATCGATTTCCTGAATTCCCCGGATGGGGACAATATCGTCGGCAGGAAAATCCATGACCATATATCCGTTTTGGACTTTTTCGACCAAAAGTTCTCCACTTCTTGAGGAATAAAAACGAATGGTATTCTCCGAATGCCCATGATAATTGTAAAGAACATAGGCAGTCGCAAGGGTAGCATGCCCACAAAGATCTACTTCCGTTTCTGGCGTGAACCAGCGAAGATCGTAGTTGGCATTTCGTTGTACGACAAATGCGGTTTCGGCCAGATTGTTTTCTTGGGCGATTTTTTGCATTAAATCATTTTCGAGCCATTTATCCAGGATACAGACCGCAGCTGGATTTCCACCAAAAACATGATCAGTAAATGCATCTATTTGATAGATTTTTTGCTTCATTTTCTAGGTTGTTATTTTTGATGTGTAAAACTGTGAAAACTCCAATGTTTTAATCAAAACCAAATTTACGATTAAATTTATCTGCGGCACTCACCCATTTTTTTGGAGCATTAAATCTGAATCCCATATAAAACTCTAGGAAGGAAATTTTATCGTCCAATCTTGTGTATCTAGAAGTGTTGTGTTCTAAAAAAAGAATGTTTGTATTGATTCCTGTGTAAAATCGTTCAGAATTGTACCCTATAGCTCCTCTGAATATAGCTTCATATAATGCAGAGGTCAATGTATCATTTTCTGAGGTCGTTATGTTGAAGCCAATTCCTGCAGTTGAACCTACACCTATGATAAAGTTTTCATCAAAAACTAAATTGTAATGGTACCCAGGGCCTATTGCGATGTCATACGAATTGGCATCGCTCTCAAAATCAGCATCTTTTAGACCATATTTGGTATAGTAAAATGTAAATCGAGGGATAAAACTTCCTGCGCTTTTTTTCTGCCATTCATTTTGAAACCCAACTGCCCTGAAAGAGAAATTTCCATTAAAAATGTAAGATGTTGTGCCACCAATTTTTAAGGTACGCATATCACGAAATTGCTCCGCACCAAATTGCGTGTTGGCAGAAAAGCCTTTTTGGGAATAAAAATCCAAAGTTTGCATCCATCGATTCCAGAACATTCTGAAATTAAGGGTGAATAACTTTGAATCTTCATTGTCTGTGTTGTTGGAAATAAAATTGGGTGAGAAACCAAGATCCAATTCTACCGAGCGAAACAAAAAGGATGCCCCTAGATAGGTTTTTTTATTAGGCTCTAGTTCTATTCTCTCTCCGGTCACCGTATCTGTTAGCAAAAAACTATTGGAGGTATTTAACAGGCCAATCCTAAACGTAAATTTTTCAGGAAATTTTCGGATGTATGTATCATGATTTATTGTGTCGGTCTTTTGACAAAAAGAAGAATGACAAAGTAGAAGTAAGATCGCAATCGGATATACTTTCATACCCATTCTCTCGGTTTTTCCAGAACACGAATCAATTTTTCCTCTTCACTGCCCTTCTTGGGATGATGATCATACCTCCATTGCACGTGTGGAGGAAGGCTCATGAGAATACTTTCGATACGGCCGTTGGTGCGCAAGCCAAAAAGTGTTCCCTTGTCGTGAACCAGATTAAATTCCACGTAGCGGCCTCTCCTGACTTCTTGCCAATCCTTTTGTTCTTGGGAGAAAGGAAGTTCTTTTCTTTTTAGAACGATTGGTATATAAGCTTCCAAAAAGCTATTTCCAACTTCGGCAACAAAGTTGTACCAATCTTGCATCTTCATGGATTCGGTTTCCTTGCAGTAATCGAAAAATAGACCTCCAACACCCCTGGCCTCATTGCGATGGGCATTCCAAAAGTATTCATCACAACGCTTTTTATACTTCATATAAAAGTCAGGATGATGTGCATCACAAGCCTTTTTGCAAACACTATGGAAGT
This sequence comes from Allomuricauda sp., assembly GCA_028284725.1. GTDB lineage: Bacteria > Bacteroidota > Bacteroidia > Flavobacteriales > Flavobacteriaceae > Flagellimonas. The sequence continues at coordinate 851 of JANQRD010000202.1, read as the reverse complement.
GCGTTGCATCCTCCTCAAAAAGATAATAGGGAGTCAGGTCTTGGCCACCCCCGAACCATTGGTCGACGATGTTGCCCGTTAAGTCATACATTTCAAAATAGCGCCAGTTGGCATGAACTGTAGATACCATAGGACTTTTCGGATGGATTACCAAACTGAGACCGCAGGCAAAGAAATCCGCATCTGTAACTCCAAAATACTGTTGCATGCTCTTGGGAAGGGCACCATGCACAGCCGAGATGTTCACCCCACCTTTTTCAAAGACTGCGCCATTTGCAATGACCCGCGTTCGGCCGCCCCCTCCTTCGGGACGTTTCCAAAGATCTTCTTGAAACTTGGCTTTCCCGTCCACTTCTTCCAGTTTCGAAGTAATGGTATCCTGCAATTGGCAGATGTAATCATAAAATGTGTCCTTCATGATTCAGTTGTTATAAAGACCAAGGTGTTATCGTATTTTGAAAAATCACAATCGGCATCCACTTGAGAGGCTGAGTCTGTCATGTGCTGAAGAATTTGCAATACTTCTTTTTTCATTTTCGATATATGTTTTTGAAACAAGGAGCGTCCGACTTCATTATTGTGCAAATCCATTTTTTTGGCCAAATCCCTATTGCGAAATGCTTCTTCGTGCCAATCGGTGATTTTCTTTGTCCACTGCAACACCTTTTTTTCATTTTCCAGCAAAGCAAAGCAACGTTTGGCTATCAAATAGTTCCAAAAAGCATGTCTAAAAGCATTGGCCGGACCATTTTTATAGTGTTCCTTTCCGTAAAGTGAGGTGGAAACCGTCATACATTCCCTAGTGGCGTTCAATGTTGGTATTACAAACAGCGGATAAGAAAACCCCAGTT
>JANQRD010000199.1 GCA_028284725.1 Allomuricauda sp. | reverse complement strand
ATTTTGCCAGGGGATCAAAAAATGCCAAAAACTACGGGCAGACTTTTGCGTCGGGTAAAAAAGGGCTAGCTCTAAAATTTCTAGAAGGACAATTGATCGCAGATGGTAGTCGTGTAGGTTTTGAAAGAATGGACCCCTTTACCATCAGTTTTTGGATTAAAGCGCCCAAAAAATTTGATGAAGCCAGGGTGTTTTATAACGGAAATAGCCGTCTTCAAGGCTATCGTGGCTGGGAAGTGGTATTGGATAGTACCAGACTTTCGTTTCGACTCAATCATGCACATCCTTATCAATCACTGGATGTACGATTGAAAGATGAGCTGTTGTTGAACGAGTGGCAACATTTTGTTTGGACCTACGATGGTTCCGGCGATGCCAAAGGAATGAAAATTTATCGCAATGGAAAATTGACCGACACTGAAATATTGCGCAATCATCTTTATAGGTCTACAAAACCATATACCGATCCAAAGCCTACCATTTATATGCCCTATAAAGGCTTGGTTCTGGGAGCCAGTCATTACGATCAAAATTTCAATGAGGGCATGATTGATGAGGTACGAATTCTCAATAAGGAAGCAGGGGATTTGGTAGCGCAATACCTTTATGACGCAAAAGTTGGATTAGATGCATTTGAAAAAGAAACCAGTGCCGAATCATGGCGTGCAAAGGAGTTCTACGCTTTGCATGTAGACGAAGCATTGGAGCAGGAACGAAGAACTTTGCGAAGTCTGCAACAGCAGGAATTGATTACTATTGATACCGTTCAGGAAGTTATGGTGATGGGCGATTTTGAAAATGAAAGACCTACATACGTTCTTGAACGCGGGGTATATGATGCCCATGGGGAGCAGGTAGAAAGAAATGTTCCCGAAAGTATTCTACCATGGCCAAAAGAATTACCGCGAAACCGATATGGTTTGGGCCAATGGCTTATTCATGAAGACAACCCCCTTACAGCAAGAGTGGCAGTAAATCAGTTCTGGTATCTTATTTTTGGCAGAGGGTTAGTCTCTACCAATGAAGATTTTGGCAACCAAGGCGCACTGCCGAGTCATCCCAAATTGTTGGACTGGCTTGCAGTTGACTTCATGGAAAATGGATGGGATGTAAAAAGATTGATACGTCAGATGGTCACTTCTGCCACTTATAAGCAATCTTCAGCCATACGAGATGACTTAATTGAAATCGACCCAGATAATGTGCTTTTGGCAAGAGGGCCAAGATATAGACGTTCAGCTGAGATGGTAAGGGACAACGTTTTGGCTGCCAGTGGCCTTTTAGAACGAAAAATTGGTGGTAAATCCGTATTTCCTTACCAACCCAAAGGGCTCTGGCGAGAAACGATTACACATTCTTTCTTTCCTGGATATGAGATTGATTATGAGAATGGACTATATCGCCGCAGCCTCTATACTTTTTGGAAAAGGAATGCCCCTGCTCCTAGCATGTTGGTATTCGATGCTTCAAACCGTAGTGAATGCCAGGTAGAACGGCAACGAAGTAACACTCCCCTGCAAGCTCTCGTACTGTTGAACAGCCCACAGGTCATTGAGGCCTGTCGCGTACTTTCTGAAAAGACACTTTTAGAGACTGAACTTAACATCCCAACGGCCCTGGACCGAACTTTTCTTGCATTGATCAGTCGCAAGCCCTCCCAGATTGAACAAGAAATATTAATGCGACAGTATAGGGAGGAGAAAGATTATTTCAATGCTGAGCCTGAAAAGGCCAAACGTTTTTTGAGCACCGGCGCCAAGGAACGCTACACTGAATTACCTATGATAGAAGTTGCCGCTTTGGCAAGGGTCACCAATACTATTCTTAACTCAACAGAGGCCTACTACAAAAATTGAAGCAATGAAATATTCCAAGGACATAAGGAATGCTGAATATCTAAAAACTCGAAGGGAATTTCTACGTACTACAAGTCGCGGACTTGGAAGCCTGGCACTTGGAGGTCTTATGTTTCCCGAGGTATTTGCATCCACAAAATCACCAAGCGTCTTTCCACCAACAAATAAAATAAACGGCGGGGTCATATCAAAGTTGCATCATGCGCCTCGTGCTAAAAGGGTCATCTATTTGTTCCAAAGTGGTGGACCCAGTCAGTTTGAACTTTTTGACTATAAACCCGAGTTGATCAAACGCTGGGGAGAAGAAATTCCCGACTCTGTCAGAAATGGCCAACGTCTATCCGGAATGTTGGCGGCCCAATCGAGCTTCCCATTGGTAGGCTCTATATTCGACTTTAAAAGACATGAAAAAACCGGAGGCTATTTTAGTGAGCTGATGAAGCATACTTCAACAATAGCGGAGGATATCTGCATGATAAACTCAATGCATACCGAAGCCATAAATCATGAACCTGCCGTAATTTTCATGCAAACGGGTTCACAACAAGTCGGAAGACCGAGTATAGGTTCATGGATGAGTTATGGATTGGGAAGTTCAAATAACAACCTACCATCTTTTGTCGTAATGCTCTCAAAAGGCAAGAATGGAGCCCAAAATCTTAATATGCAAGCTTGGAACAGTGGCTTTTTACCATCACACCATCAAGGGGTTCAGTTCAGGTCAGGCTCTGATTCTGTGCTATATCTGAACAATCCCGAAGGAATAGATAGACATAGCAGAAGAAGAGAGTTGGACTATCTAACAGCATTGGAAAAGGAACAACAAAAAGTTTGGGGAGACCCCGAAATTGATTCCAAAATCAGCCAATATGAGATGGCCTACCGGATGCAGACTAGTGTGCCCGAAATTTCTGATCTATCAGATGAACCAGATTACATTCTTGATATGTACGGAGAGGATGTCAAAATACCCGGAACCTATGCATACAACTGTTTAATGGCCCGAAGACTTGCAGAGCGGGATGTCAACTTCATCCAACTTTACCATATGGGGTGGGACCAACACGGAAACCTTCCCTCTGAAATAGTAAAACTGGCCAAATCGACAGACCAGGCATCGGCTGCCTTAGTAAAAGATTTAAAACAGAGAGGCCTACTTGAAGACACCTTGGTCATCTGGGGTGGTGAATTCGGCAGAACAAGCTTTTCACAAGGAAAGCTCACAAAAGACAACTATGGCAGGGACCACCATCCGCGTAGTTTCAGCATATGGATGGCCGGAGGAGGAATAAAAGGAGGCACGGTCTATGGAAAAACCGACGATTTTGGATATAATATTGTGGAAAACCCCGTACATGTACATGATTTTCAAGCAACTATGCTACATCAGTTAGGGATTGACCATGAGAAATTAATATTTAAACATCAGGGCAGGCGATATCGCCTTACCGATGTCCATGGCCATGTGGTGAGGGATATATTGGCATAATCAATGTAAGGTTTACCGAATTAGACACTGGGCGTTTAGGCATCTGGCATACGCTCATAAAAAAAGCAAAGTGATATTATAAGACCTTGTATCGTTTGTCAAAAAGTCTTTTTTTGATGATTCGGCCATAGAGTGTTCTTAAGTTTTTATAAATGGGCCAAATGAAAAAGTACAACTTCAAAGGTTATATTCCCGAATGACAGCCTTGCCTTTGTTCTGCATCTTTTTGTGGATAGTAGCCGGTAAATGAAACAAATCCATTTTCAATACTTTGTCAAAGCCCAAAAGTGCTTCTTTGAAATTTTTCATACCCAGCTCCCCCAATGCGATGAGATATTGACAATGTACTTTGTTGCGAACGTCCAATTTCTCCTCCCAAATCAATAGGTCGGGCAGTGAGATGGCAAAATAGTCAAGCTTTACATCATCGTTCATATGCTCTATGCCATAGTTAATAAGATTTTGGAAACGATGTTTGGCTTCTTCCTTTCTACCTAATTTCAATAATGCCAAACCTTGGTAGAAGATTTTATCGGGTCGTTGGTCATTGTAGAAAATAGCTGGACTGGGATCACTAAGCCCTTGGGATGCGATTTCCCAATTTTTCCTAGCCTCAAATGGCTCACCTCGTTTTTCATAGGCACAACCCAACCAATAAAAAATATCGTTCTCCTGGGTGCCAAGAAGTTTTCCTTCTCCTAAATTATATGGATAGGTTTGGGCCTTCTCAAGATGTTCGATGGCTTTGGAAGGATTATTGGCCATCAGTTCTTGCTTCGCCAGTTCTATATGAACAGTTACATATTGGAAAGGAACCTTACCTTCGCCTCCTTCCCAGGGGCGGAACTGTCTGCTTTCCAAAAGATTCAGAGCCTTGTCGAATTGGCCCTTAAAATTCAGTAGCATAATACGTTCGAGATAAAGATCATCCCGAGATACTGTCAAGGAAGGATTTTTATCCAACAATCGGATACGCACGTCTATTGGAGCGTGTATTTTTTTATATAACTGGTCAAGTTCCATGAGCAATCTTGCATTCTTGGAGTCTAATTCATAGGCTCGCTCCAAGGATTCTCTAGCCAATTCTTTTTGGTTTGTTTTGTTATAGTACAACAGTGCCAGATTGCGGTAACAAATGGGGTTGCCACAATCTTTTTCTATGGAATTTTCCCAGCACTCCTTGGCATTTTCATACTGTCTGAATGCGTACCAAAAATTGCCAGCATAGTAGGGTGCCCTTGAATCTTCAGGATTTAACGCCATGGCCGATTTCAGTACAATCATTTCCTCCAAACGATTAGGGAAACAGTAATCCATCGGCATGGTCTGTGCTATTTTATAATAGCGCTCGGCCAATGTCAAATCGTTGTTCTTTTCATTATACCATCCAAGAAAATAGAATGCCATAGGATATACTTTCTTTTTCCCTTCTGTAAATGTTTTTACAAGAGCCATTGCCTCATCATAGCACCCTGCATAGGCATAATCCAATGAAAATTCGATATAGTTGTGTACATAGTCCCGCAGCTGATTCTCAAAGCATTTCAAGTCACTGGCTTTATTACTTAAAATATACTTTTCGAAAAGTACACCAAAGTTGAAGCGGTCAATCGCCAAAGAATCTTCAATAAATTGCATTGCTTCATTGATTCGGCCCATCTTTCGGAGCAATACAACTTTCAGATGTCTAGCTTTGTGGTTATGCCAGTTTTTGATAAGCGCCCTGTCTACATGTTCCAAGGCCTTTTCCAGATTTCCACGAGCACAATCTATCTGGGCGAGGTTAAAATAGCCCGCATCCTGCCAAGCGGCGTTCCAACACGACTTAAAAAAAGCATTATAGGCTTCCTCGTCTTTGCCCATAAACCTTAACGTCAGTCCCTTGTTGTAAAAAGGCTCACTGTCATACGGATTAGGGTTATGCCGTGTGAGGGTTGCAACGGCCTTTTCGAAATATAAAAGTGCCTTTTTGAATTGGCCCCTCTTAAGATACCAAAGGCCCATCGCATTATTGTTGCGTACGTCATCGGGTTCGCGTGACAGCGCTTCCAGATAATAGTCCGTGGGGTTGTAGGTGGCGTGTCTGTACTGTTCCAGATGAAGTCCTCTGAGATATAGCTGCTCCACGCTTACAATTTCTTCAGGCCGTTTTGCTGCTTCGGCTGGTTTTGGAATCTCTTGATTGTCATAAGTTTTGGGGGACCATGAAACAAGTGTATTGCCGTTTTTATCTTTCAGAGTCGTCCTAAGGTCTTCATAGGCCAAATTTTCAGTGGATACGGTCTTTTCGTATCCGTCCTTGGGGCCAAGGCTTATTTTTTCTTCAAAAATTACATCTGAACCGCCAGACAATACTATCGTACAATCTGTATATTCTGAAGTAACATATATTTTCAAAGTTATCTTATCGCCCTCCAATTCCATATTTAACAGGGCTTCCTTGGTTGCATTCTTTACGACCCCAACATTGTGGTAGGGCATAAAATATTGCTTGAAACTTTTTTCCTCATAAGGGTGCAGCCATGAAAAGTCGGGCTGGTTATCGGTATATACACCGCACATCAATTCTATATAAGGGCCATCATTATCGGTCAGGTTTCTGTCCCACGCTTTGCCAAAATCGCCATTGCCCCAGGTCCACTGTTTCTTTCCAGGCGATACTTGATGATCTGCAATATGTAAAAGCCCTCCCTTGGTGTCGTGTTCATAACCTCCGACAAAATCGTACGCTGAAGTTATAGCCATGTAAGAGGTCGGAACAGGGATGTTTTTATATCTGGAAATATCTGTACCAGGTGCGTAGTCTACCTTATAATATTCTCCCCGGGCAATTGGAAATTCGGAAACATCTCTTTTACCATGGTCAAACACAGCATTGACATCTGGTGGGAAAACAGATTGGTAATGTTCATTTACGGCCACGGCTGGATTCGCCCACCATAAAAAGGTCTGAGGATGTGGTGTCCGATTGTAGAGTTGAACCTTGATTTCCAAATAGGCCTTATCAGGATAAAGTGTAAAACCTGCCATACCTTTGGTCCGGAACATACGTTCTACTTCACTTACCCAAACAGTCTTGCTTCCATTATCGTTTTCCTCAATAAAAAAGTCTACCGGATCGTAAGTGCTGGGACGGTGGTGTTGTGGCCAATTAAACTCAATACCCCCTGAAATCCATGGACCGGTCAGTCCGACCAGAGCGGGTTTGACCACTTGATTATAATAGACAAAATGACGTTCCTGGATTTTATCATAAGCCATCTGTATTCTTCCTCCCAATTCTGGTAGAACCATGATTTTGAGATAGTCGTTTTCAATAAAAATCGCGTTCCACTCCTTGTGGATTTTTTCATCGCTAATCCGCTCTATGACAGGATGGGGGTAAACCGAGCCGCTACTGGCTTGATACACTCGTTTTTCTAAAAAAAACGGATATTTTTCAGGTTTACCGACCTCGTAGGTCGGTATAATCACTTTCTCTTTCCAAGCTTTTACGGTACCCATAAATCTAATGGTTTAAGATTGGTATCTCGATTGGAACAACCGCAATCTATTTCTACCTTTTGGTGACTTATAACAATTCTTTGATCTGAGACATCGAAACTGTATCTTCTGGTTCGAAACCTTCACTGGCCATGTATTTTTTCAAGCTGTACAAAAGCTGTTTTCCAGCAGGGCGGTTTTCCATATTTTCCCAAAAATCAATCCCCGAAACCAACAATTTTCCTTTACCAACCTTTAGTTCGAAAACCAGTCCAAGAGGGCGGTTCGTAAACCAGTCATCGATAACACGTACAATAGGATTCAATTCTGCCGGAAACCCGTCTAGAAGAATGGCGTTAGAATGGCTCATCGCATCCCACCATTGCCAGTTGGAATGATATTCCGTTGGAAAATCCTTAAAAGCATTATGGTCCGGATTTACCAGTACCCCAAGGGTATGCGGGGCCTGTTTGCTGGTCCAGGCCGTATTCCAGAAGATGCTCGAAAAACCAATGGCGATATCACCGCCTTTTTCGGGTTTTAGGCTTCCTTTTTTCAGGCTTAGCAATACCTTACCCCCTTTTCGCAACACGTTCTGCGCATTTTTGTCTAGCCTGTCTACCATTAATATTTCTTCTTTTACCTGTTCATTCTTGAATGGGTATACCCAAACATCCCAGGAATTTGTATTTCCATCTACTTCAACCTTTAATGTGAGTTTTCGAGAACTTCCCATGTCTGTAACAGGAATAGAAAGGCTTCCTAAAGAGAAACAATTTCCAATGGGAATATCGGTCATCTTAAATTTACCTTCGGCCACAGTTGTATCGTCAGTATGAACCAATCTCCAGTTTGGAGTTTGATTCTTCAAGGGAAATTCTCCAAAATGCGCCACTTCAATATCGGCAACAATTGGTTCATTACTATGGAACATGCGTTTGGAAAATCGTGCTAAGGGGACCGTCTTATTACAAAAACGCCGATATTCCTCCGCGGTGATATATCCCTTTTCTTCCCAGAAGGCATCCAAGACCCCGACCAATGCAGTTCCCTGTCCCGAAAAGTCGTTGAGATCTAATAGTTGGAATCCGGCAAAATCTTTTGTCCGCAATGCTGCCTCAATGTCTGCTTTATAACACAAGGCTTGTAGTTTTCCGGAGGCCATCATAAAGTCTTTACTCAAATGTGCCATTCCATTCTCTGTCAGGGTTTCCTGAAAAATCTCAAAATTCTTCGCTCTCAATACCCCTGTGTACTTTTCGATTTCCTTAAAGTTCGGATACACGCACCACTGCCCTATTTCATGGGCTACGTAAGGAATGGATATCCCTTGGATAGTATCGTGGAAGTCGAACATGGTCTGCGGTGGTTTTGCGTTGATAATGCTTTTCAATCCCTGACCCCATTGTTGAATCCGTGGATTGGAGCTGTTGTAAAAATCCATGTTATCGATATATGGCCAACCTGCAGCTGAGGTGTACAGATGACGGGGGTCTGCTTTCTTGCAATAATCCACGTAGGGTATCAGATATTCCTCGTCCTTAAGACGATCGGGTTCATTTCCGTAGGCCATCATGACGAAGGACGGATGGTTTCCATATTGTTCGAACATTAAATCAGCTTCTTTGTACAACCATTCATCAATGGCGTGGCCTTGCCCTATGGAAGAATCGAAATTCGCCCAACTAGAGGCTTCCGCCTGCAAATAAAAACCAAGCTCATCGGCAGCGGCGAAAGCCGCTTGGGGCGGACACCAAGAATGAAAGCGTATGTGATTTAATCCATGGTCCTGACAAATCTTTATGACTCGTTTCCACTCTTCGACAGTTGTGGGAGGATATCCGGTGAGCGGGTAAACAGCACAGTCCAATGTACCCCGAAGAAATATTGGACGGCCATTAATGGCAAAACGCCTACCATCAACCTTGAATTCACGCATTCCGAAGGTTATTTGTTCGGTGTTGTTACCTAGGTTGGACTCCAGGGATAAATCCATTTCATACAAATTAGGGTTGAATTCATCCCAAAGCGCTGGATTCTCACCCATGAAATAGTTCACTTCGATTGTTGTTTCTTCAACTACTTCAATATTTTTTTTCTGCTTGGCCAGGCTTGTGCCACTTCCTTTTGACCGAGCTTGCAAACTAAGCTCGCATTTTTGTGGGCTACCTGTATAATTTTTAACTTTTACAACTACCCTTGCCATTTTGGTATGGATGTCTGGATATATTTGGGTATCATAGATAAATACTGGTTTTTTTGCATTCAATTCGATAGCACCCACAATACCATTCCAGTTAGACTGGGTGTGATCTGTAATACTGTGGGAATTTGCTCCTGGATTAACCTCTCTAATACTGTTGTCTATTTTAATGGATAGCGTATTCTTACCTGGTTTTAGAAACTTTGTTAGGTTATAGATTTGTGCTGTGGCCAGATTGTTTTTCTTTCCAGCATTTTCATTGTTTACCCAAACCTCGGTTTCCCAATGAGCTCGCTCTAGCTTTAATTCGATGTATTTGCCTTCCCAGTTATTAGGAATTTCTATATCCTTCTGGTACCAGGCCGCACCCACGTAGTGCTTTTTGGGCTGCAACCAGAAGGGCACTTTTATGTTGTCTTGTCCTCTATATTTAGCGTATTTATTGGAATAGAACCAAGCACTATCGACAATTTGACCTGTCCATTTGGTTTTCAAGGAAACTTCGTTCCCGATATTTTGTTCCTGTATAGATCCGGGAAGGTTGATTTCTCCATTTAAAGTTTGGGTAAACCATTTTTCAGAAGTACCAATATCGAGGGAATCTATTTTGAAACGCCAGACACCTGAAAGGTCCATTTGCTCCGAATCGTTGTTTTTTACACCACAGGAGTTAATCAAAACGCCCAGGACAATAATTAGGCATAGTCTCATTTTATTAGGTTTTACTTTTAGTATGCATTTCCGTTCATATGCTGCACTTATGCGGTTTAATAGGATTTCATTTATTTTTTGTCAATTCCATTTCAATCTCCTCTAAGCTTTTTCCCATGGTTTCAGGTAACTTCCTCTTGATAAAAAAATAGCCAGACAGACAAATGAGGCTATAGGTCCAGAAGGTTCCGTAAGTCCCCAAAGCACTGTTCATAATGGGAAAGGTAAACACCAAAACAAAGGAGGCAAACCATAAAGAAAAAGTAGCTATCGACATTGCAACACCACGCAAACGGTTGGGGAATATTTCCGATAGCACTACCCAGGTTAGAGGTGCCAGGGTCATAGCATAGATAGCAATAGCAGAAATGACGAGTACCAGAACCGGCCATCCATTGCAATCCAAATAATAAGCACCGCCTAGCATGGTGTAGACCAAGGCCAGTCCCATAGAACCAACAAGCATTAGCCTACGGCGACCCCAACGGTCTACAGTACGCATGGCCATAAAAGTAAAAATCAGATTTACGCTGCCGGTAATTACGATATTAAAAAGCATATCGCCCACTTTGTAACCCGCAGCACTGAATATTTCCTCGGCATAATTGAAAATGACATTAATACCACACCATTGTTGAAAAACCGCCAGAACAATACCTAAGACCAATATGGATAAGACTTTTTTGCTTTTAAATTCAGAAGTCGGAATCTCTTTACCTTTGTTATTTTTAAAGGTCGAATTCATATTTTCTATTTCCGTCACTGCATATTCCCTTCCCCCTATTTTTTCCAAAACCTCTATTGCAGCGATATAATGCCCGATTTTGGCAAGGAATCGCGGACTCTTGGGAACTGTAAAAAGTAGACAAAAAAAAAGGACGGCCGGAACAAGTTCTGCCCAGAACATCCATCGCCAACCCATTTGACCGTTCCATGAGGCCAATATTTCTCTATCACCAAAATCTGGCGGAATGCCTTCGGCAATACACCAATTGGTGATTTGCGCTGCAAGGATACCTAACACAATGGTCAACTGGTTGAGGGATACAAACTGACCCCTATATTTCGCAGGAGCGAGCTCGGCTATGTACATGGGCGACAGTGTAGAGGCCAGTCCAATACCCAACCCCCCAATTAAGCGATAGATAATAAACGAAGTAAACCCTTCTGCACAACCTGTTCCAAAAGCGGAAAGGGTAAATAGGGCAGCTGCTAAAATCAGAGATTTTTTACGGCCCCAACTATCCGCGAATAAGCCAGAAAGTATAGCGCCAAATATACAACCTACCAAGGCACTGCCCATGGCCCAACCCTGCCAAGTAGGAGCATCGACAATATCGAAGTAAAGTTCATAAAAAGGTTTTGCCCCTCCGATGACCACCCAGTCATAACCAAAAAGGAAGCCGCCCATAGCGGATACCATCGCCAGAAAAATAATATATGTGAAATTGAATTCGGCGTTTTTCATGGATACAGCTACTCATTTTGGTTTATCACTTTTCCTGGTATTTTTTAAAATTTGGTGTCTCCTTTTTGTAAAACATGGATATTCCCATACTACAGGGAAAATGTAACTGCTATTTTTTAACCTTCAAAAACCTTACTTCGCTGAGTGAAAATGTCTGCTAAAACATTATGTATATTTGGTATACAGGTATTTATATAAAAATCTTGTCATCAATAGTACTCAATTTTACTATGCGAAAACATAGACGAATTACTCTAAAACATGGACAATAATATGCTAAAAGAGGGTTTTTTGGGTCAGAAGATGATCGTTCTTCCAAAAAGCATAAAAAAAAGGTTGGAATCAAACAAGATTACAAGATCCTTTTACATTACAGATATTGGCTACTACCCTCGGGCGCGTCATCATCAAAGAGTTCGAAAAATGGGGGCCAATGAGTTTATTTTTATCTACTGTACTGAAGGTGGGGGGACATTAAATATAGCAGGGGAACATATTGAAGTCTTACCTAACCATTTTTATATTATACCCAAAAATACTGCTCATGGGTACCATGCTGGTGAGCATAATCCTTGGAGCATTTATTGGATGCATTTTGGAGGAATCATGGCGCAAAGCTTATTTGACAGATACGATTTGAATCGTCAAAACGCAGAAATTGTGCCTTTTGAAAGTAGTCGCATCCATGAGTTCAACCGAATTTTTCAAGTTTTGAACAGTTCTTACGTAATGTCAAGATTAGAGTATGCCAATATTCTCGGTTTGAATTTTATTAGTTCATTTATTTTTGCCGAAATTGGACATTCGATGGATGTCCAAAGTCGTGACAATCTAGTGGACACTATTGTGGAATTTCTAGTTCAGAACCTGGACAAGTCCCTTAGATTTGAAGATATCACCGAAGAGTTCAATTACTCCTCATCCTATCTCTTCAATCTGTTCAAAAAGAGAACTGGTTATTCGCCCCTTCACTTTTTTAATTTGAAAAAAACACAAAAGGCCTGTGAAATACTGGATCATACGGACATGAGTATTAAGGAAATCAGCTATAAATTAGGCTTTCAGGACCCACTCTACTTTTCCCGCCTTTTTAAAAAATATATGGGCGTTTCCCCGCGAACTTACAGATTAGAGCAGCGAAGCTAAATGCATACAAAATCAATTGAACTGCTCGTTTTATATTACTTGAATGGTATTTCAAACCGTTAGCCGTTCTCTTCTAAACTTTCCTGGTGTTTTTCCAGTATGTTTCTTGAAAATCCTTGAAAAATAGGAAATCGTTCCCATTCCTGTTTTCTCGGCAATTTCTTTTAGGGAATTGTTGGTTGTGAGAAGTAATAATTGTGCACGCTCGATACGTTTAGATTGTAAATATATACTTGGACGAATACCAAAATGCTCCTTGAAAATCCTGGAAAAGTAATCGGGGCTCAAATTGCAGAAATTCGCCAAACGACTTATGGTAAGCGATTGGTGAAGGTTTTGCCCAATGTAGTTACGAACATCGTTCAATCCATTTTTCAAAGAGGGGGAATTATAACTGCTTTTGCCACTGTTCTGAATAAAACGGGATAGAAGTATATTTAGGATGCCGTGTGTCTCTATGTAACTTTTGGTGGAAAGCTCTTCGTTTCTTTTTACGAAGCCCTTTAGTGTGGGTTCATTGTCATAAACCTTGGGGTCTTCGTCCATAAGGAAACGCCTAGGGTTCAACTCCAACAATCGACTAAAAAAATAGGCATCCTTTTCCACGGCCCTAATTTCATATACAAAGTCTTTCCAACTGTAGATAGATTGTCCATTTTTGACTTCTTCCAAGAAACTGATGTAGTATTGTTCATGATATGCATCACAACGGTATCTCCCATAGGTATAACTTGGAATTAGGTACAAATAACCAGGTTTTAAATCAAAGACACGGTTACTGTGGAATACTTTGGCCGTTCCCTTGGTGATATAGTACATTCTGGTGAAGGGACTAATTACATTGTCATAATCCCATGAAGTATCCAATTTCGCGTAGCCAATGTTCAACAACGTCAGTTTTAAGGATTGAAGAACTTCTTGCATTATCTAAAATTAACTGATTTGTAAGTATTTGATTCAAGCTTTTCAAGGAAATGATTTTCTTGATTTAACCTAAGGTGATTACTGTTGCTGATGGTATGATTGTCCTTTAAAAATAGTGCAAAAGTCGGAAATGTACAATTTATAGACTGATTTGATCAACTGTTTTCTTGTCTGCAAAACCTAACTTTGTTAACAATGTAAACTATCGGGTATATATGTTGAAAGTTAAAAACACATTCGGCCTAATGGGCCTTTTGCTGGTGGTTTCCTGTGGAGGTCCAGATTTGCCCGAATCAGTACAAGAAGCGTATGAAAAATTACCTGGAAAAATAGACTTTAACCAACATGTAAAACCTATTCTATCGGATAAATGCTTTATCTGCCATGGTCCAGATGAGGCCAGGGTAAAAGCGGGTCTTCAATTGCATTTACAGGATTTGGCCTATTCCCAACTAAAAAATGTTCCGGGAAAATATGCCATACGACCTGGAAACCCTGGAAAGAGTATGCTTATTGATCGTATTCTTTCCGAAGATCCTGAGTATGTCATGCCCGAACCCGAATCACACTTAACATTAACTCCCCGTGAAAAGGCCATGCTTTTTAAATGGATAGAGAATGGGGCTGAATATGCAGACCATTGGGCTTTTATTTCACCCAACAGACTAGAAATCCCTTCTGTCTCGATAGCTAAGACCATTGTAAATCCAATTGATAATTTTATACAGGCGCGATTGGAAAAAGAAGGATTTCCTCCCTCCAAAGCCGCAGACAAGGAGATGCTGTTGCGAAGGGTGAGCTTTGACCTTACCGGGCTTCCTCCCAGTTTGGAGGAAATAGAGGCCTTTCTCAAGGATAACTCGCCCAACGCTTATGAAAAAGTGGTAGATCGCCTCTTGGCTTCACCCCATTATGGCGAACAGCGTACTTTGGAATGGATGGATGTTTCTAGATATGCAGATACACATGGCTATACGGTGGACCGCTATCGGGATGTTTCACCTTGGCGGGACTGGGTCATAAATGCTTTCAACAAGAATATGCCCTACGATCAATTTTTAGAGTGGCAGGTGGCAGGCGATATGATGCCCAACCCCACTAACGAACAGGTTCTCGCCACTACTTTTAACCGATTGCATCCCCAGAATGCTGAAGGGGGAATCATTGACGAGGAATTTCGGTCGGAATATGTAGCCGATCGAACCAATACGGTAGGTGAGGGTATAATGGGATTGACCATGGCCTGTGCGAAATGTCATGATCACAAATACGATCCAATTTCGCAGAAAAATTATTACGAGATGTATAGTTTTTTTAATAATGTCAATGAATCAGGCCAGATTTCGTTCGACTTTTCCATGCCGGGACCAAACCTAATGCTTCCCACTGAGCATCAACAGCAGTTTATGTCCTATATAAATCGTCTGGTTAATCAAAAGAAGGAAGATGTAGCGAAAATAGTAAAGAATGAAAATCAGAAGGCAGAGGATTGGATAGCTTTCTCAGAATACAAGAAAATCGATATTCATAACCTGCCCAATGGTCTTTTAGCACAAATCGATTTTAATTCAAAGCAATTGATTAATCGTATAAATCCCTTGCAAAAAGGAGTTATGAGGCAACAATTTTCAGGTGAGCAATCTCCCAAGTTTACGGAAGGGTTTACAGGGAATGGACTTAAAATGGATGGTGATACTTGGTTGCATTTGGAAAAGATCGGTTCTTTCCAAAGACATCAGCCTTTTAGCATCGGTATTAGGCTTTGGATTCCTGAAGAACTGGAAACCGGTGTTATTTTCCATAAAGGCGTCGGTGCCAAACTGTATAATTTTCGTGGTTACCATTTAGCCTTGAAAAATAGCAGACTGGAATTGGTATTGGCGCATTTACATCCCATGAATGCCATTATCGAAGAGTCTGTTGCAAAAGTGCCCAAGGGAGAATGGATACAGCTTACCATGACCTATGATGGTTCCAGTATGGCTTCTGGGCTAAAAGTTTTTCTAAATGGGACCGCTCTGAAAACCCATACAGTAGTGGACAATCTATATAAGGATATCCTCTTCAACTCAGATGCATACGGTACAAAGGAAGTACCCAGAGATCCTGGTTTACAAATGGGAGCCCGATGGCGTGGAAAAGGTATAGGAGGTGCAATCATTGACGACATATTGGTTTTTAATAGGGAGCTGACCCCTTTGGAGGTACTTCAAATTTCAGATGCCAAAAGCTTGTCGAAATTGATATCCAAAAGCCCTGATAATATAAAAGTAGATGAAAAAGAGAAATTGAGAAAATACTATATGGGCAATTATTCCCTCGCTTATAAAGACGCATTGAATGAGTTTGAGAAGTTGAAAAAAACTATGGTAGACAGTACGGACCATATTCAAGAAATTATGGTCATGAAAGAGATGCCAAATTCAAGAAAAACCACAATTTTGGAAAGAGGTCAATATGATATGGCCGGGGAAGAGGTCTTTCCAAATACACCGGAAAGAATTTTTGCTTTTTCGGATAGTCTTCCTAAAAATAGGCTGGGCCTGGCAAAATGGGTTACACATAAGAATCACCCCCTTACGGCTCGAGTGGCCGTAAATCGTTATTGGCAGCATCTGTTTGGCACCGGAATAGTAAAGACTGCAGAGGATTTTGGAAATCAAGGTGAGCTTCCGAGTCATCCTGCTTTACTGGATTGGCTAGCCATTCGGTTTGTGGAGTCCGGTTGGGATGTAAAAGCACTCTTCAAGCTAATAGTGACGTCACATACGTATCGGCAAACCTCATTGGCCTCAAAAAAAATGTTACAATATGATAAGGAGAATCGCTTGTTGGCCAGAGGTCCTTCAAAAAGATTATCGGGAGAAATGCTTCGTAACAATGTCTTGGTAGCTTCAGGGCTGATGAACAGAAAAATAGGTGGTCCCAGTGTAAAGCCCTATCAGCCGGAAGGCTTATGGAAAATCAACGGGGCAGCTTATGAAGAGGACAAGGGAGAAAAACTGTACCGTCGAAGCATGTATACCATCTGGAAGCGATCAGTGCCACATCCTACCATCGCGACATTTGATGCGCCAGATCGTTCCATATGCACGGTCCGCAGACAAGAGACCAACACTCCTTTGCAGGCATTGGTACTCCTCAATGATCCAATCTATGTGGAAGCTTCGCGCGTACTGGGACAAAGCATGTTATCCTATTCCGACCCAAGGGAAGCTATTTCAAAGGTATTCAAAAAGCTGACAGGCAGAACCATCGAATCGGAAGAGCTGCAAGTCTTGTTAGATCTTCAACTACAGGAATATGGAAAATTCAAGGAAAACAGAAAAAAAACTGAAGGTTGGCTCAATACGGGAGAATTCAAGACCGATAATTCAAAAGATGCGGCATTAATAGCGGCCAATGCCGTGGTAGCGAGCACCATAATAAATTCCGATGCCGTCATTACCAAAAGATAAAAATTATCCTATGTGCCATAATCATAACGAATTAAAATCTACAAATAGGGATTTACAACAACTGGAACGGCAATGGGATCGCAGAAATTTTCTTACGAGAACCTCCCTAGGCCTTGGAGCCCTGGCCCTGAATTCATTGTTGAATGTAGATAAGGTGTGGGGGTCCACAACTCAATCCTTGCTAGGCGATTTGAAATCCCATTATAAAAATAGGTTGGGCCTACCCCACCATTTACCCAAAGCCAAGCGCATCGTTTACCTTTTTCAAAGTGGTGGCCCTTCACAATTGGATATGTGGGACTACAAGCCTAAACTCAGGAAAATGTTTGGTGTGGATTTACCGGAATCAGTTCGGCAAGGTCAAAGACTGACCGGAATGAGTTCCGACCAGACCGTTTTTCCCATAGCACCGTCCATAATGGATTTTAAACAATATGGTCAAACCGGAACATGGGCTAGTGAATTGCTTCCGCACACTGCTCAGGTAGTGGACGATTTATGCCTCATTAAATCGATGCAGACCGATGCCATTAACCATGATCCTGCCATCACTTTTTTACAAACTGGAAACCAGCTGCCCGGCCGGCCGTCCATTGGTGCTTGGCTGAGTTATGGACTTGGGTCTGATAATGAAAACCTCCCTACCTTCATTACCTTGATCACCAAAAATATGAGCGGTCAGCCATTGTATTCCAGACTTTGGGGCAATGGGTTTTTACCTACCGAACATCAAGGGGTGCAATTCCGTTCCGGGAAAGACCCAGTTCTCTATTTGAACAATCCGGAAAACTACGATGGACTTGACAGAAGACGGATGTTGGATTATCTAAAAAAACTGAACAACATACACTATGATATGTATGGTGATCCAGAAATCAACGCTCGAATATCTCAATACGAAATGGCCTTTCGGATGCAGACATCGATTCCAGAAGTAACAGATCTTTCCGATGAACCAGATTATATTTTCGAAATGTATGGAGCGGATTCGCGAAATCCAGGCACTTATGCAGCAAACTGTTTATTAGCAAGAAAACTTTTGGAAAAAGATGTAAAATTTGTTCAGTTGTACCATCAGGGCTGGGATCAGCACATAGGCTGCCCTGCCGGGGTTAGAAGTCAAAATAAATTGACGGATCAAGCCAACGCCGCCTTAATCAAGGATCTAAAACAGCGTGGCATGCTAGAGGACACTTTGGTCGTTTGGGGAGGCGAATTCGGCCGCACGGTCTATTCCCAAGGACAATTGACAGCAGATAACTACGGTCGCGACCACCACCCAAAGGCCTTCACAATGTGGATGGCAGGTGCGGGGGTAAAAGCGGGGCTTACATACGGGGAGACCGATGATTTTAGTTATAATGTGACCGAGAATCCTGTACATGTGCATGATTTTCATGCAACCTTATTACACCTGTTTGGTATAGACCATGAACGGTTAACGTTCAAACATCAGGGCAGGCGTTTCCGGCTTACCGATGTACATGGCCATGTGGTAAAAGACATTCTCGGTTAAATCTTTGCTACTTTAATAGGCCTATACTGTCAATATTGATTTTCTCAAAACCGATAGTATTGATTACAGCGTCTGTAGAAAATTTGAAATTATGGGTTGTATATTCGATCAAATGGGGATCCATTGAAACGCTATTCTTCCCAACACCCTGTTTCTGATATTTCCTTAAGTAGTCTTCTCCCCATTTCTTCGATACATGGCTATAAACCAAATTTGAATCAGCCACACAGTCTTGAAGTCTCGCTTTCGGCGTGGTATATTTTGCCTCGTAGACAACTTTTTGGAAATCGTTCATAGAATAAAAAACGTTCTTCTTAATGATTGAATTCTTAACGGCTCCGTCTTCGAGCGAGACAAATCCCCTAGTATGGCCTGAAGGAATCAAATCAACAATAAGATTGTTTATGATATCATTCCTACCTTTTGTACATACCCCACTGCCCCTAATGTGGTAGATGATGTTATTGCGTATCAAGGTTTCGTTCTGATCATCATCGCATCTTATTCCAGCATCAATACCTAAACTAAAGCAATCATATATAAAATTCTGGTTGATGTCATTTTTGGTACCACTCCCCGAGATATAAATGGCATTACCATCTGCAAGCTTTAACATGGTTTTCGATATCTCATTGAATTGTACTTTATTTTTCCTTGCATGCATAAAGGGTTCCCGCTTGTACCAATCAGAGTCAATCCCTACAGTGTCTTTATCCTCACCTAGATATGCTATGATTTCATCCCAACGGATAGTATTCACACACTCAGTTTTATATTTACCCGCATCCCATATGGCCCGGGTACTCACTGTAATACCATTGTAAGGAGTATGCTCAATAAGGTTGTTGCTTACCATATTTTCACCACTTTGCCATAGAAAAATTGCCGAGGCATCCCAATATATCTGCCCAATATTGGAAATATGGTTGTTGGTCAATTTATTTTTTCGATTAACATC
>JANQRD010000180.1 GCA_028284725.1 Allomuricauda sp. | reverse complement strand
CTTCAGGCAAAATAAACCCTTTGAAACCTTCTCTCTGGGCTTGAATTGCTATGGGAAGCGCACCTTTAATGGGAAGTATGCTTCCATCGAGTGAGAGTTCACCCATGATCAGATACTTTTCGATACCCACGGAATGGATTTGGTCGGATGCAGCCAGAATCCCCAAAGCTAGGGTAAGATCGTAAGCTGATCCTTCTTTTCGTAAATCGGCCGGGGCCATATTGATGGTCATCTTTTTTCCTGGAATGCGATAACCGTTGTTTTGTAGTGCGGCAGCTATTCTGTAATTACTCTCTTTAATGGCATTGTCGGGAAGACCCACTAGATGGTAACCGATTCCCTTATCTACATTGACCTCAATAACGATGGTCTGGGCCTCAACCCCAAAAACGGCACTGCCGTATACTTTGACAAGCATTTCACAAGCATTTTATCCAACAGGTTTTGAGGTTAGAAACGAAGATGGAATGTTCTATAAAAAAGTCCTTAAAAATAGGATTATTTTGTAAAATTCTGATAGGAAATACATGTGGGATTTAGAGCAAAATCTTCCACTCTTACCATTTCATAAAAACGTTTAAGATCTATTGCTCCGGTTTGAAAACAAGTAGTGACTCCGAAGTGTCCTCTATCTCCTTTTGGTTGAGCATCATTTTTCGAAATTTTCCATTGACAAAAAGCTCTGCTTGATCCTTATAGTGCTTGCTAAATGGATTTCCTGATTGGCCCGTGGGTAAGATGCTGATGCTGTTTTCAATATCGGAAAAATCCACAATGCGACGTGTGGACGGTCCTGAGCTTACATTATAGACTCCCGTGGTATCGTAAGGAAAGGACATGTTATTGATGACCTCCCTACTACCTTCAACGGGGAACGGGCCCACATTGAAGAAGCTACGAAGCGATTCCACATTGCCGATGGGGTGTTGATGCTCCAGCGTATGAACCTTATCCCAGGTCCACTGGCTTGGATCCGGTCCAAAATCCTCAATAAGTGAGTACCAAGCATCTGCAAATGATTTTAAGACAACATCGTTACGGGTCTCCACAAAATCGGTTGTATGTACATTGTCCCACCATTTGCCTTCTTCCATCCGGGCGCCCCAGGCAATATGTCTTTTCATAAGATGGGTTCCCAAAAATTGTTGAAAACGCTCTTCACCCATTTCGTCTTCGAAAGTGTTTTTAAGCACAAAGTACTCACAGCGATGGAACAATGTGGGGATATTATTATCCAGGGCATAGCTTCCATCCCAATTTTTCAAAGCATCCACCAGTACCAGTTGCTCGTCTGATAGGCTCGATACATCAAGAAGCTTTATAAGCTCTGTGATCAGTGCCGTGTTCACTGTCGACGTCCCGTCCAGTATCATTTCGGAAGTTGAGTCGCGATCCCAGTCGTTTTTGGCATCCAATAATTCAACAATTCTTTTTGCTCGATTTTCTGGCAAATAATATCCCGAATACAACATTCCGGCAATGGAATCGGGTTGATTATTCGCAGAATACACATAATTCCATGATGGATTTATGGCACTCGGATTCTCAGAAAATTCCAAATACCGTATGGGTTTCTGCTTACCAGAGGTTCCATCCATTACAAATTTTGTGGAAACACTGTCTGGCATTTGGTACAACTTCGCTGAAGCCCACCAAGCCACATTTCCCTCAGCATCACCATACATTACGTTCAAGCCGGGAGCATGAATTTTGGGCAAGGCGCTTTCAAATTCCTTCAAGTTGGCTGCATGACTAATACCGTAAAGGGCATCCATTACCTCATTTTTGTGTATGGTATACATCCACGACATTGCAATCGGCCGTTCTCCCTTAATTTGTTTTGCAATACCATTTAAAACTGGTCCGTTCCTTGTTTTCAGATAAGAAAAACTGACTGATGTACTATCCTTTACCTTAATCTCCTTCGATACGGGCATATAATTTTCCCATCCAGATTCTGTCCTGTATTGTGTGCTATCCGAAGGGTTTGTCTCTTCAAAGTAAAAATTTAGGTCATCATTTTGAAACATCGTAAGCCCGTAAGCCAACTTTCTATCATGCCCCAATAGTGGAAAGGGCACTCCAGCCAAATGATAGCCATATTTTTCATACGTGGGTGTACTCACATGGGCCTCGTACCAAACGGAAGGTTGTGCAAAACCAATATGCGGGTCATTGGCCAAAATTACCTTCCCGTTTTTAGTTTTTTCCGGAGATATCACCCAACTATTACTACCTTCAAACATGGGCACGGGCAACTTCTCAAGTGCCTTGGTTACTCTTGCGGTAATCGTGGTTCTGATCGTATCGGCTGTAGCGTTTCTGTAATTCTTTATCCATACAGTGGATGAATCCGAATAAATGGCCAGATCCTTCATGTATTCCATTCCCCATTCACTTTTAAGATCAGTCAAAAGTGGATCTGTCTTATGGGCCATTGCAAAGCTAAAGGCCATATAGCCCAAAGCATTGTAGACATCTTCCAATGAAAAAGGTTCTTTTTCCAATCCAGTCAGGTAAAACTCAACAGGTGTCGGTCCTTCAGAAATAAATTCATTTACACCTTCCAGGTAGGCATTTGCCAAAATTACCATATCGCTCTCCTTATCCAGCCCTGAGATGGTTTTTTTGGTATGATCATCTATTCCAAGGGAGAGAAAAAACTTATCGGTGTCCACCAAATCCCCCCCAAAAACTTCAGAGAGTCCTCCTTTGGCCACTCTTCGGAGCAATTCCATCTGCCAAAGACGGTCTTGCGCATGTACATAGCCCAAAGCGCGGAATGCATCCGCCTCATTTTCGGCATAAATATGTGGAATTCCGTAGGTATCATAGTAGACGTTGACATCCTTTTCCAAACCGGGCAGATTTTTCTCGCCGTCATAATCGGGCTTAAGGCTTTGGACGAATACGAAAGAACAAATTAGAATAAGGAGTAAAAGACTGATAAGTACTACAAGTACCTTTTTTAGTTTTTTCACGGGGGCGTTTTGGTTAATCAAATAGTCAATCTAAATTAAACTATTTTCCAAAAAGCATGAAATAACCTGAAAAATACTCGTTCTACTGATTCGTGCAAAGTGAATAAAGTAAGATGTAAAACTGCTACTCTACCTCAATGGTTTCCGTAATGGAAATGGGTTGTCCGCTCGCCATAAACCCTTCCAACGAAATCTCATATATACCTGAAACATCACTGGTGTAAAATTCAAGGGTAATTTCTTCATCTGTAAGTGCCAAATCAGGCGCCCAGAGCAACTGGCTTCGAAAATCTGGGATGCGCCCATACTTTGTTCTTAAGTGAGCTTGGTAACTCTGCTCGTAGTACTTTTTTTGAGGTAGCGGACGAAGCAGCTTTTTCTTTATGATATAATCACCATCAGTGGAAATGCCAAAATCTTCATTTATGGTTTCAACAAGTAGCGCGCCCTGAAAAACCTTAGGGCCAATTCTGAACTTATCCCTATATAACCCTATGCTTTGTATTTTTCTCGCATCGTAATCCACAAGCGCATTATGGTTTTGAATCATGGTTCCATCAACAATTACCAAAGGCAATGAAACCAGATCAAAATACGGGCCGAAGTCCCTCACTTTAAAAACCGACTCTCCATTCTTGTTTTTCTCAATCCATGCATTATCCACTACTTCCACAATGGTTTCCTTTACCGTTGGAAATCGAGTGTAGTCATCCAAGTTATATAGCTTAGATAGATCCGTGTAAAAAGGTGAAGTCTGTTCCCTGACAATCGTGGAATCCGCTTTCACTTCGCTGTAGGCGTTTTCAATTTGGCTATGGATACTTCTCCTTAAAATGGCATCCAACGATTTTGATGTGATTTCCACTTTCTCAAAGGAAAGTTTGTCGTAATCTACATATTCTTCTCTATCCATTTGGAGGATACAATTACTCCTACCCTCGCCCAGAACTTGTACAATAACCTCATTTTCAGGATTTCCTTGATCCAGATTAAAGTAAAGAACGCCTTCGTTGTTGGTGTTGGAAACCGAAAAATGGAAGTTGTCCCCAATGGAAGACAATGCGACTTGTTTTGATTGTAAGGGAAGCCTACTTTCTTTATCGAGCACTTTGCCCTTAAAAAGCTCACCTCGCAGCTCAGGTAAATACACTGTGTTGTTACCATCGACTTTATTTTTTCCAAAAGAGCTCTGGAAATTGTCTGATGTATGTCTTTTGTAGTTTTCAAGTCCGTCTATTTTCCGCACCGAAATGGAAAAATTAGCATGTCCATTTTCTCCCAAAATACTTTTCAACCTCAATGAGACCGGTACCCGCTTTCCATAGATTTTGGAATCGGTCTCGAGAGAGACATATTTGCTTTTTTTGGATTCCGGCAACAAGTATTCCTTTTCATTGGATTGGACACCGCCGGAATCTTTCGGAACGACAAGGATGTTGCCCTGATTTGTCTGGTAGGGGTTAATTACTGTAATATTACCTTGAAAGAAAGAATCTTGGCCATTATTGAGCATCCATCTGGTATAACCGATAATTTTATAGTGTCCGGAGGATACTTCGGCAGGAATAAAAAAATCCCCATTTCCAAGCCCGGATTCCAGCCTTATTTTATGCTTGAACACTGTTTGATTGTTGGTGCCGACCAACTCTACATATGCTATCTTGCTTAAGTTGCTGAATTTATTTGTCTCCGCTTCCAAACAGTAGACCTTATAGTAAATGCGCTCCCCAACCAGAGCCAAAGAAGTATTATAGTGAATGAAAACTTTTTCTTGGGAAATGTCCTTGTACCCATCTAAAAGGCTGTTATTTTTCAGGTACGTTTGCCCCTGGGAGACATGAATAATCCCAACAAAAAAAACAATAAAAATGGTTCTAATTCTCCACATAGTATAAAAACTTACTCAATCCAAAATTCAGGGAGCACATTTGTTCCCAAGACAGTACAGTCACCACAAACCCTAGGCACTACTATGAAGGGGCCCTCCATATCTTCAGGTTCAAAATTTTCTTGGAGATATAAGAATACCTCAGCTTCTATTAAAGGCCTCAAAACGCAATCAAGCTCCATGTCCTGTAGAGGGGGAGCAACCCTAGTACATGGGTCAGCGTATGGGGGAAGGTCCTCTCCTGGAAAAAAATCATCGTAATTAAAGAATATCCTTCGCTCGTTTACCGATGCAACTTCAAAATATCCCAGAACTGGTTCATTGACATCGGTGGTAGAAGCTATATTATTGTTCAACTGCCCTGGTTGGGTATCAGAAAAAAGGCTTTCGGTTTCAGAGAAATCGCGCAAAGTTTCGAAAAAGGCATAGGCCTCAGGGGAAACTACATATTGTCTAACAAGTATGGAATAACGATGTGAGATAATATAATTATCCCTATTAATAAAACGTACAGGGAATCGCTGTACGCGATCTTCATCAAAATTGTTGGTAGTGGTGATAATGATATCATTCGATATATCTGTTGGGTAGCAGACCCGTTTATCCGGGCTCCTTCGTTCTGAACGGATTCTAACATTGCAGTCCTCTGGTCCACTAGGAAACACTAAAGGTACCCCTTCTAAATCGAAAGGTAGCCAATCTGGAGCAATGACCCTATAGGTCTCCTCGAACTCATAACGGTAATATCGTGAATTTCCTGTAGGATCGAAGCTGTCCACAAATATGACCATTCCATCATTATTGTTCTCGTTGGTAATTCTTTCCGCATACACATCTTCAATTTCTACGGTTTGTCCCATTACTGTAGGGTTTGAAACATAGTCTAGACCGTTACTGGTCGTTATATGTAGCTGGTACGTACTTCCTGGAACAGCTTCAAATGAAACATCGGAAACATACGTGCCTGGAACGGTTTCCGTGAAAACAAACTCGTTCTGGGAATCATCTGTTACCCTTACGGTCGCATTTTCCTCTCTATTGGGTATGTTATCTTCAAATGTTCGTGTTCTGCTCAAAAGGATTTCTTGTTGTTTAAGTTCATTGGTCAAAGTCGCCTCAACGACCAAAATCGATTCGAAGTTCTCCGTCTCCGGCGTAAACTCCTCCACACAGCCGCTCAATGTCAAAAGAAGCACTGAAAACCAGAAGGTTATCTTAATTGGGAATATGAAGCTAATTTTTAGAGCCATTTTCTAAAACTTGAAATTGTAGGTTATGGTTGGAATCGGAATAGCAAAAATGGAACTTTGAAAGGCTTTTATTTCTCCATCCTCGGTAACAAAAAAGACTGAATAGGGATTATTTCTTCCCAAGACATTATAAATCGAAAAGTTCCAAAAGCTATGGGCAAACTTTTTTATCTTATGGTTTCCCTCCATATTGAAACTGAGGTCGAGTCGATAAAAGTCCGGTATTCTAAACTGATTCCGTTCGCTGAAAGCTACAAACTCGGCATTGTTAAACTCGAAAGTTCCAATGGGAAAGGTCACAGGACGACCAGTTTGGTATACAAAATTTGCCGAACCGCTAAATCGCTTGGTGAACTTGTAGTTAGCGACCAAACTGAAATCGTGAGGTTTATCAAAATTTGATGGAAAGTAATCCCCTCCATTAATCCTTTCCTCATTAAATTCACTGTCCAATCTTACAAAAGACCTGGCATAAGTATACCCCAACCATCCATTTAATCTTCCAGTAAGTTTTCGCACCAAAAATTCCAGGCCGTAGGCTCTTCCGTCACCCTGGAGCACGTCGGCCTCAATGGTTTCATTAAGTAGCAATTGTGCGCCGGTTTTATAATCGAGAATGTTGTTGGAACGTTTGTAGTAACTTTCCAAACTTACTTCATACATACCATCATTGAAATTCTTGAACAGACCAAGGGAAACCTGATAAGCCTGTTGTGGCTCAATGTTAAGGTCTGAAAGTTTCCAAGTATCCGTTGGCGATGCTGTGGTATTGTTGGATAGGGTATGAATGTATTGATAGGTATTGTTGAAACCTGCTTTAATGGAAAAATCAGGAGTTATGGAAAATCTTGCTGAAAATCTTGCTTCCGGCCCGCCATAAGTTTCTATAAATTCATTGGTGTCAAAGTCGCGGACCTCAACGAGTGTTCCCTCATTCCTCGGGGCGTTGTCCTCATATACGCGTTGTGAAGATTCTCCAAGGGCGGCATAAAAAGAATACCTCAACCCCACATCCAAGGCAAATCTTTCACTAATGGTATAGGTATCCGATAAAAATATGGCGCCTTCAAGTCCCCGTTCTTTTGGAATCTGTAGCGAGGCTATGTCAGACTCGGGATTTAAGGGGTCAACGTTGCCGGGTTCCACTTCATATAGTTTTCCGGAAAGTCCATAGTTTACAATATGGTTTTCTCCAAAAATGGATTTCATTCTCAGCTTCAGTTCCGTTTCATTTATCCGATAGCCCAAATCAAAATCACCATTGGCATCGCCATCAAATTCAATATTGAATCTATATGCACTATTGGAAGCTATTACACTTGCCACATTTTTTTCATTTTTAAACGTATGGTCCCACTTCAATGAAACCAATCTGTTGCTAAAGTTGAATATGGAATCTGAAGTAATGCTGAAGTTATCCCGGCTATAATATCCGGTAACCTCAATATCATTGCTCTCATTTATCTTGTGGCTGTACTTACCGACAACATCATAAAAAGAAGCTGAGCTGTTTCGCAATTCTTCAGTATCAAGAGACCTTAATATCCAGTCAGAATATGTACCCCGCGCCCCAATCAAAAAAGAGGATTTATCCTTAACAATGGGAGTTTCCAAAGTGATGTTGCCCGTAACCGGACCTATGGATACTTCACCTGCAAATTTTTCGGAATTTCCATTTTTTGTGGTTATATCGAATACGGAGGAAAGCCTACCTCCATATTCAGATGGAATATTGCCTTTATAAATGGTTACGCCCCCCGTGGTAAATGGATTGAGCGCTGAAAAAAGACCAAAAAAATGAGCGGGATTATATATTACCGCATTGTCCAACAAGAACAGGTTCTGATCCGTTCTTCCTCCCCTGACGTTGTACCCTGCTGCTCCTTCACCTGCATTCGAAATTCCGGGAAGTGTCAGTGCAACCTTTAAAATATCCCTTTCACCAAGCACAAGCGGTATGGTCTTTATTTCTTCAACATCGATTTGGGTAATTCCTGTAATCGGTTGTTCCACATTACTTATTTTATTCCCTTCCACAACAACTTCCTGCAGGGCTTCCAGACTTTCATCAAGCTCTAGATTCAACTCTCCATCATTGTACATTATTACCCTATACTGGGAGGTTTGGATACCAAGCGCCCTCGCTTCGATCAAATTTGGGCCTGCCGGAAGACTGATTTCATAAAAACCCTCTGCATTGGTGGAAGTACCTTTTTCAGATCCGATGACCACAACGGCCAAATCCTCAATGGGTCTTCCGGTTTTCCTGTTTCGGGCGTATCCAGAAAGAAGGTAGCTTCGTTTTCCCTGATCACTATCTTCCCTTCCTATTCGAATGGTTTCAACGGGACGTTCCGTTACCACTTCCTGTTCCTGATAAAAAACCGGTGCTGCGTTTTTAGGTACTGTTTCTCGTGGTCGTTCTGCACTGGTTGAATCCACCTGGGTTGTATCCACCTTTGAAAAAAAGTCGGGTACTTTATCGTAAATGGCATTATTACGGGTGAGTATCACTTTATCGCCATCAAGGACGTAGAAATTGATTTCGGTATCCCGGAAAAGCGAGGCCAATATCATATCTATTGTTTGCTGGTTGAAATTTCCAGAAAGTGGTCCGTCGGTCAGCCATGAATCAACATAATAAAAACGAAAACTGGAAACCTGCTCTATCTCCTCTAAAACCTCCACTGTAGTTTTGTTCTCAAAAGACAGGGATATTTTTTCGCTCCCCTGTTGTGCCGTCAACATTTGGGTCAAGAAAAAGGTGATCATTAAATACTTCTTCATGCCCATTTATTTTTCTGAAGCTAACAGCATGTTATCGATTAGATTAACCAAACTTGACATAAAAAACCCCGTTCTTCTTTTCTTCTTGGTCTTGTTCCTTTTGTAATGAGCTCTTATTTCCCTTTTATATTCCGGGAAAAGTTCAACCAGGTCTTTTTTGCCCTCTATCCGATAAAACTTCGTCCGGTATTTAATGAGGTGTTTGCTTTCTCCATCATTAAATTCGTAATACAGATTTTTTTTGTCCCTCCGTTCAAGAGCATTTTTTTGGTATTTGGTGTACAACGCTAAATGAGCTCCTTTAAATAGTTTTTCGTAAAACCCGGAAAAGCTAACCCCTTCCACATCTTTATTAGCAATGGCAATAAAAGCATGTCCATCGATAGCAAAATCCTGTATTTCATCTTTAGTCAGCCTCAAGGTGGTGCCGCCAATCCTATTGGGAAGCCTTACCAATACATCGTTTTCGTATAAATCATACTTCAACTGCAATCCAAAATAAGATTGGTTCTTATAGGATACGGTTCCATCTAAAAAATCTCCGGATTTAAAAAACTTTGTTTTTTCATTTATTACACGATGCTCTTCCTCGTATTCAACACCGTCTACCAGTGCGGTGTTTTCTAAACCAACAATCTGATCAAACCATAGATAGGTAGCATCATTTTTGGTGGAAGTTTGCCCAAAGGCGAAGAAAACATTGGTTAGGGATATAAAAAAGTAAAGTTGACAGCCAATAATGTTGCCTCTCATAAATCTCTTTTTGAGGGGTTCAAAAATTATTAGCTACCAACTCGCTAAAGATAACCAATAGCCATAACTTATCGTAAGGGCAATACTATCATTTCCTTAAAAAAATCAACATTTTGTTTCGTTGATGTTATCAATTGATGGCATACAGCACTTAACTATTTCGAAATCAAATTTTTAAATAATTTGATTTGAAAAAGAAAAAATTGCTTTTCAGCACTTCGAGAATAACATTCTGGAACTATCGCATGGAAAGCTGGTATTTTTCCAAACCTGAAAGGAGCCATCGTTCGTAGGTTTCAACGTCTACATACTGTACGGCATCGTTTAAAACTTCAAGGTTTGGAGAAAGTAACACGTAGTACGGTTGAGAGGCGGCATTAAAGTTGATGGTTTGAAAAGTCCCCCATTTCTGTCCAACGGTTTCTATGGTCTTTATACGCCCGGATTCGTATTTAAAATCGAACTTTTGACCATCGGGCAATTCCTTCCGGTCATCGACATAAAGTGATATTAACACATATTCATCTTTGATCAAGGGATAAATTTTTGAATCACTCCACACATTCTCCTCCATTTTTCTGCAATTGACGCAGGCCCAACCAGTGAAGTCAAGCAAAATGGGTTTATTGACCTCTTGTGCATAAGCCACACCATCTTCAAAATCCTTGAAGCAATCCAAGCCCAGGGGGCAATCACTATTGGTCTCCTTTAAGGTATAGAAATCCGGAGGCGGAAATCCGCTCAACAACTTTAGGTCTACAAAGTTCAACGTTCCAAGAATCAAGTACAAAGAGAATGCTCCACTTAGGAATCCGACAAACTTTCTGGTGGGCGACAGTTTTTGTTTCGGGCCATCATGTGGAAACCTAAAGACACCAAAAAGATACAGTGCCATCAACACGAACAATACAATCCATATTCCCAAAAACAGTTCTCTTTTTAAAATGCCCCAATTTCCGACCAGATCCGCATTGGAAAGGAATTTGAATGCAAGGGCCAATTCCAAAAAGCCCAATACGACCTTTACCGTGGTCATCCAACCCCCGGATTTAGGCAATGAACTCAACCATGAAGGGAACATGGCAAAAAGCGCGAAGGGCAATGCCAAAGCAAGTCCAAAACCTACCATTCCTGAGGATAGGTTTGTGGCCACATCGCCTTCGGCAAGGGTCGTACTACCCAAAAGTCCTCCCAAAATAGGCCCGGTACATGAAAAAGAAACAATCGCCAATGTCAAGGCCATAAAGAAGATACCCAAAGCGCCTCCTGCTCTAGAAGAGGCAGCATCCATTTTATTCGCCCATGAACTTGGTAGTGTCAACTCGTAGTAGCCGAAAAAGGAAAAAGCAAAAAAGATAAATATTAAAAAGAACAATACATTGAGCCAAATGTTGGTGGCGATGGTGTTCAATATCTGCGAATCCACGGAATCAAAAACGTGGAACGGAAGACTTAAAAGGAAATAGATCAACACAATAAAGAAACCATACAACATGGCATTGCCCACCCCTTTTGATTTCTGCTGTGTCTGCTTTGTGAAAAACGACACTGTTAACGGAATCATTGGGAATACACAAGGTGTCAGCAAGGCAATCAGTCCACCCAAAAAGCCCAGCCCAAAAATCATCCAAAGGTTGGACTTGGTTTTAACATCGGCCAGACCACCCTGGTTCAACAGTGCTTTGTTCTTTAAATCGAGTTTGAGCGAAGCCCCCAATGCCAAGCTCTTATCGTCCAATTCTTGCTCCGTGGCAACGAACGTATCGCCATCCAGCGAAATTTGGAAAAGTTCATCCTTGGGAATGCAGACCTCCTTACATATTTGGTAAAATAAGTTGACCGTGATCTGGTTGACCTCGGGTTTGAGTAATCTGATCTGTTGGGTAAAAACGGCTTCCTTTTTAAAAAAGGTCTCTTCTACCTCAAAAATATCGCTATACTCCTTTATGGTTTCGCTTTCTTCCGTTTTTCCAAGCAGTTCATAGTCCTCACCGGCCTTCTCGAAAGTGAATTCGCTGGGAAGGGATCCTCCTTCGGCGGTATATTGGGAATACACATGCCATCCCTTCTGAATTTTACCCTTAAAGGTGAGTACATATTCGGAATCCGATATTTTCTCAACGGCATGCGACCAGATCGCTGGATTTTCCTCCGATTGTGCCTGTGCAGGCATCAACACGGACAGCAATGCCAAAAACACCAATAAAATTCTTATTCGATACATGTGATTTTCAGTATGCTTTTTGTGGATGCATCAACCTTAAAACGCTCATCCGGCCTTTTCCCCACTACCCAAACAATCTCATGGCCGGAGCAGAGCAACCATTGTTTTTCCTTGGTGAACACGTCCATTTTCTCATCCTTAAAAAACTTTGAAAGCTTCTTTTTCCCTTTCATTCCGAATGGATAAAAATAGTCGCCTTTTTCCCAATTCCTTAATATTAACGGATAGTTTAACTTTTCCTTATCTATAAAAACCACATTCTTTGAGATTCTTTCCATCGATTCCACTTGTTCCAACTGCAATTGAATGGGCGTGCCAACAGTGGTTTCACCTTCTTCCACAAGAAAGATTTCGGAACTTTTATCCTCAATTTTGGACAAAATCAGGTGTTTTCGGTCTTTTAGCAGTCGATGCGTTTTCGAAAACACTTCCTTACCACTCATTGCTGTTAAAAGCCCTTTGAGATCATCCCATTCGGTAAACCCAAATTCATGGAAAAGCCCATACAAATACGCCTCGAGCGGTTGTAATTCTTTTAGACGTGCAATTTCTATTTTGATGCGCTTTTTATCCTTTTCGAACAACTGTTCCTTAATGTGATCCAAATGATTCTCCGCGATGCTCTTTGTTTGATTGAGATAGTGCTGCGTTTGGATGAAATTTTCCAAAAAGGTTGGATGAAGTCCTTTAAGTTTGGGAACGAGTTCGTTTCGTATTTTATTTCTGAGGTATTTGTTATTGGCATTGCTGCTGTCCTCTCTCCAACGAAGTTGTTCCGATTTGGCGTGGTTCAAAATCGCCTGGCGTGAAAAATGAATCAAAGGGCGGACCACTTTTTCATTTTGAACGGGAATCCCGGTGAGGCCATCAATCCCTGTTCCTCTGGAAAGGTTAATCAAAAAAGTCTCTAGACCATCATCCGCATGATGTGCAGTCAATACATATTCAAATCCATACTCATCCAAAACTTCCTTAAACCATTGGTAGCGCAAATCCCTAGCCGCCATTTGTGTGGAACCGCCCTTGGTTTCAATATATTTTTTTACATCAAAGGACTTCGTCAGAATCGGAACGTTCAAATTCGTTGCCAAGTCCTTTACAAACAATTCATCCTCGTTACTTTCGGTTCCTCGTAGTTGGAAATTGCAATGGGTCAACGTCACTTTCAAGCCTGATGCAACACACAAATGGGTCAAAACCACGCTGTCCACTCCCCCACTACAGGCCAAAAGCAACGGTTTGTCCGTTAGATAGGAGAAATTGTTCTGAA
>JANQRD010000057.1 GCA_028284725.1 Allomuricauda sp. | reverse complement strand
CGATTGCAGGTCTGTTGAACTTCGTTCAAAGCAAAGTTGCCAACTAAGCTATTTTTTTTGGTCCAAAAAAGATTCCAGGTTCCCAAGCGCCGTATCCCAGAATTTGTTGTAAAAGTTCACCCATTCACTCACTTGTTTCAAGGGTTTGGCGTCCGCTACACAAAAGCGTTCCCGTCCTTGGGCGGTAATTTCCACCAATCCGGCACTTTCCAAGGTTTTGATGTGCTTCGTAACACCTTGGCGGCTGATGTCGAATTGTCCTGAAATCTGGCTGATAGATAGGGCGGAGGATGCAATGACCAAGGCGTGAAAAATTTCACGCCTTTTTGGGTCTGCAATAGCCTTTAGGATTTTTGTGATGTTATCCTGCATGGACTTCTTTGGTTAAAAATTTAGTCAGTTCGTTGATACAATTGTCCCAACCGGCGTCAAAATTGGTAAAAAAGGAAACCGCAGAGTCCCCTGGATAATTGGATATCCCTGAATGTTCGAGATGCAGTTTGGTGCCTTCCTCGGTTTCTTGCAAATGCCATTTTACGGTAGTTTCCGTTTCGGTGTTTTCCACAATCCAAGTGTAGACGAGGGTATAGGGATTCGCATTTTTCACCTCACCTGTGATTTTGGTGCAACCATGTTCCTCGCTGGCGGTAAAAGTGTACTTATAACCCTTCTCCGCTTTAAAATCAGCTTGAATGAACCAAGTGGAAATTTCCTCTGCTACGGAAATGGCGTTCCAGACCTTTTGGATAGGGTGGGCAAAAATATGCTCCTTTTTGATGACATCTTTCATTTTTTGATTTGTTTTAGATTAATAATGCAACTATATGGTTGCAAATATAGATCAAATAATTAAATATGCAACTTTTTGGTTGCTTTTTTTGTAAATAGAACCCCATATTTTTTGTATAATTGAGTAGTGCAGCGTTATAGCAACCAATCTTATTTAACTATGCTTGCAGGTTATTCCCGAACACCATTTTCAAAAAAATTGGGCATCAAAGAAGGCTTTTCCATTCTGTTGGTCAATCAGCCCAATCATTATTTTGATCTTTTTTCGGTTTTCCCAGAAAATGTGAGCTTCTTGGATGACCCCAAACCAGAGTCAGCAGACTTCATACATTTGTTCTGCGCTACCGAGTTAGATTTGAAAACGCATATTGCTACTTGCAAAAAAGCGTTGAAGAAAAATGGCACATTTTGGGTGAGTTGGCCAAAGGGTTCTTCCAAAATAAAGACGGATTTAAAGCGTGAACCGGTGCGTGAACATTTGTTGGCCATTGGCTTGGTGGATGTAAAAGTTGCCGCTGTTGATGAGGACTGGAGCGGTCTTAAATTCGTGTACCGATTAAAGGATAGGAATTAGCGCGATTTTTTTTACACAACCCTAACATTTTCACATTTTTTTTAGAAGCAAGGATATTGCTTTTGGTTATCTTTCGATGCTAATTCAACCAAAACTAATTCGCATGAAGTTCTGCTCAAAAATTTACGTTGCTCTTTTATTTTCTTTCATTTTTATTGCTCACACAACTGCCCAAAAACCGGATTCCACAACCTTCAAAGGATTGGAGTTCCGAAGTTTGGGGCCAGCACTTACATCAGGCCGAATTGCCGATATTGCCATTCATCCCAAAAATGAAAGTATATGGTATGTGGCCGTTGGATCTGGTGGGGTATGGAAGACGGTAAACGCGGGTACAACCTGGAAACCTATTTTTGATGACCAGCCCAGCTATTCCGTTGGATGTGTTACCATCGACCCCAATAACCCAGCTACCGTTTGGGTAGGTACGGGTGAAAATGTAGGTGGACGCCATGTGGGCTTTGGCGACGGAATTTATGTAAGCCATGATGAAGGGAAGACCTGGAAGAACATGGGACTCAAAGCTTCTGAGCATATTTCCAAAATTATAATCCACCCGGAAGATTCCAATGTTATATGGGTCGCTGTTCAAGGGCCACTTTGGAGCAAGGGTGGAGAACGTGGTTTTTACAAATCGACAGACGGTGGACAAACCTGGAAAAGAACCTTGGGCAATAACGAATGGACGGGAGTAACGGATATCGTAATAGATCATACCAATCCAAACATTTTGTATGTCGCAACTTGGGATAGACATCGCACCGTTGCAGCTTATATGGGTGGCGGGCCAGGCTCTGGAATCCATAAGAGCACCGATGGTGGGGAAACTTGGACCAAATTGACCAATGGGATTCCAAAATCGAATTTAGGAAAAATAGGATTGGCCATTTCACCTTTTGATAACGAGACCATCTATGCCGCGATAGAATTGGATCGCAAAAAAGGTGGGGTATTCATCTCTAAAAACCAGGGTGCTTCATGGACAAAACAATCCGATGCCGTTTCTGGCGGAACAGGGCCACATTACTATCAGGAGCTTTACGCATCACCTCATCAGGAGGGGAAGCTTTACCTCATGAGCAATTATGTGCAGGTATCCGATGACCATGGTAAGACCTTCAAGCAGATGAACGAGAAAAAGAAGCATGTGGATAGCCATGCCATGGCATTTAAGGAATCCGACCCCAACTATGTCCTCTTTGGCACGGACGGAGGCTTATATGAATCATACGATCTTACGCAAACCTGGAAATATTTTGCAAATCTACCTGTGACACAATACTACAAGGTGGCTGTGGACGATTCGGCACCGTTTTACAATATTTATGGGGGGACCCAGGATAATGGTTCCCATGGTGGACCCTCCAGAAATAGAAGCAAAGCAGGAATCTTAAATTCTGATTGGTGGATTACATTGGGTGCGGATGGCCATCAGTCAGCAACGGAACCCGGAAATCCAGATATCACCTACGGTGAGTTCCAACAAGGCTGGTTGTGGCGTATCGACCAGACCACCGGAGAGACTGTTTTCATTCAACCACAGCCCTCTGCAGGGGAACCGCATGAGCGCTTTAATTGGGATGCACCCATCTTGGTCAGCCCTCACAAACCTACGCGTTTGTATTTTGCTTCGTATCGCGTTTGGAAATCTGAAAATAGGGGGGATGACTGGACGGCGATTTCAGGAGACTTGACCCGAAACGAAGAGCGTCTAGCCTTGCCTATAATGGGGAGGCAGCAAAGTTGGGACAATCCATGGGATGTTGGTGCCATGTCCAACTACAATACTATTACCTCACTAGCGGAATCCCCATTGCAAGAAGGGCTTATTTATGCCGGAACGGATGATGGTATTCTTCAAGTTACGGAAGACGGTGGTAATAGCTGGAAGAAAATCATGCTGGGTAACATCAGGGGTGTTTCCAATCGTGCCTTTGTAAATGATGTTCGAGCAGATCTCTATGATGCCAATACAGTTTATCTGGTTTTGGATAATCACAAAGAAGGAGATTTCAAGCCCTATCTATTAAGAAGTACGGATAAAGGAAATAGCTGGACGTTTATCAACGGAGACCTTCCAAAAAGACTGCTTACTTGGCGGATTGTCCAAGATCATCAAAAAAGAGGACTGCTGTTTATCGCCACTGAATTTGGCATCTATTTTTCCAACAATGGAGGTGTTAACTGGATGAAACTGGAAGGTGGCGTACCTACCATCTCCTTCAGGGACATCACCATCCAACGGCGAGAGGATGATTTGGTAGCTGCTTCATTTGGACGTGGTTTCTATGTACTTGATGATATTTCAGCGCTACGGGATTTTGATACTTCGCAAATGGGTCAAGCGAAGCTTTTCAAGGTAAAGCCAGCGTATTGGTATATTGAAAAAAATGCAGTTTATGGACAGGGGAATTCAGAATACGCTGCCAAGAACCCAGCATTTGGGGCAACGTTCACGTATTTCTTGCCTGAAAAACTAAAATCCCTCAAGGATTCCCGTACCGAAAAGGAAAAAGCACTTAACAAACAAAACAGTTCTATAAGCTTTCCAGGATGGAATGCCCTTGACGATGAAAAGAATCAGGAAAAACCTTCAATAGCCTTGCTGGTAAAGGACAGTCAAGGAAACGTCCTTAACACTGTCAAAGGAACCAACAAAAAAGGTTTTAACCGGGTATCATGGAACCTTTCCTATGCCGATCGGATAGGAGTGAAGCTCAAAAAACCCAAAGGCGGGGATGATGATTTCTTTGGGTCACCCTATTTGGCAACGCCAGGAACCTATACTGTGGAATTGTATAAAAAAGTAGATGGGGATTGGACACAACTTTCCGATGCCCAAACGTTTGAAGTGAAACCATTGGCCAAAGGTGCATTACCTGCCAAGCCGACTTCAGAAATAGATGCATTCAGGGAAATGTATCAAGAATATCGACAAGACCTATCCGCAACGAACGCGGTTTTGGATAAAGGCTTATCAAAAGTAGATGCGATGCAGCGGGCACTGGAGCAAGCAAAACGTCCAACCGCCTCACTGTCAGCTAAAATTCATAACGCCAAGACCCAATTGTTGGCCTTGAACAAGCAAATGAAAGGTAGTCCAGCTAAAAACGAGGTAGGAGAAAAGAACCCTCCATCACCTCAAGACGGAACTTTTATTGGGCTTGTTGCGCTTAGAAATACCTATGGTCCAACGGGAAATCAAAAAGCAGCGATGGAACGTGCCAAGAATCAGTTAAAGGAGTTGAAAAAAGAATTGTCTGCATTGACCAATACAACAATTCCATCACTGGAAGCTGAATTGAAAGCTGCTGGCGCCCCTTGGATAGAAGGACAAGGTTTGATACAGGATTAAGGTTGCTGATGAAGTTGTTTTTTTCACTCTTTCTAATCTATTTCACTGGTTTTTTATCACTGAATGCGCAATATTCCGAGGCAGATTGGAAAGACAGGGATTCTTGGATGAAAACAGAAGCCCTGCTTGATTCGGCCGGAGTTAGGGTAGGGGATAAAGTAGCCGATATTGGCTGCCATGAAGGCTATTTGAGTATTCATTTATCCAAAAGGGTTTTGGAAAATGGCCGAGTTTATGCTGTGGATGTACGACAAGACAGGTTGGAAACGCTTCGCGAAAATGCAAACGAAAGAGGTTTGAGGAACGTCATTACTATTAAAGGGGATTATGACGACCCCAAACTTCCGGAACGCGAATTGGATTTTGTTTTTATCATTGATACCTATCACGAAATGGATTCGTATGAAAAAATACTTAGACATGTTCGCAATGCACTGAAACCCGGAGGGAAGCTGATGCTTTTGGAGAAACTGAAAAAACGCGTTAAGGGCAAATCACGGGATCAACAGGTAAGTGCACATTCCCTTGGACCAGAATTTGTAAGAAAAGAATTGGAACAGGCTGGTTTCAGCATCATATCTGAAATAGAAAATCATGGGAAATGGGAAAGGGATGCAGACAAACAAATGTGGGTGATTCTGGCACAGAAATCTGTACAATAGAAAAAGGTCAATCCTTGTTCAGTTCCTCTTGCAGTTGTTCATAGGAGGAAATCCAGCTGTATAGTTTTCCACCCAAACTGATTATGGGGCTTGAAATGGAGTCCATTTCCTCAGGTGATTTGGCCAAAAATCCGCCCAATTGTTCCTTTACCTCTGGCTTTTCGCTCAACACTACGTTTCTGAATAGATAGTTTTCCGTGTTGAGTTTATTTACGATACTGTCACAAACAGCGCAATTCGTCGTAGTATAAACCGTAATCTGCTTTTTTGGTTTGATTTTCGGTGGCGGAATATCCAATTTTTCATACTCCTTTTTCATGGCCCTCCTGGATAAACTATCATTGACAGTAAGTTTTTTGGAGTAGATAGGTTTTTTATCCCTAAAAAGAATAATGGTCTTCAAATGCACTTTTGAGGCAGCCGGAACACGAATCAACCGAGGTTTTGTAGCACTTTGCCTGAAATTCTTTCCGCTTACCTCAAAAAGAACATCATAAGGAGTATGTGACTTGTTTATGGCATAGAAGGCAATCCTATTTTTCATGGATTTTTCTTCAATCTTAATAGGGTGCACCTGTGCAGAGGCTTGCGAAAAGTAAAAACAGAACAATACCATTAACGTTCGAAACATCATAACACGCCGAATAAAACTATGTTTACTGTAAGATACTAAAATTGCCTCAACTCGTAAACAAAGCTTTGGATACCAGGCAAATCCTGTCCTACATCATTTACCAATTGATTGTTTGAGATACGTAAGCGATCAAGAGCATTGTCACCACCATCAAAGGTAACCTCTGTCTCGTCTGAGAACCAAGTTCCTGTAGCAGAAATAGTATCCGTACAAATTGCATTGAATTGATTGCCTGTGATGGGAGTAATAGAAATATCCGTCTGTTCGTAGGTCCAGACCAAATCTCCATCGATCAATAAGGTTCCAGAAATGCAATCCAATTCATCCATCAAATTGGAGGAGGAGTTTCCGTCCAAGTCAATATCCACGGCATCGCTAAGGTTGACCTCGACCAAATCCCATAGGCCAAGAACATCAAAATTTGGTGGTTCAACCCCATCAACCCCATCATCTAGACCACAGGAGTACATCATAAAAACAATTGCAAGGAAAAACGGGGAAACTTTTTTGGAAATTTTCATAGTCAAAATTCTTTTTCTAAACATATTTTACTGTAAAATAAGACAATTTTGCAATCTAACCATGTTAGGGGAACAAGGAAAGCAACAATATTAGTGTTTCAGTTAAAAATTTGCACATTATTTCAGTACATTTAAGAAAATGATAAGAACTTTTGATGATTAAGCAATTTTCCTCCTCCTTTTTTGTACTGATAACAGTTTGTTTTTCCATTTTTTCAGCAGCCCATGCCCAAGATGAGTTCCTTGTAGGAGACCCGCTTCCTGATGCTCCGGAACTTGCCGCCAGAGGCTCCTATGGTGTTGGGGTCACGACTTTGGACCTTGTAAACAAGAATCAGCTCAATGTGTTGAGCATAAAGGAGGGCAAAGGAGAACGTTACGATCGCCCCATTACGATTGAAGTCTGGTACCCAGCCATAATTCCCGAAGGGAAGGAAGAAGTCGAAACCTATACCCAAGTGCTTGGGCGCAATGGTGTGGAAGGAAGGCCCGTTGTTCCCTTTACCTTTAAGGGCAGGGCTTTACGGAATGCAACAATTCTCAATGATAAAGGAAAATTTCCGCTAGTGATTTTATCCCACGGGTATGTGGGCTCACGTTTTCTTTTTACTTATTTGGCCGAAAACCTAGCTTCCAAAGGGTATGTGGTTGTTTCCATTGACCATACGGATTCAACGTACAGGGACGCTGCCCCTTTTACAAGCACGCTTGTCAATAGATCATTAGATCAATTATTTGTCCTGAATGAAATGGAACGTATCTCCCAATCAGATGGTGACAGCTTTCTTGTAGGGTTGGTGGACACCTCTAAAGTAGGACTTATTGGGTATTCTATGGGTGGCTATGGGGGACTCAATACCTGTGGTGCGGGATATAGTGCCGGGGCTATTGGCTTTTTTAAAGGGATGACAGGTGGTAGTGATGCCTTAGATCAAAGAGGAATGGGCAATACAGCCTATCAAAATTCCAAGGACCCCGAAAGAATTACCGCTTTTGTCGCCCTTGCACCTTGGGGCATGAACAATGGTGTATGGGATGCTGAAGGTCTTGCTGGTCTAAAAACCCCAACGCTTTTTGTGGCCGGTAGCCAAGATGATATTTCCGGGTATGAAAATGGGATAAAAGCCATTTATGAGGGTGCTGTTAATAGTGATCGTTTTCTGCTGACCTACATCAACGCACGTCATAATGTTGCGCCAAACCCTCCGGTGTATGAGACAATGAAGGAAGGGTTACATATTGATGAATACCTCCGGTATGCTGATTCTGTCTGGGATATGCGTCGAATCAACAATGTGAACCAGCACTTTATAACCGCATTTCTTGGATTACATTTAAAAGGAATTGATTACGGCGAGTATTTGAATCTTGAACCTGATGCCAATACGGGCAAATGGAAAGGCTTTAAGCCAAGAACATCTGTGGGCATGGAACTGCTACATGCTGCACCATCAACCGAATAAGTTTAAAAATTATGAAGCGAAGGGATTTTATAGTAGGAACAGGAGCTGCAACACTAACAGCGATGTCCTACGGAAATATTTTGGGTGCCAATGATAAAATTGGTGTGGCAGTTGTTGGTGCTGGAAGGCGTGGGAGATGGGTATTTCGAAAAATGCTCGAAACCAACAGGATCAATCCTGTTCTGCTTTGTGATGTTTGGGACGAGCAAGTAAAACGAACGAAACAATTTGTCAATCAAGATAAAATTCCAATGACCTATGATTTGGATGAAGTACTTTCCAATGATAAGGTGGATGCCATTCTGCTCGCTACTCCCGATCATCTCCACAAAAACTATGCGACACGCATATTGGAAGCCGGAAAACATCTGCTTTTGGAAAAACCGGTGACATTGCACTATAAAGAAGGACAACCGCTTAAAGAGGCGGTACAAAAAAATGGAGTGGTCTGTCAGACAGGTACCCAACAACGTAGTGGAACCATGTATCAACAGGTGAAGGAAGAATTCTTTGGTGGTTCCAAGAAGTTGGGCGACATTGTTTTTGTTAGGGCGGTTTGGAGCAATTTCGGATGGCAGCGCAGGTCATTAAAGGAGCAGCCCCGTCCTAAAAACTTTAAATGGGACACTTTTTTGGGGCCTTCACCAAAAATGGAATACTCATGGCCGAGGTATGACGGTTGGCGACATTACAAGGAATACGGCACCGGAATTCTATCCGACCTGTTGACCCATTGGGGCGATGTAGCCCAGTGGATGATGGACGATGCTGATCCGGTAAATGCGGTCACCACAGGGGGTATTTATCACCTAAAAGATGACAGAACCAATCCTGATACTGTAAACACCATTATTCAATACAAAGGTGGCTGGAACTTCACTTTTGAATGCAGTGTTCTGGAAATTAAAAATCGACATGATTCCGTGTTGTTCCACGGAACAAAAGGAAATCTGGAGCTCTTCAGAGCGGGTTATATTTATACCCCTCATGACGGCAGTCCCGTAGTTTTTGAAAACAAGGAAAGCCTGGACGAAGCCCATGTCATCAACTTTCTGGATGCCATTAGAACCGGTAAAAAACTTTCAGCGCCCATTGAAGTTGGCCTGGATGCCGTTAAACCTTCCCATTTGGCTGCAGCTGCCTATTGGTCAGGAAAACGGATGAAATTCAATGACGAACAGACAGATATCATCCCTGCAATATAAGAAAGCCTCACCGAATCATTTTGTAGCGCCGTATTTTATCGAATAAGCAAAAAAGCATATACTAAATGGCTTGACTTTTCGTTAGTGCTGCATAACCCCAAAACTTTGACGAAATGATCAAATTAACTAGACTATGCTACCCATTGTCACTTTTAAGTGTCTGCTTCTTCCTTTTTCAATCGTGCAGTGAAGATGCTGCTACGGATACTGGTGACATCGAATTGACTCAGACCGAAGTTCAAACCATTTTGGAAACCGATGAAATAGCTAGTGTTGCCGATAATGCACTTGCAGAATTGTTTGCTGGAAACACAGTTACCAATAAATCTGCGAATGATTGTTATTCCGCCACCTATTCCGACACAGGGTTTGAGGCTACTTTCAACAACTGTGTACTCAACGGAACAGATAACGTAAATGGTACTTTGACGGTTACCTATGCAGTAGGTAATGAGTCAGCCGCTTCTACCGCTACCTATGTGGACTTTTATGTGGGCACCATCAAAATCAATGGCACACGAACTTACAATATTTCAGGAGATGTTCAACAGAACGGAATTTTCTTCACGGTGACGAGCGAGATGTCCGTGGAGTTTGAAGATGGAAGCACTATTTCCGAAAATGGTACAAAGACTTTCGGATTCACATTTGGTGAGGATTTGGCATCCAGTACGTACAGCCTTTCTGGAAACTGGCAGGTGCAAGCCAATGGCAACACCTATCAAATTGAAACCAATGGCGACCTTGTAGGTAACCTAAGTTGTGAATATTTGGTAAGCGGAAGCATGGATGTTTCCAAAAACGGTCTTGAAATCACAGTTGATTTTGGTGATGGTGAATGTGATGACATTGCCACACTTACCTATCCGAACGGGGCTATGGAAGAAATCTCTTTATAACATTTGAAATGTCACATCGAGCGGAGTCGAGATGTAATTGATTCTAAAAGCATTGTTCTTTTCTCGACTCCGCTCGAAATGACAATGGTTTACTTCTTTATCTTCTACGATAAACTTAAGGGCATCTCCCGCAGTCGTTTTCCGGTAAGCCTGAAAACTGCATTTGCAACAGCTG
This sequence comes from Allomuricauda sp., assembly GCA_028284725.1. GTDB lineage: Bacteria > Bacteroidota > Bacteroidia > Flavobacteriales > Flavobacteriaceae > Flagellimonas. The sequence continues at coordinate 544 of JANQRD010000057.1, read as the reverse complement.
CACCGATTGGGCCTAAAGGCGGTTCACCCACAGCCCCAGGTTTGTCATCGTTTTGTAACAGTATCACATCGATTTCTTTGGGTGCATCTTTCATCAAGGCCATTTCATAAGGGCCGTAGATGGTGGGGGACAACGCTCCATCGACCACTTGCATTTTTTCAAACATTGAGGCGCTGATACCCATGATGATGGCACCCTCGCATTGTGCCCGAACCTGATCCGGGTTGACCGAAATACCGGGATCCATGGCACAGGTGACTTTATGAACTTTTATTTTGCCATCGATAATGGACACCTCCGCTACTTGGGCGCAGGGCGTATTGGCATCCGTGGAAGCCGCAAACCCCATGGCCTTGCCTTCCACAACTTCATCGGTGTAGCCAGCCTTTTCGGCAGCAGCCAGAATCACTTCTTTAAGCCGGAATCCCGCCTTATCGTCCTGAATTTGTTGCAATCTGAATTCTACTGGGCTTTTTCCAGCCTTTGTGGCCAATTCATCCATAAAGCTTTCAATGGCAAATGTATTGGCCAACAAGCCCAAACT
>JANQRD010000151.1 GCA_028284725.1 Allomuricauda sp. | reverse complement strand
AGATCATTTCAAAAGAAGCTTTGCCAATTTGTACTGGCCTTTGGCATCTTGGGCTGTGCCCAACCAATTATGGCCTACACAATTGATAATAATCTCGATGGTGCTAAAGGACTTTTTGCCATCCAATTTTCATGGAACAGCGATTCCTACTCCCGTAATGTTACCGTGGAGGTCGAATATAAAAAAGAAGGATTCCTGAAGAAGACCAAGGTCAGTGGGCAAACGGCCTTCCATGCCGTCAAAAACCAGTTCATTACCCTTGAACTGAACAATGGTGAGTATGAATTGATGGCCGTAAGGTTGATGGGCCCTGAAATTGGGTACAACAAGTATTTGAAGATCCCAATGGATGGCAAGTTTACCATAAAATCTAACCAGGTTACAAATGGGGGGTTGATCTACCTGATCAGGGAAAACAAGAAGTCCGACAATGTAATGGCATTACGGATCGATAACACAGCTGACGTCAAACGCTATGTGCGAACCTATGAACCGGATTACGCCGAGACCGTCGAATTCATGCTCCCCGCCTGGAAATTTCTTGAAAATGACAAAGTTGATAAGTTGGTGGAATCCTTTGCCAAGTTGTTGGTGGACCGTCACAGTGCCAAATTGGATACAAAGATCACACATTTGTACGCCACCTTGGGCACGGTGATCAAAATGGAAAAGGACGGCCAAGGAAACGTGACCGATTATAGGTTGATCTCGACCCCTACCTATCAGCAGATCAAGACAATGGTCCTAAAAAAAGATCGAACAATCATCTGCACCCTTGAGAACGGAAGCTTTCTTTATGGAACGGAAGAGGGCCTGGACTACATGCCACTTCCGAAAGGTCTTGAAAAAGTCCCTGATCTTGAAGTCCTTAAGAACGATCGTTTCCTTTTGGTCGATGGGAATTTCAATATTTTCTCGGCCGACACCTCCTTCGTCTGGAAGGCCCAGACCGACCATAGGTACGAGCAAAAAAGTGCCGGACTCCTGGGCACGGTCACTATTTCATATCCCAAGATCTACAGGGGCAAAAAGCATATCTACATCTACTCCCCAAAAGATGACAAGCACAGGATACTACTGCAGTCCACCTACGAGAATTTGGACTTCAGGTCCATACCGCTGTCCAAAGACGTGAAGAAGGTGCCCATGGTCACCGAAACGCCAACGCACATAATCATCGGCCCCCATTTAAAGCTCAGTGCCACGGCCAACCGGCCCGGTTATCTTTATGTAAAGGAACACGACAGCGATGATTGGATGGTGAGGGATTTGCCACGGGGTGATTGCAAACGATTTTATCCGGGCAAGGACGAATCCATTTGGTACACTGAATGTTCCAAGAACAATTGGTTTGAGACCGGGGATGCCGGATTGAGCTGGTCCAAGTGGAAATCAAGCAAATAAAAAATTATAGAAACCCATAAAACGAACAATTCTTGGGAAACCACTTCTTTTATAAGTGTGTCCTTTCAACTCGCACTTTTATTAGACAACTTAAGCCATGAAAAAGTGTATTGTTAAATAACCATTAGTTTTTCCACGTCAATTTGAAAAATAGAAGTTTATGCTTAACTTATCCAATAACTAATCTTTCCAATCATGAGACACCTGATTGCCCTAGTCTTGCTGGGCATACTGGTTTTATCATGTTCCCCCAAAATACAGCATGACTTGGTCATCGCCAATGTCAATGTGATCGATGTAAAAACGGGCAATCTGCTTGAAAACCGTACGGTAGCTGTAGATTCTAATCATATTTCAGCAATCTATGATGAAGAAATGGCCTTTTCTGATTCAACAGAAATCATTGATGGTAGAGGTAAATACCTAATCCCGGGGTTGTGGGACATGCATGTACATGTACATAAAGATCCAGAACGACTTTTTCCGCTACTCGTGGCCCATGGGGTGACCGGTGTGCGCGATATGCACAATCCCAGCAATGATGACATAGGCCAATGGAAAGACAGTGTAAACCAAAGCGAAGGCATGCATCCGAGGATAGGGCTGGTCGCAGGGCGAATTGTCGATATAAAATCGGAAGAAACCAATTGGCCAGGTACCATTACTTTAAAAGGAAAGGATAGCATCAAGCAAAAAGTCATCGATGTTGCGCTTAAAAAAGGGTATGATTTTCTAAAAGTCTATGATCAACTATCCATCGAACAATTTGATAAAATAAACAAGGAAGCCAAGACGGCCGGTCTTTATACGGCAGGCCACCTGCCCATTGGGGTGCCCTGGGAGCATGCCATTAAAATGGGCATGCGAAGCTTTGAACATATGGGGGGCTTTTTTGGCTATCATACCAATTTAAGCACAAAACGTGATTCCCTGCTTACGGTTCTGCGAGAGGCCCGTACGCACATGATGGGTTGGCACCTGTACTACCTACAGGAAAAAGCCGATCATGTTGGGATACAACACCGTGATGAGGAACAGGTAAAAAAGATAATGGGCCTGTTAAAGGAGCACAAGGCTTTTCCATGCACAGCACTATTATATATGGATGGTCAATTGTTAAAAAGACCTTTCAAGGAATCCGAATTGTCGGTATTGGGCCTGGAATACTTTCCCGATTCTTTGGCCAACAAACTTTCCGAGGTACTTACCAAACCACTTAGTGAAGCTATGCGGGCGTACTTAGATCAACGCAAAGTACTGCATGAGGGCAGTCTTCAGTTCATCAAGGATTTTGAAAAATTTGAAGTGCCCTTTATGGCCGGAACCGATGCTGCATTTGACGTAGCCGAAGTACCTGGAATTAGCCTGCACGGAGAAATGCAGGTGATGGCCCAAAGTGGGGTGAAGCCCATCACTATTCTTAGATCAGCCACACTCTACCCCGCCCAATTCATGGAAAAAGAAGATATACATGGCACAGTAGAAGAAGGAAAAATCGCCGATCTATTGCTCCTGAACAAAAACCCTTTGGATGATATTGCCCATGCCGCAGGAATAGAGGCCGTCATTTCGGACGGAGTGCATTATTCAAGAGCAGTGCTGGACCAAAAACTGGAGGAAATCAAAAGCATGGACTAAAATGAAAAAAATTATGTTCGTTTAAATTGATGTCAGACGTTCCTTAAAAAAACCTTTTTTGATACAACGAATCCCTTCTAAAAACCCAAAACTTTAAAAGCGATTCTTAATAAAAATTGGGAGAGTATTTTATATTAAAACAGCATGAAAATAAACTAACTTTTACTAGAGCATCACTAAACTATATTTGTTTTAAACAGTATTACCGTGAAAACGCCAAACAAATCGAACCAAAAGGCAGTAAAATATATTGCTACGATTTTATCTATGTTGTACCCGAAATAAAAAAGCCGAGATGTACGACCTCGGCTTTTTCTTGCTGTGCGGATGAAGGGAGTCGAACCCCCACGCCTCGCGGCACTAGATCCTAAGTCTAGCGTGTCTACCAGTTCCACCACATCCGCTTAGAGTGTGCCCGCCTGAATGAACTATCAGTTCGGGCAGGCAAATATAAATCAATTTTCCGATCCGTAAATACCCTCCTTTTAAAAACTTGTTTTTTGTACATTTAGTATCCATTTAAAACTATCCATGGAACAAATAAACGACTACATTGCAACCCACAAAGACCGATTTATCAACGAACTTATCGAACTCCTAAAAATACCCTCGATCAGTGCAGATACTGCCTTTTCGCAAGATGTACTGGAAACCGCCAAAGCGGTGGAACAATCCCTGATCCATGCTGGGTGCGACCATACCGAAATTTGTGATACCAAAGGATATCCCGTGGTTTATGGCGAAAAAATAATTGATGCTAACCTCCCTACGGTCTTGGTATACGGACATTATGATGTGCAACCTCCAGATCCCATGCAACTTTGGGATTCTCCCCCATTTGAACCTGTAATCAAGGAAACAGCATTGCATCCCGACGGAGCTATTTTTGCCCGAGGCGCCTGTGACGATAAGGGGCAAATGTTTATGCATGTAAAGGCCGTGGAATTTATGATCAAAAACGACCAGTTGCCCTGCAACGTCAAGTTTATGATCGAGGGCGAAGAGGAAGTAGGAAGCGATAGCTTGGCGGATTTTTTACATGCCAACAAAGAAAAATTGTCCAACGACATCATCCTGATTTCCGATACTGGAATGATGGCAAATGATGTACCATCAATAACCACGGGGTTACGAGGGTTAAGTTATGTGGAAGTGGAAGTTACCGGCCCCAATCGCGATTTACATTCTGGGATTTATGGGGGTGCTGTACCCAATCCAATCAACGTGCTAAATAAAATGATCGCCTCACTTCATGATGAAAATAACCACATTACCATCCTTGGCTTTTACGACAAGGTCGAAGAAGTTTCAGCCGAAGAACGTGCCGAAATGGCCAAGGCCCCATTTAACCTGGAAGCCTATAAACAAGCTTTGGATATCGCCGATGTGCAAGGAGAAAAAGGCTTTACCACTTCGGAGCGTTATTCCATCCGTCCTACCCTGGATGTCAATGGTATTTGGGGAGGTTACACGGGAGAAGGTGCCAAAACCGTAATCGCCAGTAAGGCCTACGCCAAAATTTCAATGCGGTTGGTGCCCAACCAAGATCCCGATGAAATCACCGAATTGTTCACCAAACATTTTGAATCCATTGCCCCAAAAAGCGTAAAAGTAAAAGTTACTCCCCACCACGGAGGCCTTCCCTATGTGACCAAAACAGATAGCATTGGCTATAAGGCAGCGGCCAAGGCCTATGAAACCACCTTTGGCAAAACTCCTATTCCTGAAAGGACTGGAGGAAGTATTCCCATAGTAGCTCTTTTTGAAGAAGTCTTGGAAAGTAAAACTATTCTAATGGGTTTTGGTCTGGACAGTGACGCCATCCATTCGCCCAATGAGCATTTTGGTGTTTGGAATTACCTGAAGGGCATCGAGACCATTCCTTACTTCTATAAATACTATACCGAAATGGCTAAATAAATGCTAAATCCCTGATTTGGGGAGAATTGTTGTAACAAACGCAAATAATTTGCGTTCTAATAGTCTATCAAAACCAAAAACGAGCACTATTATGTTACAACGCTTTTTTATTTTCTGCTCTGGGGCGGATACCAAAATTTTAGAGACCTGTTCCAACGGAGAACGCAATAAGTATGCGGGAATCGGCGCTACCGTCTTTTTTACCGCTATTATGGCATTTATCGCCAGTGGCTATGCCCTTTATACCGTTTTCGAGAATATTTACACATCCATTTTCTTCGGTTTTATTTGGGGACTTTTGATTTTCAATCTAGATCGATACATTGTTTCCACCATAAAAAAACGTGACAATTTTAAAAGTGAACTGCTGCAGGCCACACCGCGAATCATTTTGGCCATGATCATTGCCGTGGTGATTTCGAAGCCGCTCGAGATGAAAATCTTTCAGAAAGAAATAGACCAGGTACTGCTCGAAGAGAAAAATGCGATGACCCTGGCCAACCAGGAGCAGATTGCACTGCAATATACACCCAAGGTGGAAAGCTTGAATCAGGAAATCACAAGTTTGAAAAGTGAAATTGCCACAAAGGAAGCAGAGACCAATACGTTGTATGATGTCTATATTTCCGAAGCGGAAGGCACGGCGGGGACCGGACTCTTGGGAAAAGGCCCTGTTTACAAAGAAAAAAGGGAAAAGCATGATGCCTATCTGGCGGAATTAAATCAACTGAAGGAAACAAACAATCAAAAAATTGAGGCCATCGAGGCACAAATTGCTGCTTTGGGCGTGGACTACAACACAGCTGTAACCAATTCCCAGCCCATCATCGATGGTTTTGATGGACTCATGGCACGGATCAATGCATTGGGCAAACTTCCCTGGTTTCCTTCGTTCTTTATCTTTTTGCTGTTTTTGGCCATAGAAACAGCACCCATCATTGCCAAACTGTTGGCTCCAAAAGGGGAGTACGATTACAAATTTGAGGAACAAGAAAGTGTAGTAGCGACTTGGGTGACCCAAAAAGTGGCACAACGCAAGTTATTGTTTTCCACTGATGGTGAACTCAACCAAAAAATTTACGAAGACATTAAGAGCGAGGAAGAACTATATCGTTACAAGAAGGAAAAAGCGGAAGAATTGCTCAAACTTCAGGCCGACTCCTTTCATAAGGTTCAGATAAAGGGGCTGTAGCTGGCTCTGGCTTTTAGGTTAAAAATCTTGATCATCTCCCCAATTTGTCGATCCACAATCCACATCCATCAATTGGCCCTTGAACTTCGGGTTGGATTTTCCGAACTTCACTTATCATTGGATATAAATTAAGACGATTCATATCCTTTTTGCTATGCCCAATTAAAGCAACCTAAATGAGAACACTGTCCTTCTTTTTACTTTTAGTATCAACTAACCTTTGGGCTCAACAATCAAAGGAATGGGTCAACTCTCTTGAAAACCCAGAGTTTCCAATGTTCAATCAACTAAATCCTGAGAACAAACTATCAGATTATCTGAGATTCGACTTAACAGCCATCCTTGATCCAGAATCTGAATTCCTGGGGTACATTGGAGAAGATTACAGAAGAATTCACGTCAATTATAACACCGTCTCCAGAAGTGAGAAAACTCAAAACCTCTACTATATAACTGGACAAACAACTGTTTTCAAAAACACATGTGATTTTGAAGGGACAATTACAATCGAACAAATAAGGGAGTTCAAGAACATGTATTTTGGAGTGGACAATATGTATAAAAATGACGGAATAAAAGCTCAAGGGATAGCTATTGGAAAGTATCACTTCAGCGAACAACATGTTGGAACCTTTGAAGGAATCATGACCTTATGGTGGTACATTGATAAGGATGATAACATCAAGTATTACGATTTAAATAATCACTCTGATCGTTACAAGAACAACCAGTATATAGGAATTTGGATGGAGTATGGCAAATCAGCCTCTAAAATTTGTAACTGGGGTGAACACCGAATACCATTTTCTGGCGACTTGGACTGGGGAGCAGGAGAATTCTCTGTTAATCCAAAGTATTATGAAAAAGGCTGGGAAGAATTCGACCGAAACTGAAAAAAGGCCATAACATTTGCTATGAATGAATGAATGAATGAATGGGGTTTCATCAGTCCGGATATTTTCGTGGGGATTGGAAAGTCCGCCACAAATATTAAACTAAATCAGGGTGTGGTTATGTGCGAAACGCAAGGTTAGTGCTATCTAATCCCGACTCATCATAGCTAATCGATAAGTGCAATCCTTTTTGTTCTGATGCAAAACATCAGGCCGACTCCTTTCATAAGGTTCAGATAAAGGGGTTGTAGCTGGCTTGGGGCCACACAATTTTACTTGTCTTCCCAATTTGTTGATCTGCAATCCATATTTATCAATTGCTCATTGAGTTTTAAGTTGGATTTTCCGAACTTCACTTATCGTTGGATATAAATCATTAAGACGATTCATATCCTCGTAGTTGTAAACAATTGCCCAAACAAACCCAATATATGGAAATAACCTAAAATCAGAATAAAGCAACAGGAGAAATAGTTGACCTCATTGCAAGTGCGATTGGAAAAAATAGAGAAGTTCATTCAGCAACTGCAATCGCAATTTCTGCAAGATTATCAGGTTCATTCTTATTCAAATCATTCGGACTAAATATCGATGACGCTAAACCTGGAACAGCTGTTCTTTCTCAACAAGCGAATGAACAAGGACCTGAACTGATTAATGTAATTGGAGCAGTCTTGTCGAATATGGGAGTAACTGTTGACAATGACAAAATGGAATCGGCTGAAATACAAGAAACAGAACTTGATTTCTTAGAATCCTTAAGTGCTACTCAGACAAAGGCAATTGGAATAATGAAAAAGTATGGTTTGAATGAAAAAGAAATGGCAGTTGCTTGTGCAATGTCAGCCGCTTTTATAATTCAACAATGTCAAAACGACTTGGAAGTGGAATCTGGATTTAACACGGCTGTTTATGGACTAATTGAAGGTTCGAAAACTGTTCCGCCCGAAATGACTGAATCACCAACTGAACAAAAAAAGTGGTATAAATTCTGGTAATATGAATTTGAAAATGAAATGAAAAACAACTGTTTACAACAATGTATAACCACAATTACGGCGGATTCGACTATGCTTCGACTACGCTCAGCACAGGCTGGAATCCACTCGGAATTGCTAAGGTCATTGCCAAACCCAATATTAACGCATATAAACCCGTAACTGACGGTTATACTAGACCGATAAGTGTAATCCTTTTGCCTTGATCCAAAGCATCAGTCCACCTCCCTTATCTGCGACTGCACTTTGGATAATGGGAAAGCAAAAAACATCTGTGGGAATCAGCGAAATTCGTGTCAACACTTTATTCATCCTTCGACACTTCGACTGCGCTCAGTGCAGGCAAGCTCAGGATGACAAAAGCTAAATATTGATTTTGGAATAGGCCTTCAAGGCAACAGTAAGGGTGTGTCCCACTGTGGAATGCTGACCCCAAAGTTTTTTTGATCAAGGAAAAGGCAGGGAAATTGCCCAAACTTCAGGCCGACTCCTTTCATAAGGTTCAGATAAAGGGGTTGTAGCTGGCTTGGGCGCTACACAATTTTACTTGTCTTCCCAATTTGTCGATCTGCAATCCATATTCATCAATTGCTCATTGAATTTTAAGTCGGATTTCACAAACTTCGCTTAGTGTTCGCTAAAATATCATTTAAAACGATGTTTAGCTATAACGTTGGGATTCATTACTAGAAGAAATATAAATGAAACTTTTTTTAAAGCTTTTTATCGCGTTCTTATCCATTACAACATTAGCACAAAGGTACGATCATCTTGTACCTGTAAAAAGTTTTCTAATTGACGAATCATTTGATGGCAAAAAGAAAATCTACGATAAACTTTTGAAAAGAACTTCTCGACTAGTAAAATTTCAATTTTTAAGTGACCATGCATTTTTACCCGAGGAATACTTACAGCTAGATTTTTCGAAAGTTACGAAACAGTGGTATATATTATATAGGACTTCCAATGCTAATGTCTCTAGATATCCGAAAGATTATGAACCCATAATTGAAGAATATGAAAAAGAAGTAGAAACTCCATTCGCAGAAAACTTTTTTGAATTAAGCGAAAAAGTTCTGAAGACAACGAAATATGTTGAGGAAAGCAAAGGTTATGGTTATAAAGATGGGATTTATTATTATTTCGTTACAAATGGCTTAATTCAAAGGAGTGGTTACACATTCATTCCAGCTGAAAATTCAAGAATTGAAAAATACTTGAAATTGATTGAGGACTTAATTTTAGTCGTGAAAAGTGAAGATACAATTGATGAAAGTTTAATTGCTAGAGTCGAAGATATTAAAAAACTGTTTTAATAACGAAATGCTGATAACATGTAATTAATTGCAGGTGGAATTTCCACGTGTAAATTCCACCTGCAATCTACTATCTTTAAAATAGAGCTGGCAATTTCCGAAGTAAATGTCCGCAACCAATCATACACAAAACCGATAAGTGCAACCCTTTTTGTCCTGATGCAAAGCATCAGTCCGACTCCTTCCATAAAGTTCAGATGAAAGATTTATAGCCGCCTTTGAGGCCAGCCAATTTTAATCATCTTCCCAATTTGTCAATCCACAATACACACCCATCAATTGGCCATTGAATTTTAAGTTAGATTTCCCAAACTTCACTTACCTGTGCTGAGCTTGTATCGTTCGTTAAAACATCATTCAAAATGATGTTTAGCCTTAGTGTTAGCCGCAATAAAACAAGCCAACATGAAACATATGATTTTGATAATCTTACCATTCGCAACTATATCATCCAATGCACAGTTTGATAAATTGACAAATTCTTTGAACACTTACTCGTTCGATTTATATGGTGAACTTAAATCTGACAATGAAAATTTATTTATTTCTCCTTTTAGTACTTATTTCGCTCTCCTCACGGCATATGAAGGATCGGAAAGACAAACAAAACAGGGAATTGAGAAAGTGCTATATATCGATAATTACAAGAATCTCTCAAATTTTACAGAATTCTCTGAGAATTTAACCACTTGGAGAGATAGTTCAAATCACCTCAACATTTCCAATGCTATCTGGTTACAAAAGGGTTTTTCAATTAAAGCGGATTATAGAGCCAAAATCATTCAGAAATATTCTTCCGATTTAAAAACTGTTGATTTCAAGCAAAAGATCATCGCCACAAATGAAATAAATGATTGGGTTAGAGATAAGACAAATGGTCTGATCAAAAACATTGTTAACCCGAACGACATCAACAATCATACTCGATTGGTAATTTCCAATGCAATCTATTTTAATGGGAAATGGGATAATGAATTCAATAAGAAATTGACAAAACGAGATGTTTTTCATTCCATTGATAAATCAAAATCTGAAATTGATTTTATGAATAAAACAGCATATTTAAGTTATTATGAAAACGATGATTTTCAATTTGTTTCAAAGCCATACAAAGGCAATGATAAGTCATTTTGTATTGTCTTACCCAAAAATCGATATGGATTAGCTGACGTTGAGAAAATCATTGGCAGTTCTACCTTGACCAACATATTGAGCAATACGAAATATTTGGAGGTTAAACTTTCAATACCAAAATTTAAATTGGAAACAAATTATTCACTCTCCGAGTCTTTAAGTAATCTAGGGCTTAAGAATGCATTTACACCTGAAGCAGATTTTTCAAGGATGACAACAGAAGCTCAGTTAATGATAGATAAGATAAATCATAAAGCATACATTGAGATCGATGAAGAAAAAACAGAGGCTACTGCTGCAGAAACTGTTTTTATGGCACCAACATCCGCAGTAAGTGGACTTAAATCCAAGCCAAAAACATTTAAAGCCGACCATCCCTTTTCTTTCTTAATCATTGATAATAAGACAGCTGGAGTCATATTTATAGGGAGATATGTGCGACCAGAATAATTAACCGCAAAGAATAAAACCAGTGTACAACACTTTATAACAAATCATAACCACCTATCGGTATGCTCCGCTTTTTATACTAAACGTTGTAGTGCATTTTGTTTAAGATGAAAAAAATTAGTCACGTTATTATATTACTTATCATGTTAAATAATACATATGGTCAAAAAAATTCTAAATGGCAAATGTTTGATAAAACCTACAACATAACGGGACTTAATGTTTCCAGATTTACACCAACTGATGAAGAATTCTTGGCGGTAGATAGTCTAATTGAAAAATATATCGTAAAATATTCTACTAAGCAAACATTTAATAATGAGCCAATTAAAAATTATCAAGCTTATTACAAACAAGTTTTTGGACTAATTAACGGCTCTAACAACAAAATTCTTTTCGTTAATGGGTTTTGTAACGTATCACGTCACGAATACTGGAGAGAAAAAATAGTGTCAGTTCGTGGTGGTGGTAGTTGTTATTTTAATCTTAAGGTTAATCTAAAAACGCATAAAATATTTGATTTTAGAATTAATGATCCCAGGTAAGAAATAACATGAAACACAAAACAACAATAGCTAAAATACATGCCCAACCAACCTAATCGTTGCCCAACATTTTAGTCTGGCCGATAAGAGCAATCCTTTTTGTCCTGATGCAAAGCATCAGTCCGCCTCCCTTATCTGCGACTGCACTTGAGATAATGGGAAAGCAATAAACATTTGTGGGAATTAGTGAAATTCGTGTCAACCCTTTATTCATCCTTCGACAGGCTCAAGATGACAAAAATTAAATATTGATCTTGGAATAGGCCTTTAAGCCAACAGTGAGGCTATCCTCCCAATGCGGGATTTTCAATCCAAAGGTCTTTTTGATCTTGGATTTGTCCAGCACACTGAATTTTGGACGTTCTGCTGGGGTTGGATATTCCTCGGAGCGAATCGGTTTTAGCACAACATCAATTTTAAATCCATTAAAAATAGCCCGGGCAAAGTCGTACCAACTCGCCACGCCCTCATTGCTGTAGTTGTATATGCCATACTCAATGCTGTGGGCCTGGATTATATGCAAGATTACCTTGGCCAAATCCCGCGCGTAAGTGGGAGTTCCCACTTGATCGTACACCACGGAAAGCTCCTTTTTTTCATTGCCCAAACGGATCATCGTCTTCATGAAGTTGTGCCCAAACTCCGAATACAACCACGATGTGCGTAAGATGAAATGCTCTTTTAAGTTGTTGATAATTGCCCGCTCGCCCTTGTATTTGGTATCACCGTAAAATCCAATAGGTCGTGCAATATCTTCCTCGATATAAGGTATGCCCGAAAAACCATCAAATACAAAATCCGTGGAGATATGGATCAGCACGGTGTTGCTTTCATTACAGTTCAGTGCCAAGTTGCGTGCCCCGGTCACGTTGATACTGTAGGCCACATCATTCTCCGATTCAGCCTTGTCCACATGGGTAAACGCCGCACAATTAATGCAATACGCATAATTGGAGCTCGACAGTTCTTCATGAACTGCATCAAAATCAGTGATATCCAATTCGGACGAGGATTTAAAGGTAAATTCCAGCCCTTTGGTCTCTCCTTGCTCCGCAAGTGCCTCGAATGTGCTTCCCAATTGTCCGGATGCGCCGGTTACCAGTATCTTCATAGTAAAATTGTATCGTTAATGGGGAACCGCTTGTTTAAAAACGGGCAAAACTTTGTCCTTTTCTGAAATAATCAAATCTTCTTCCGCCAAAATCCAATCAATAGTAAAGGTAGGGTCGTTATAAATGATTCCTCCTTCGGAAGCGGCGTTGTAAAAATTGTCACACTTATAAGAAAACTTCGCTGTATCGCTTAAAGTTACAAAACCATGGGCACATCCCCTGGGAATGAACATTTGCTTTTTATTAGCGGATGAAAGTAAGGTCGTGACCACTTTTCCAAAAGTTTTGGACTCAGGTCGAATATCAACGGCAACGTCCAACACCTCTCCATCCAGCACTCGAACCAACTTGGCCTGGACATGTTCCCCTCTTTGAAAGTGGAGTCCCCGAAGCACCCCTTTGGTGGACATGGATTCATTATCCTGCACAAAAAATGGTTTTGCTCCAGTTAGCCGTTCAAATGTCTCCTGGTTATAGCTTTCAAAGAAATACCCTCGCTTATCCTCAAAAATTTTGGGTTCAATAATGAAACAGCCTTCTATTTCAGTTTTGTGTACTTCCATAATCTAAGATAAAACTTCCAAAAGTCGTTTGCTATAACCGCTTTTCAAAAAAGGCTCTGTCAATTTTTTAAATTGATTTTTGGTGATGAATCCCATTTTATAAGCAGATGATTCTATGGCCCCGATCTTAAGACCCTGGCGTTCTTCAATCACCTGTACAAACTGTGACGCCTGCATTAAGGATTTAAAGGTTCCGGTATCCAGCCAAGCCGTTCCGCGGTCCATAATGCTCACCTTCAACTTTCCCCTTCGTAAATATTCCTGGTTGACATCGGTGATTTCCAATTCGCCCCTGGCACTTGGCTCGATATTTTTGGCGATTTCCACCACATCATTGTCATAAAAATAGATTCCGGGTACCGCATAGTTCGATTTCGGCTTTTTAGGTTTTTCCTCAATGGAAATTACGTTCCCCTCTTCATCAAACTCCACTACTCCATACCTCTCTGGATCATTTACATGGTAGGCATAAATAATGCCACCATCTGGGTCATTGTTCGATTGCAATAAGGTCTCCAGTCCGGTTCCGTAGAAAATGTTGTCTCCCAGAATCAAGGCCACTTTATCGTTTCCGATAAATTTTTCGCCAATGATAAATGCCTCTGCCAAACCATTCGGTTCATCTTGGACCGCATATTCAAATTTGCATCCGTACTTTCTACCATCACCCAACAAACGTTGGAACATGGGTAAATCGTGTGGTGTTGAAATGATCAGTATTTCCCAAATTCCAGACTCTATCAAAGTAGACAGGGGGTAGTAGATCATGGGCTTATCGTAAACGGGCATCAGTTGCTTGCTCACCGCCAATGTTATAGGGTGCAATCTGGTTCCTGAACCTCCTGCTAAAATTATTCCTTTCATCTTATCTTATTTAAAACGGAGTAGGTATGAATCTTATTTTAGGCCAAACTTTTGGTTTTGTTATCAATGAATTTCGTTAGATACCAATCGATGGTTTTTTGGATACCTGTCTCAAAATTCTCATCAGCCTGCCATCCCAAGTCGTTTTCGATTTTTGAGGCATCAATAGCGTACCTGAAATCATGACCAGCCCGATCTTTTACATAGGTGATCAAATCCTTATAGGATTTCCCCTCGGACCTTGGGTGTTTTTCATCCAAAATTGAGCAGACGGTTTGGGCAATGTACAAGTTATTTCGTTCGTTTCGACCACCAATATTGTAGGTTTCCCCAGAAACGCCTTTCTCATAGGCCAAAGCAATGCCCTTACAGTGATCTAATACATACAGCCAATCCCGGACATTGGAGCCATCGCCATAAATGGGAATGGATTCCCCAGCCAAAGCCTTTCGGATTATGGTCGGAATCAACTTCTCGTCATGCTGTTTGGGACCATAATTGTTGGAACAATTGGTCGTCACCACATTCATACCGTAGGTATGATGATAACTTCTTACGATAAAATCCGATGAAGCTTTCGATGCACTGTACGGGCTGTTGGGTGCATAAGGCGTGGTCTCCATAAACAGTCCTTCCTTACCCAAGGTACCATATACCTCATCTGTGGACACATGATGGAACCTTGAGTTTTTGTACGCCTCTTTGTACACTCCGGGACTTACCATCCAATATTTTTTGGCCACATCAATTAAATTGAAAGTCCCTAAAATATTGGTCTGCATAAATGCATCAGGGTGGGTAATTGAGTTATCTACATGCGATTCTGCCGCGAAATGAATGACACCCCCAATATTATGCCGCTCAAATATTTTTTCAATAAGCTTTCGATCGCAAATGTCCCCCTTGATAAAGGTATATCGATCATGCCCTTCAACCTCAGCCAAGTTTTCCAGATTACCTGCATAGGTAAGCGCATCAATATTAATCAAATGGACATCTGGATTGGCTTCCAAAAAATAGGGAACAAAATTGGAACCGATAAAACCAGCTCCGCCCGTAACTAAAATATTTATCATGCAGCTTATCCTTTGTATTACTTACTTTGTAAATATAATCCTACTTTTTATGGTCGTTCAAATATTGTTGTGAAAGGCTGGTTTTTGTTGGTGGAACACTTGAATATAGGTTTTAAGCCCATGCCAACCAAGTTCTTGAGCTCTAATATGCCTTTTCTGACAGGTAATCCTGAACAAACCTAAAATCTTTTTCCTACTTTCGTGAACGGTCTTTAATAGCTTAAATGGAAAACCAAGTTACGGAAAAACCCTATATCCTAGCAGTAGATGACGAGCAGTTGAACCTAGAGTTGCTGCGATTTATTTTAGAACGAAACCATTACGAATTTGTAGGAACCAGCGACGATGACCATTTTTTTGAACTTCTGGAACAGCGCATCCCGGATCTTATTCTCCTTGATGTTATCATGCCCCGTATCGAAGGTTTTGAGCTTTGTGAAAAGGTAAAAGGGTTCAAGCAATACAAGGACGTGCCCATCATCTTCCTGACAGGTAAAGTAAACGTAAAAGACAAGGTAAAGGGCTTTGAAGTCGGCGGAGTGGATTATGTGACCAAACCGTTCAATGAACAGGAGCTTATTGCCCGGATACAAACCCATGTGGAATTGATCCGCGCCAAAAAACAGATAGAGGAACAAGCCATAAACCTAAAGCAATCCAACGACCTTAAAGACCGAATGTTTTCCATTATAGGACATGATCTTCGCTCACCTCTCAGTGCAGCAAAACTGAAGATGGACTTTATTATGCGCGGCATCGTCGATCCGAAAGGTGAGAATTTTTTGGATGAAACCATTTTTGGACTTTTAAAGACCATGGATGAAGCCCTTAACCTCCTCCAAAACCTATTGGGCTGGGCAAAGTCGGAAAGTGATCAAATCCAGATGATTCCCGAGAAGTTGGATTTGAACGATCTGGTTGAACAAACATTTAGACTTCTAAAGCTGAGCAGCGATCACAAAAAGATTGAAATGCAGAACAATGTGCCACAAGACATCTTTGCTTTTGCCGACAATAACATGATCAAAACAGTACTGCGGAACATCCTTTCCAATGCCATAAAGTTCACGCCAGTGGAAGGAGTGATCAAAATCAATTCCAAACCAGGGAAGAAAAAGGTTATTCTTGAAATTGAGGACAACGGGAATGGCATTTCCAAAGAGGACATTAAAAAAATCCTGAACCCCAACGAACATTTTAGCAAATTGGGTACTGAAAAAGAACCTGGTACTGGATTGGGGCTTGTACTTTGCCAAAACTTTGTGCACAAAAACGGGGGCACATTAAAAATCAGAAGTGAGGTTGGCCAGGGAAGTATTTTTTATTTTGACTTGCCCTTGTTTGCTGAACAAGCCTAGGCCACGGCTTCGGAACCCACTCCCCTTTTGGCACGTTCCCAATTCACGGATTGACTCCCTCTAAGGTATCGGGCAAAGCCCAGATAGACCGAAAGGTTCATTATAAAAAAGTAATAGGGAATAAAAAGAATTTTCAAACGGATCTGTCTATTCTCCAAGAACCATCCCACCAAAGCAGCTAGGTAAAACAGTACTTGTCCCCAGAACAAAATACCATACAATCCAAAGGACAAAAGGCCTTCTTGTTGTGCTAATAAGAAGTTCATCGGGATAATCAACAACAACAGTAAAGGTGTCAATGTCCATCGCAATACGCGATGTGAAATATACTGGAAGGACAACGTTCCGTATTTAAAGAAATTCAACAAGGCCCTCAGGCGTACTACAGATTGTATGCCTCCTGCTGAAATCCGAATTTTTCGTTTCAGTTCTTCCTTGACATTTGCGGAAGCGGTCTCAATGGCATAGGCCTCAGGATTGTATTGGATGGTATAACCAGACATGGCCACACGAAGTGAAATCATAAAATCATCCAGCAGGGTGTCCCGTTCCACTTCTTGCCATAGTTCGGTCCGAATGGCAAACAGTTCACCGGCCGCACCCACAACGGAATACAGTTCGGCATCCCACTTTTTCAATTGCGATTCGTATTTCCAGTACATGCCTTCGCCAGCTCCGGCCGCACTATCGGCATCTTTTGAATAGATACGTTTTTCTCCGGATACGCATCCCACTTTGGGATTTCGGAATAAACGAACAATTTCCCGGATGGAATTTTTGCCCAGATCCGTATTTGCATCAGAAAAAATGACAATTGGGGTCTTTACAAATTGCACCCCGCGATTCATGGCAGCAATTTTTCCAGCTCTTTCGTCTTTGTGATAAACTTCCACTCCTTCATATTTTCGCAATAGGTCGGGAGTACCGTCATCAGAACCATCGGTGATCCAGATTTGGGTCACTTTGTCCTTTGGATAGTTCAAGCTTTTTGAATTCTTCACTTTTTGATCCAAAAAATCCTTCTCGTTAAAAGCAGTAACGAAAAGTGTCACCTCGGGTTCGTAATCCTCATTCCCGGTAAAAGGCTTGCCCAATCCTAAAATCCTTCGGATTTTAATGATAACAAATAGTACAATCCCATATCCCAAATAGGAATAGAAGATGATAAAAAGTGCTATCCAAAATATGATTTCCAAAACGTCCATTATCATTCGTTTTTATAAGGCTTAAACAGCAACCAATTCCTTTTTACCGACCCGCTCCCATTGTCCGGTATCGTGGTTGAAGGTCTTAACCACCCTTGCTGGATTCCCAACTGCCACGGAATACGCTGGAACATCCTTGGTTACCACGCTACCGCCGGCAATGATGCAGTGTTTCCCAATGGTCACACCTGCAACTACCACGGTATTGGCTCCAATCCAGGTTTCAGCTTCAACGATTATGGGAGCTGTGGAAACACCCTGTGCATGAATTGGTTGTGATATGTCTTCGTAATTATGATTGAGTCCCGATAGTACAATATTTTGTGCCAGTCGGACGTCATCCCCGATAGTAACCGGACCGATGATTGTATTTCCAAGCCCAATCCGGGTTCTATCCCCTATTCTGACTGCTCCAACCCCGTTGTTGATCGTAGAAAAGTCTTCAATCGTTGATTCTGAGCCCAATTCAAAAGTATTCCAAGGCAGCACATCCATTCGTGTGCGTCTTCGTATGGTAGAACCCTTCCCTTTTTTGTGATAGAAAGGATTTACAAACCATTTAACCCAAAGCCTCGGCCTTGCCTGATTTTTGGGCACCAATAGCCAATGGACAAACCTTTTAATGTTCTCGTTGCCTTTTATCTTTTCCTTTACTCCCATAACACTTGCTCTACGCTGATTTTTTAATGGCGTCGTAAATGGCCCTTACATTATTTTCCCAAGTATGGCTCTTGGCGAATGCCGTACGCTTTTGGGCAAGTTCTTTTGAATTCTCCTCCAAAGCCTTTTCGGCCAACTCGATATATTCATCTTTGTTGGTCGCCAAATACACATGCTCTTGGAACATTTCCATGGCCTTAGTCTTGGTAGCAAGGGTAGGTTTGCCCATGGCTAAATACTCATCTATTTTTCGCGGGTAGTTCCCGATGGTCCAATCATTGACCACTTGCGGATTCATGGCTATGTCAAAACCTTTCACATAAGCTGGTAATTCTGAGGCATCTTTACTCCCCAAAAAGAACACATTGTCCAACTCATGTAGTTTGGATTGTCTGAAATCCTCATCCTCAGGCCCCACCAAAACAATGCTCCAGTCCTTTTTGGTCTTGGCCATATGCTCCAATAACTCAATATCCAAACGCATACTTGTCAGGTAACCCACATATCCTATAACCGGTTTGGGAATGGTTTCAAATTCCTTCGGAATTTGTATGAATCCGTTCTCATCGTTGAACAAGGAAACATCACACCCCTGGCCTACCATAAAACTGTTGGGGTTGAATTGGGAACCATATTCGGCATAGAGGGTAGAATTGTTTACCACGACGTCTGCCTTTTGAATGACTCGAGGTTCGATCCGCTCACCATGCCTTTTCCAATAGGGAACCTTGATCAGATAGTCCCTCATATAATAAGTGTAGTTCTGTGGGGAGAGAAATTCCTTCAGGTGGAGTCCTAAAAACATGGAGCTGTCATTGAACAGCAGTACATTTTTGAAATTCAACTTTTTCATGGCTTCTCGAATGTCTTCTGAAAAAATCCGGGCGTTTCTTTTGTTCAATATTTTAAAAAGTCCATGAAAGGGAATCCAATTGATGGATTCGGTCATGGATTTGGGATACAGGTTCCAAAAATTGTCCCCCAATTGCACCAAATCTGTTTCTTCACCACTTTTTATGCGGAGTCTTTTTTCGATTTTTTCCGTTCCCTTTTCGCGACGCAAGGTAGCTCTGTCCAATGGTGGGTTTACGTAGAGCACTCGGTTGTGCTTGGCAAATTCGGTTGCAATATTTTTGCAGTTGCTTCCGATTTCAATATCCCAAGCCTGGATGCCCACTACAACTATGTCTTGACCGGTAATCATGCTTTTTCTGTTTTCAGTTCATTGTGGACATCTTCGTATAGTTCCAGAACATTTTGAGCCATGTTTTCCCAAGAAAACTCCTTGGCTCTCTTGATTCCCTTTTCAGCCAACACTTGAGCTAGTATTTTGTCTTCCACTAAAGTTTTTAGGGCATTGGTAATTTCATCCGGATTGAAGGGATCTACCATCAATGCCGAATCTTCTCCGGCCACTTCGGGCATGGACGAGGTGTTCGAAGTAATTACAGGCACTCCACAGGCCATCCCCTCCAGAATAGGTATCCCAAAGCTTTCCCGAAGGGAAGGGTATAAAAACACCGTGCTCTGGCTTATAATGGCTGGAAGGTCCGTATTGGGCACATAACCCGTTAAATGAATCAAAGACCTTATTTCTGGTGTTCCATTGGTGTTGAGCAGTTTCAGCAACTCAACCTCATCATAATCCAACATCACCAACTTAAACTGGTTCGGATAAGTTTTGTCAAAATCTGCAAAAGCCTTCAACACACCCTTGGTGTTCTTTTTAGGATCTGTATTTCCCAAAAAGAAAAAGAAATTGTCCGGTAATTGGTACTGTTTCTTGATTTCGGCCAACTTCGTCGAATCGGTTACCGGCTTAAAGTGGTTACTGACCCCATTATAAATTGCCGTTAGCCGGTCGTCCGTAAACCCAAAGTGATCGTTGATCCGTTTCCGTTCATAATTGGAAACGGTGATGACCTTTTTGCTTTTTTTGATAACCGGAGGAACAAAGTACCTTCGGTACATATTACCCAACTTTTGGTACCATGTACCTTCTTTTTTAAAGAGGCTGATGCTTTCCAAATAAATGATATCGTGCAGGGTGGTGATCAGCGGAACTTTGGAAAACAAAGGCCCTGTGTTGCTTGTACAATGCAGTACATCGCAACCTTCCTCATAGGCAGCCCTGGGTAATGCTAGCTGCTCCCATCCGGGGTAGCCCCATTTCGATTCAAGCTCCACAATTTTAAAATTTGGAGCTTCAGGGATACAGGTATTGTCGAAATCGGGTTTGACGAAAATTACGTATTCGTTGTTATGGTCGATCTTCTGAAGGCTTTTAATAAGCTCCAGGGCGACCATGTCCATCCCATGCTTCTTCTTTCGATAAAGTCGTTGTCCTTCTATTCCAATTTTCATTTGTGCTATTGACTATTTACTGTACCGTGTTGGGTATGAATGAATTTTTTATTGGCCCCTTTTAGTTTGAAAAGGGATAAGAACATTAGGAAAAAGGCCCTGGGTAAGGTCAGTACCGCTAAAAGTGTGCGTGTGGTGTAAAACTTTTTGGGAATAGCCATCGCAAAGGCGATAATTGTCAATGCAAAGCTTAGGTACCATAACTTTGGGGAAACCAAGAAAGATTCGATTCCAAAAAAGATATCCAGTACAAAATATGTCAATGCAATCATCGACACCAATCCCAGCAATAACACTCTGGGAGGGGACACCATTTGATAAACTTTATCGAAAAAGTCGATATTCCCTTTAACAAACAATTCCTTTAGCCCAGGAAAAAAGTATCTTCCAAAATAAATGAACTGGGCAGAAAGCCAACGCTTGCGCTGATTGGCAAAAACTGCTGATTTTTGAACTTTTTCATCCAAAACCAGCGCCTCATTCAAATATTCTATCTTGATTCGGTTTTTGAGCAACTTCAACTCCAGTTCTTTGTCAAATCCTCCCACAGCATTTACCCGAGCCATGGTTTTTTTAAAGAAATGATAATCGAACGCCATTCCAGAACCAATAAGGGCCGATGAAAACCCAAGAACTCTGTGCCCTTTTCGAAATATATGGTTGTTGACCTCTTCGCTGATGGCATCCAAAATGGCGAAGGATGTATTGGTATTCTTCGCAATGCGATGTCCCTGTACTACCTTATATCCTTGATTGAAAGCCTGGTTGATCTTTTCAATAAAATGGTTTTCCATGATATTGTCGGCATCCAAGATCAGGGCGACATCATAAGCATCGCCAATAATGGACATTGCCTTGTTGAGTGCTTTGGACTTGGTGCTTTTTTCAAAGGATACCTCAACCACCCTTATGGGAAGTTCCGCAAGTGTGCTCAATGTACTTTCCTGAAAGGAATCGGCTATGATAATGACCTCATACAGGTCTTCTGGGTAGTTCTGATCCAAAGCCTTTTTGGCAACATCAACAATTACATTGTCTTCTTTGTATCCTGGAATCAGGACTGCAAACCTTCGTTGCTTGTGAAGTATTTCACTCCTTTTTCGAGCTGAAAAAAGTCCAGCAACTGAAAAAATAAAAACATAGATGGACGCGAATCCAAAATAGCCTATCAAAATAAGTTCAAGGCTGTTAATCAGTATATTAATAACATCCATGTATGCTTTTGTTTTTTAGTTTAACCCTCAATAAGTTCTTTGATCGACTTTTCCTTGAGCAGGTTATCAAAATATTCGATGGTCTTTCCAAGACCCGTTCTTAGGTCAACTCTTGGTTGCCAATCCTTAAGTTTTTCCTGAGCCAATGAAATATCCGGTTTACGCTGCATAGGGTCATCTGCTGGCAATGGCATGTGGATGATTTTGGATTTAGATCCCGTTAAATCAATGATGTTTTCTGCCAATTCCAACATGGTGAATTCCCCTGGGTTCCCTATGTTGATAGGCCCAATGAAATCATCTTCAGTATCCATCATCTTGATCATTCCATCCACCAAATCGCTTACGTATTGAAAGCTTCGGGTCTGGGTTCCATCTCCAAATATGGTGATGTCTTTCCCTTGAAGCGCTTGCATAATAAAATTGGAAACCACTCTTCCATCGTCCGGTTCCATTCGGGGTCCGTAGGTGTTAAAAATTCTGATAATTTTTACCAACACATCATTGGAATTGTGATAGTTCACAAAAAGCGATTCCGCACATCGTTTTCCTTCATCGTAACAAGATCGGATCCCAATGGGGTTTACATGCCCCCAATAGTCCTCGGGTTGTGGATGCAGTTCTGGATCACCGTACACTTCGCTGGTAGAGGCTTGAAGGATTTTCGCTTTTATTCGTTTTGCCAATCCCAACATATTGATAGCCCCCAAAACGGAAGTCTTAATGGTCTTAATAGGATTATGCTGGTAGTGAACCGGTGAAGCAGGGCAAGCCAGGTTGTAAATTTCATCGACCTCCAAAAAGTACGGTAAGGTTACATCGTGACGAATCACTTCGAAATAAGGATTATCCATCAAATGGACAATTTTGCTTTTTCGTCCGGTGAAGTAGTTGTCCATACTTACCACCTCGTGACCCTCGTTGAGAAGTCTTTCGCATAAATGGGAGCCGACAAAACCGGCACCTCCTGTTACTAAAATTCGTTTCATCGTTGGGATTAAATGTTAACAGTTTCTGATTCCTTGCTCCTTATCACCTCTCTTCCTATACTATAGTAGGTGAATTCGAGTTCGCTCATTTCTTCTGGATCATAGACATTTCTTCCATCGAAAATGGTCTTCTGGTTCATTAGTTTTTCCAAAAT
>JANQRD010000149.1 GCA_028284725.1 Allomuricauda sp. | reverse complement strand
TTTTTGGAAGATCTGGACATTCGCAAGTTCTATGGTGTGGGAAAGGTGACAGCGGAGAAAATGTACAAACTGGGCATCTTCACCGGAAAAGACCTAAAGCAAAAATCCCTCGAATTCCTGGACAGCAATTTCGGAAAGAGTGGCAGCTATTACTACCATGTGGTTCGCGGCATACACAACAGCGAGGTAAAGCCACATCGTATTCCAAAGTCCGTTGGAGCGGAACGTACCTTTTCGGAGAACCTGAGCAGTGAGATTTTTATGTTGGAGCGACTCGAAAACATAGCCGTTGAGCTGGAAAGGAGACTTAAAAAATCAAAAATTGCTGGAAAAACCATTACACTGAAAATCAAATACAGTGACTTTACACTCCAGACAAGAAGTAAAACGTTGCCATATTATATCGCCACCAAAGCGTTGATCCTGGAGAATGCAAAAGAGCTTCTGTACCAGTCCGCACTTCAGAACTCCGTTCGCTTGTTGGGCATTTCGTTGGCCAACCTCAATACGGAGGATAAAAAAGTAGAACCAAAGAAGGAATCCATTTCGGTGCAATTAAAATTTGACTTCTAATTATCGAAAAGTATTGTTGGGGCCATTATTTCTTGTTTAATTTGTATTACGTGCAACGCCCTGAATTACACGAACATATCATAACCACTGCTGGCAATCTTTTTTATGCCAACGGCTATAATTCAACAGGAATCAATGAGATTATAGCCAAAACGGGTATTGCCAAAGCGACATTGTACAGCCATTTCAAGTCGAAAGAAGAAATCTGTATCGCTTATCTCACACATCGGCACAATACATTCATCTCGGAGTTGAAGAGTTTTACGTCCAAACGAAAAAAGGGCAAGAATCAACTACTGGCTATTTTTGATTTTTTAAGGGAAATGTACCGCGAGGAGGATTTTTACGGCTGCTGGGCACTTAAAACCCTTGGGGAGCTATCATCGAAAGAGAAAAAGCTTCTTGCCGTTATTCAAAAACAGAAAAAAGAACTTTTACTGCATTTGGGTGAGGTAGTAAGCGAAAACGTTCATAATATCTCGAAAGCTGAAACCGAAAAGATGTCAGGGGGGCTCTATTTGCTCTATAATAGTGCCATTACGGAGAGCCATCTCCACAAGAACGATTGGCCCATTTATATGGCGAAGAGTATCGCTCCGTCCTTGTTTATCAACGCCGAATTGGCATAAAAAAACCCCTTCAATTGAAGGGGCTCTCTATCTGTTCTTCCTTTTTTACTTAACAACCAAAGTGTTGTCAGTGGATGTTGGATTCAAAGGGCAGAAGTAAACGTACTCTCCTTTTTCCAAAGTTGTAGGATTGGAACTCTGCGTGGTTCCCGTTTTAACAGGTTGTGTAACATACGCAGTTTGAATGTGGTTCTCAGGATTTTGGACATCCTGTCCTTTTTTCACCAATACAAACCCTACATCGTGTCCCACACCGTTGTTCGAGATATCAAAAACATAGGTTCCTTCGGAAACCGTAATCTGTTTTTGGGTAAACTCTCCAGATGTCTGTTCAAGGGAAATGGTCTTTACGGCCTTGTCCTTCATCATTTTATCTTGAGCATTGGCTGCAAATACCATCCCAAGAACAAACAGTAAACTTACAATTGTCTTTTTCATTTTTACTTTGATTTATGTCGATATTAATTGATTACGCTTCTACAGCTAAAGGCTGGGCAACAGGAAAGTCAACAGGTACTTCCGTTGTGTTGTTGATATAGTTTGATATGGTTTTGTCACCAACCAAAACGATGGTGTCGATCAAATTTTCCTTGGTCCATCCAGCAGCAAAGAAATTATCAAGTACATCTTGATCGGTAACTCCCCTGTTTTCGGTGATGTTCCTTGCCAATCTGGCCAAAGCATCCAATTTGTTGTCGAAAGAGGCCTTTCCAGCGCGTAGTTCCAAAATTTGGTCATCGGTAAATCCGTTCATTTTTCCAATGGCAGTGTGGGCAGACAAACAATACAGACAGTTGTTCACTTCACTGACAGCTAGGTTCACTACCTCTTTTTCTTTTGCTCTCAACGATGTTTTGGCGTTTGAAAAGTTCAAATAGTTGGCCAATGCATTTTCAGAATATGCATAGGTCGCAAATAGATTGGGAACAAAACCAACGGTTTTTTCCAAGTTGTCGAAGATTGCCTGATTGGCTTCGCTTACTTCATCTCTTTTAGGTACGTTAAATGTGCTCATTGTCTTAATTTTTAGATACGTTTTTATATGATTAAAAATTCTTCACAAAGGGTTTTTCTGCATCGCAATAGAAATCATGATGCTGTTTTTGTTCACAGTGCGTAGCAGAAAGTACGGGTTGCGAAACAGATCTTTTTGATGTCCTGAAAATCTCGATGAGATTAAAAATTGACTTTTCCATTGCTTTCATCTTTTACTTTGTTCTAATTTCAAGGCAAAGATGTGGCGAAAAAGAAGGCAGGTGTTAGCAAGGATTTCCCGTTGACTTGCCCAAATTTCCCTTAAGCAGGAATTAGGGCGTTTTCTCGGTATTCCGAAGGGGTCATTTGGGTCATTTTTTTGAAGAATCTACTAAAATGGGCGGGGTCGTTGAAGCCCAAATCAAAGGCAATTTCCTGATTTTGCTTGTCGGTAAAATGGATGAGGCGCTTGGCTTCAAGAACCAATCTGTCCAAAATAATCTGTTGAGGAGACTTCTGGTTGTAGATGGAAAACAGGTTGGAAAGTGTTTTAGGGGATTTGAACAGCATTTCGGCGTAGTCGCTAACCTTTCTTTTGGTCTTGTAGTGTAGATCGACCAAAAAATTGAACTTTCGGATGGTATCAATCTGATCATTGTTCAATGTTTTTACAATGTGCTGCTCCTTGGCCAATCGTGTGCTCATAATGATCAATCTTTTTAAGAGCATTTGCAGCATATCGCCCTGGATGTTATCTGGCGTGGAAAATTCCTCAACGAAAACATCATACCACAAATTGAACTTTTTTAATTGATCATTGGGGATGGTGATAATGGGTAAATCTTGGGTGCCAAAGAAAAGGATTCCGTTGCAGGACACCTCACTGTCATGATCCGAAATACAATAAAACGCCCTATTAAAAAGAATAGAAGCCAGAGGTAGGTCCGTTTTGGAAAACGAAACATGTTGGAGATAGGTCACTGTTACCATTTGATCGGGCTGCAATTCCATATCCATATCATCCACCGTAATCGTCACCGACATTTCATTTCTGTTCCACAAAAATTTGATGGTATTTACGGTGGAAGAAAACCGAGCACTGTCTTCTTTAATATTGTTGGTAAGGCCTAAAATCGATCCTAATTTGGGGTCTTTGTATTCGTATTTCATTTGGAGAAACCCTTTGGTTTTTGATTCAAAATCCCTTTTTTCAGGTTTTTAGTCCAATTATCTTGTTGATACTTACAATGACGTAAGTGCCTGTTTTTCCGTTATTTCTTAAACAAGAATGTTAATCTGTTTCCCAGATTTTTACACAATTTGAACTTTTTATAGTATTGAGGTATGAAAGGGACGAAATTTTATGATGAAGCTGCATACAAGTTCTATCGTGACAAAGCGATAAACAGCTATCCTATCAGTTCGTTGGACATTTATGCCCATCATTATGGAACCTTGTGCAAAAACCTGCAAGATGTTAAGTTGCTTGGAGATATAGCCAAATCAAGAAAATGGCAAATGGATGTTCCATTTCGCAGCGAGATCATGGATAAAGATTATGTTGTTGTTGTTACGGATACAAAGCTCAATATCGTTTATGCCTCACAAAATATTTATCTGATGAATGGGTATCGCCCAGAAGAAATTATTGGACTTCAACCAAAAATGTTTCAGGGAGCCGAAACTTGTGAAACAACCAAAAAGGAAGTCTCCCAAGCTATAAAAAACAGAGAAGGTTTTGAAGCTACTTTGATCAACTACCGAAAAGATGGGTCTACCTATAAGTGTTGGATCAAGGGTTCCCCCGTTTTTGATCGGGATGGAAAGGTCGTCAACTTTATCGCTTTTGAAAGGGAAGTAGCTTAACCCTTATTCCTTTTAAAAATTACAGGTTTCGATTTCAGTTACCCTTAGGGTATTCACCATCCCTTTGTCTTTTATAGGCATTGCAGCTAAACTTATCAGCATGTCTCCAACATCCAAAAATCCTTTTTTGCAGGCGATTTGGTTTACATCGTCAATAGTTTCATCGGTAGATACAAATCTATCATAGTAAAAAGCCTTTACCCCCCAGAGCAGATTTAATTGTGTGAGTATTCGTTTGTTCGAGGTGAAAACAAGGATATGGGCACTTGGGCGCCAAGCTGATATTTGAAATGCTGTATAGCCACTGTTGGTCAAAGTGGAAATCGCTTTCGCCTGAATCTCGTTGGCCATAATGGCAGCATGATAGCAAACCGACTTGGTAATATATCGCTTAGTTCGAATGTGTGGTGGTGTTTGTGGCACAGTGATTAAGCTAGATCCTTCCACGCTTAATAGGATGTTTGCCATTTTTTCGATGACTTGTACCGGATAATTTCCAACAGACGTTTCTCCCGAAAGCATTACAGCATCAGCCCCATCCATTACCGAGTTGGCCACATCGTTTACCTCTGCACGTGTAGGTGTTAGGCTTGTGATCATGGTCTCCATCATTTGTGTAGCAATGATCACAGGAATTCTCGCTTTTTTGGCACGCAATACCAGTTTCTTCTGAATAAGCGGTACTTCGTGTGCCGCAACCTCAACACCGAGATCCCCACGCGCCACCATCAAACCATCACAATAGGCAACGATTTTGTCGATGTTGTCAACCGCCTCAGGTTTTTCAATTTTAGCAATGATCGGTATTTTGTGCTCGGAATGCTTATTGATCAAGTTCTGCAGATCCATAAGATCCTGACTATGGCGAACAAAGGAAAGCGCAATCCAATCCACTTCCTGTACAATGGCAAACTCTGCATCTTTAACATCTTTCTCCGTCAGCGCCGGAAGGGAAATGTCCGTGTTGGGAAGGTTCACTCCTTTTTTCGACTTCAGGGGGCCTCCTTGAATAACGGTCGCCACTACTTCATCTTCTCCATTTGTGGACTTCACTTCAAATATCAGTTTCCCATCATCCAATAAGATTCGTTCTCCCGGATTTACATCTTTTGGGAAACTTTGATAGTTCATATATACCTTTTTGGCACTTCCCTCAAAGGGGTCCCCGGTGGCAAAGACAATTTCATCTCCGGGGGCCACCACAGCTTCACCTCCCATAACGCCAACACGCAGTTTTGGGCCTTGTAAATCGGCAAGTATAGAGGTGTTGACACCCAGTTCTTCATTGAGGTCGCGAATCATTTGAATGCGCTCGGCCACATCACTGTGTGAAGCATGCGAGAAGTTTATTCGAAAAACATCCACCCCGGCCTGCATCATTTTTTTGAGCACTTCCCTTTTACTGGTAGCGGGTCCCAGGGTTGCTACAATTTTAGTCTTTTTTCTAGTTGGCATTGTTAGAAGATTAGATTTCGTTTGGATCGCAACGTTTGTGTGTCAAGCTCATAGGCCGTAACTACGTTGGGTAATTTGTTTATGGCCTTGATGGTATTTTCCATTTTTGGTTCAGCGGAATCGACCTTTAAAAAGAAATCCACCTCGCGATGTTCCGGGATTAAGTAAGAGATACGAAATGAAGTGTTGTTTTCGAAAAACCCGGTTGCTGGAACAACTTCCTCCACAGTGCATTTGTTGGAAAAGAGCATCCATTCTGTATCGGTCATTTCATCATTCCACTCGAACACGGAAAAGGTACCATTCTGTTCCAACTGCAGATCTTTTTTCATTCGCTTCAGATTCAATCCGCAATTGGAATTAATGACATACCCCATAGCGAAGTCTTCCAGACCACTATGAATGGCTATGAGCTGAAAGTCCTCATCGTAAAAGTCGGCTGATATTTTGTGTGTCGTCAACATGATCCAAACACGAAATGTAAATATACTCTTAATACCTTTTACTGCCTAGTTGATACCTATACAATAACTCAACCAGCCTTACGAAAACGTTTGAGTTTACCTTTATTTAATGCTCTTGATTTTCAATTTTGCTCTGCAGGGCAAAATATGCTCTTCGGGAAGCTTTTTCCTCGGCTTTCTTTTTTGAAGTGGCTCTGGCCTTTGCCATCAGCTTATCGCCAATGGTCAATTTTACGGCAAAATGTTTCAACTCATCGTTGCCCGTGTCCTCGTAGACTTCGTAATGGAAGGATTTTTTTTGCTTTTGACACCACTCTATCACCAGACTTTTATAGCTGATTACCTTGCCTTCAAGTTGTTCGATGTCCACATAAGGTTGTATGACACGTTCGTCGATGAACTTTTCACAATAATCATATCCCTTGTCCAAATAAATGGCCCCTACCAAGGCTTCAAAAACATTGCCATGTATGTTTTCGCCAAAATGGGACTTGGGAATCCTGCTTTCCACATATTGCAGAAGTTCCAAATCCTTACCCAACTCGTTCAAGTGTTTTCTACTCACTATTTTAGAGCGCATTTTGGTAAGGTATCCCTCATCACCTTCGGGAACTTCATTGTACAGATGTTTTGAGATAATGGTACCCAACATGGCATCTCCCAAAAACTCCAACCTTTCATAATTCATCGGGTTGCCGTCCACATCCCGTTTGTTTACCGAACGATGTAGAAACGCCTTTTTATAGACCTCGATGTCCTTGGGTTTAAAGCCAAGAATTTTTTTGATGCCCAAAAAAAAATCCCCATCCGTTTTCGGATGGGAATTGAATATTTTGGTAGTAAATCTCATTGTACTACAAAGCTACCCTATTTTTTTGAACAAAACGCAGGCATTATGTCCGCCAAAGCCAAAAGTATTGCTCATGGCCACTTTCACCTCGCGTTCTTGCGCCTTGTTCAGGGTCAGATTCAGCGATGGGTCAATTTCCTCATCGACCGTGCTGTGATTGATGGTTGGTGGAACCATGTTATGCTCCATGGCCAGTATCGAAGCAATGGCTTCAATGGCCCCTGCTGCTCCGAGCAAATGCCCTGTCATGGACTTGGTAGAATTGATATTGATATTCGGCGCATGTGCTCCAAACACTTTGGAAATGGCCTTTAGTTCAGCCACATCACCCAGTGGTGTAGAAGTCCCATGTGTGTTTATAGCATCAACATCCTCTGGCTTCAAACCAGCATTCCGCAAGCAGTTTTCCATCACTCTCACGACTCCTATCCCTTCGGGATGGGGTGCAGTCATGTGATAAGCATCACTAGAAAGTCCTCCACCCAAGACCTCGGCATAAATCTTTGCCCCTCTGGCCTTGGCATGTTCATATTCTTCCAAAATCAGTGCTCCAGCACCCTCGCCCAAAACAAAGCCATCCCTATTGGCATCAAAGGGTCTTGAGGCCGTCTCGGGACTGTCATTTCTAGTTGAAAGGGCATGCATAGCATTGAATCCGCCCATCCCTGCAATGGTCACGGCAGCTTCACTACCTCCGGAAACCACCACATCACAATGGCCAAGCCTAATATAGTTCAGCGCATCAATCATTGCGTTCGCCGAGGAAGCACATGCAGAGACCGTGGTATAGTTTGGCCCCATAAATCCATGCTTAATGGAGATGTTTCCAGGCGCAATATCCGCAATCATTTTAGGAATGAAGAAAGGGTTGAATCGGGGTGTGCCATCACCTTGGGCATAGCCAACCACTTCATTTTGAAATGTTTCCAAACCTCCGATTCCAGCTCCCCAGACAACACCTACCCTAAACTTGTCCACTTTTTCTAGATCAAGACCAGCATCTACAATGGCCTCATCTGAAGAAACCAAAGCATACTGCGCAAATCTGTCCAGTTTTCTGGCTTCTTTTCGATCAAAAAAGTCCTGTGGGTCATAACCCTTTACCTCGCAGGCAAACTTTGTCTTGAACTTTTCTGTATCAAAATACGTTATGGGCGCCGAACCGCTTTTGCCATTCTTTAGTCCTTCCCAATAAGCCTTTAAATCGTTACCGATGGGCGTTAACGCACCCATTCCCGTAACTACAACTCGCTTTAACTGCATTGAACTATTATTTTACCCTTTAGAACCTAAGTTAAAAAAAAATTATCCATGTGATCACCACCACATGGATAATTTAAAATCTGTCGTAAAATATCATAAAAATTACTTCGCTTCTTCTATATAGCTAATGGCTTGGCCAACAGTTGCAATGTTTTCTGCTTGATCATCAGGGATTTGAATGTCAAATTCTTTTTCAAATTCCATGATAAGCTCAACAGTGTCCAAGGAATCCGCACCTAAGTCGTTGGTAAAGCTAGCTTCAGGTACAACTTCATTCTCATCAACACCTAGTTTATCAACGATGATAGCCTTTACTCTTGATGCAATGTCTGACATAATTATATTGGTTTTAAAAATTTAATCGTTGGCAAAAATATAAAACTTTGGATTAAATACACCATTTGTCGAT
>JANQRD010000146.1 GCA_028284725.1 Allomuricauda sp. | reverse complement strand
AGGATCTTCAATGGAAATGGTGGTTTCGTAGTTTTCAATGGCCTCATTGTACTTACCAAGCTTTTCCAATACCTTTCCTTTTTCGAAATACGCCCCGATAAATGAATCATCTGAAATAATGGCAAAATCGAAGGCGGTCAATGCTTCTTGGTATAGATCGATGCTGTAGTACATCTTGCCCAATTGGTGCCATGCCACCTCACAATAGGGATTGCGTTCCAAATAATTGTTCAGGTAGCCTATGGCTCCATCATAGTCTTCCATAAACTCGAAGCAGTATACCACGTTGTACAAGGATGAGTAATCCCGGTCATCGAACTCCACACACTTCATAAAGCTTCGCTTAGCCTTTTCAAAATCATCCATAAACAGGTATTCCATTCCCAATAGCGAATGGATGTCAAAACTATCTTCGGACATATGGAGTGCCTCCAAAAGCAGGTTTACTGCTTCTTGGTGGTTATCTTGTTTGGACTGAATATTTGCCCGTTGGATATATATTTCATCGTTATGCGTATCGATGGTCTGAAGTTGATCCAAAAGCAGTTCGGCCTCACCATACTTATCTTCAAAAACCAAGACTTCGACCCGTAACAATTTTAGTTCGAGTGAGTTGGGGTGTTGTTCCAAACCAATCTGGATAGCTTTTTTACCCAAAGCTATTTTCCCATTGTTGAGATAGTGGTGGATGATTTCTTCAAAGTCCTCTGCATCAAAGAAATAGACGTCGTCAGTTTTGAGCATGGACTCAAATTTACTGATGGAATTGTCAGAATATTCGTTAGAATCTAACGCCATAGGAACGTGTTTGGTTTAACTATGGACTTAAAATTAGCCGTTTGCAAGCATGGTTAAGTCCGTGTTTTGCGTATGTTATCAACAAATTAGTTAACAGCGGAGGGTTTATATGCGTTTAAAATTGCGATGATTTGATCACATCCTTCAGCTATTTCTTCCTCGGAAATGGTCAAGGGAGGTGATATTCGAACCGCTTTAGGTTCAAAGAGCAGCCAGAAAAGAATTAGCCCTTTTTTGGCCGCCGTCAACACCAAATGATTGACGATTTCCCGATTCTCAAATAGCAGGGCAAGCATTAACCCTTTGCCGCGTATTTCTTTAATCAAAGGATGTACCAAAAGCGTTCGAAACAGTTTTTCCTTTTCCAGGGTTTGCGCAATAAGTTGTGATTCAGTGATTTCCCGTAAAGTTGCCAAGCTGGCAGCTGCAATGACCGGATTTCCGCCAAAGGTGGTAATATGTCCCAATTTTGGGCTTTCCTGCAACGAATCCATCAATTCTTTGGAGGCAACAAATGCTCCAACGGGCAGACCTGAGGCCATACCTTTGCCTATGACCAAAATGTCGGGAGTGCATTCGAAATGTTCAAAAGCGAAGAGTTTTCCGGTGCGCCCGAAACCTGGTTGTATTTCATCCAAGATCAAAAGAGCACCAACCTCATCGCACCGCTGTCGGACTTTTTTCAAGTAGCCTTCCTTCGGAAGAATGAATCCGGCACCTCCTTGAATGGTTTCCAAAACCACTGCGGCGGTTTTATCGGTGATTTTTTCCAAATCGGCCTCATTGTTGAACTCAATGAAGGAAACATCTGGAATCAACGGTCGAAAGGCACTTTTTCGTTCTTCGTAGCCCATTACACTTAAACTTCCCATGGTATTGCCATGGTAGGCATGGTGGGCAGCGATGAGTTGTGAACGACCGGTATATCTCCTTGCCAATTTTAGAGCACCCTCCATAGCCTCCGTCCCAGAATTTACCAAATAGGTGGTTTCCAGATTTTTTGGGAGATGTTCGGACAAAAGTTTCGTGAATTCAACCGCTGGTTGTTGAATGTACTCACCGTAGACCATTACATGCATGTACTTGTCCAACTGTTCTTTTACGGCATTGATAACCTTAGGGTGACAATGCCCTAAGCCACAGGCCGAGACCCCGGCCACAAAATCCAAATGCTTGTTGCCTTGAGTGTCATAAATGTAGCTTCCCTGAGCGTGGGATACCTCCAAACCCAGAGGATGAGGCGTGGTTTGGGTTTGATATTTAAAAAAATCCTCTTGGAGCATTAGGGAGTCTTCGCTTTTTTTACCGTTGGCTTTTTGGTCTCGACGGCCTTGGTATTTGGAACTGTGCTTAAAGGATTGTTTTTCTGACGTTCCTGTTCTTCTGTATCAATATCGATG
Organism: Allomuricauda sp.; assembly: GCA_028284725.1. GTDB lineage: Bacteria > Bacteroidota > Bacteroidia > Flavobacteriales > Flavobacteriaceae > Flagellimonas. The sequence goes on along the minus strand of JANQRD010000146.1, from coordinate 9,023 downwards.
GGATCATCGATACCCCTGATCTTAACCAACTCAATATTATTATCATCTTCATCGAAGATATCGTCTTTGCTAAGAATACGTTCATTGCCGCGCCAAACAAAACCTTTCAGTTTTCTACTTTCAACGGGAAGGTCGGCCTCTGGGAAAATATCTCCATCGGGATTCACAAAAAAAGTGATGTCCTTGATATCACTGTTCTCCATGATCAACCGGATTTTACTACAAATGGTTTTATCGATTCCTATGAGCTCTTCATCATCATTGTACATGTAATAGATGACCTCGGTGTTTTTGACCAAATCAATGATTTTCAACTCATTTTCGATGAACTTTCCGAAAAGATCCTTGCCTTTGGCCTGATTGTAGCCTTGTTTTCCAATGGTATCGAAAGAAATGATGAAGGCATTTTCCAGCACTTTTAAAGAATCCAGTTTTTCGGTCTCCAAATCACTTATCAAATGGATGCTATCACCCGTAATCTGGTTTTCCAAGTTCCATAAAATGGGATTTGTGATCAATTGGGTGATACCGGTCTTTTCTTCAGAATGGATGGAATCGCATTTACCACTGAGGTCGGTCTTATAAAACTTGGCATTTCTAAAAGCCCGTAATATCCTCGATTCAGGTTGACCAGTGACCATTAGGGTATCCCCATGGATGTAAAGTGAGTCTTGCTGCACCAAATTGATGGCCACCGCCCGCTTTGTAGCGAAAACGGAGTCTTTTTCTTTGAAAACTTCCGCATAATGCGCACGAATCACCCCTTGATTGATGGTGTCCGTAACGGTGATATTATTTGTGGCCGAAGCAAAGGAAGTGACCTTATCAAAATAGACACTGTCCCCCTCAATAATACGATTGTTGTAGTTGATTTTGGTGTTTTTTACGCCATAGCCCTGTTCAATTTTGGTGTCGTAAAAACCGCGTTCACAGTAAATTTTATAGTCTTCGCCTGTTATGGTCGACGGACCGTACATGTAGGCATTTTTGGAAATTCGGTAATAGTCCAACTGCTCTGAATCTATAATGTATTCAGGATTGTCAATATGAACTTCATTTCGGAACTGCACTTTTTTTAGTTCCATAAAGTAATTCCCGATCTTACTGGTCAGCACATTCACAGAATCCACCACTTTCCCCCCTGATCTGTAGTAGGAAAGTTGATTTTCGCGATCAAAATATAGGGTATCCGTGGTCAAGGTCATTTGCCCATCTGTAAGGTCTACATTTTCCCAAGCCTTGGCCAGTCTGGTGTTACCGTCATAGTCGATTTTTCCACTGTTCATTTCGATGGAATCGCCCTGCTGTAACCGAATGTTGCCAATGGCCTTTAGTTTGTTCTCCTGGGTGTAGAAAATAGCGATATCGCACCACAAATCGGCACCTTGATGCTCAAATTGCACCTGGCGTTCGTCATCTTTGCTAAAAATGGAAGCACCTGGGAACTGGGCCTCATCTTTAGTGAAATTGGCGCCATAAACGATGTTGATCTGTTTACTTTCCTCTGGTTGCTCGTCTTGTTGGGCGCTAACGGCCGTGAACGCTAAAAAAGCAATGAAGAACGAAATCCTTTTCAATTCTTGAAATTTTGTCTAAAAGTAGGGTTTTTGCCCGAAGTGGTACAAAGGATTTGCAAAGCTTTGGGAATTCTATATCGAGCCAAATACCAATGAAACTTGGTGTTGCTCAATTTCGTTGGGAGCTTTTCCCAATAATGGCTTTATGTTCGCTTTCAGTAGTTCTTTGTCTTCAATTTTATTGGTGGGTCGAATACGGTTTTTCAAATCCGACTTGACGCTTTCTATTCAACAGGAATGTAGAAATCCACGATGCATTTACCCCCGGGATGCTCCCTAAAATCATTGTGATAAATCTCAAACGGATTTTTATCCGCCTTTTTATAGCCATTTTCGTTCATCCAAAGGAATAGACCTGTCCAGGACTTTTCGAAGGCATCGACTCCGATTTCAAAACTCCCTACAATGTACTTTCCTTCTGCAATGGAGGTCAAACCTACTTCGCCGTTGGCTTCCGTAGGTTCATTCAACACGATGGAAGCGCTCATCCGTACTTTCTCAGGGGCTGTAATCTTAAAACTATCGTGGTAAACGGTGGCCAGTTTTACATTTTCTCCTTGCATTAAACCTTTAGGGGTGGCCCATTTGATCAGTTTTGAAAAAGCAGTTTCCAGATTCTGGGATCCGATGCAGGAGACATAGGCAAGGTTGAGTTTTGGTGTTGTTCTCACTTCGATTTTTGCATTCATTGCGATCCATTTTTTAAGATTATCAATGATGCAAATGTATTTTTCATGATCAGGGTAGGCTTGACCATTCTTGCTTTTCAATTGACGAATCTTGCTAAATGTATGTGGATGTTCTTCACGAAACGCGGAGGGACTTACACCATAAAACTTTTTAAAAGTTCGGGTAAAGGAGGAGTTATCACTGAATCCGTACTGTTGGGACAATTCTGTGATGCTCATATGCTTTCTATGGATGAGTACTGAGGCTGCCTTTTCAATCCGAAGCCGTGTTACATATTCATTCAATGTTTCACCTGTAATGGTCTTGAAGATTCGATGGAAATGAAACGGGGAAAAAGATGCAACTTTTGAGACGGTTTCCAAGGAAAGATCCCCATCCAAATTTTCAGAAATGAAATGGAAAACTTTGTTGATTCTTTTTTGATAATCTATATGTAGCTCGTTTTCAGAAATTGCCATTCCTTTTTGCCATCGAATTTAGGACTTCCATCGCTTTTTTTTCATCTTTTTTGGCCACAAAGATATGATCGTGATAATATCCGGCGATAACATTACAACTGATTCCATGTTTGGCAAGTTCAGTCGAAAAACTAGCGGTTAACCCGACAGCTTCCAATGAAGAATGGACTTTTAATGTAATCCAGGAGGCAACAAAATCGTAATGCAGTTCTAGTCGATCTGCCTTACTTTTTTCAATGATAAGGGTGATTCCCTCGGCTTCTTTGAATTCACCCACAACATCATTTGGATTAATCCTATCTAAACTATCCACAGAGGCAAATACATAAGCTCCAGGATTCAGCTCAGGACTCATTTCTTGGAGCAGTTTTGATAAGTTGGTTTCACCTGTCATATCGGACATTTTTATTGGGCGCTAGCGGTTATGGTCCTTGAGCAGTCTGTAATCGCTCCAACTCAGCTTTGGCCTTATCGAGCTTACCACCCATGTTTCAACCAATATCCACAATTTTTTGGAAATACCACTTTGCCAAATCGGGATTTTCTTCTTTGTGATAATCTCCCAAAAAGTCATAAGCTTCCAAGGAGTACCAGAAAAGTTACAGTTTGCACAAAAAGATTTTGGCCTTGATCAAGGCCAAAATCCGAGGTTGGAATGTCCACCGAACTATAAGGATGATAAAAAGCTGATGGAATTAAAAAAAGAGCCGCTTTCTGATATGAAGCGTTACGGTGTTGCGATCAGCAAGCACATTCGAACATGGAACCACTGGTCGCCTTTTGACCTTCCGTGGCGTATCCATCATATTTCCACCATTCAATACCACCCATTAACTCCTTTACTCTAAAACCCAATTTGGTCAATTTTAATGCGCCTTTAGTGGATGCATTGCACCCAATACCATCACAATAGCAAACATAGATCTTCGATTTATCCAAATGTTGTGTGGTTTCCTCCGTCATGGTTCTATGGGGAAGGTTTATAGCCGTGGGAATATGTTCTTTGTCGTAACCAAAAGCCTGTCTTGTGTCTACGGCGATGTACTCTGTGCTGTTCTCAAAGGCGGCATAAAGGTCGGACGGATCCATCTCATAGGCCAGTTTGTTTTCGTAAAATTCAATCTGTTTTTGCATGATACTGTGATTTTTGATTTAGCCAAAACTATTTCATCAGACTAGCTTTTCCCAAAGTTGTAATTGTGTACTCACCATGCTTAGTTGAATTATTTTCAAACAGTTGCATTTCTTAAAAGCATAGCTTTGTAGCTATGGAAATCAAGTTTTTTAGATTGATAAAGACTATTGCCGAAGAGGGGAGCATTGCCAATTCTTCCCACAAACTATTTTTAACGCAATCGGCCTTGAGTCATCAACTACGGGATTTGGAAGAACAATTGGGTTTTAAGGTATTCCATAGAACCAGAAACAAATGGCAACTTACGGAAGAGGGTAGCGAATTGTACAAAATTGGCTGTGATGTGCTCAAGAGTATTGAAAGAGGGTTCGATACCATTAAGCAGATACGAACAGGGGCCGGGGGAATGGTCAAAGTGGGTACGGAATGCTACGCTTTTTATCAAGGATTGCCATCGTTTATTCAAAAAATGGGGCTCTTGTATCCTGAAATCAATGTTGATTTGATTCTGGAAGCCACCCATCAACCCATTCCCAAGCTGCTATCCAACGAAATTGACATTGCTATTGTCACATCCAAACCAATGAGCGAATCTTTGTCAAGTATCGCTGTTCATGAAGACGAGATTTTTGCCATCATGCATCGGGAACATCCTTTAAACGAAAATGACTATCTGGATACGAATCACTTTTTGGATGTGCATTTGATCATTCACTCTTTTCCGTTGGAAACGGTTTCGGTGTACGAGCATTTTTTAAAGCCGAACAAAATTGACCCCAAAAAAGTCTCTGCAGTTCCACTAACGGAAATTGCCTTGGAAATGGTGAAAGCCAATATGGGTATGATCTGCATGCCAAAATGGGCTTTGCAATCCTTTGAAATACCCGACGAATTGATTTTCAAAAGAATTGGAAAAAATGGCCTGACACGGACGCACTATATTGTGGTCAGAAAAGCGGATAGGTGCAAAAAGTACATCAGTGATTTCACTTCCAATTTTGAGGAACATTTTTCAGTATTAAAGATCTAATTAGATTTCCATCTCTGTTCTGAAGACCGCATGGGCATTCCCCTTGATTTTTATTTTAACGGGGAGACCATTTTCAACGCTTACGGCTACCTTGATTTCACCCTGGCGACCCATTTGCTCGCCCTGTCTTCCTGTAAATTCAAAACTGTTGTTTTGGAGAGTAATAATTTGGTGACGGACCAAATAGCCGCCCAAAGGGCCATTGGCATTTCCCGTTACGGGATCCTCAGATACCCCAATGGCGGGAGCAAACATGCGACCATACGTTAAAATGTCTTTGCTATCGGAATCGAACGTAAAGACAAAATAGCCGTTACAGCCAATATTTTCACTTAGGCTTTTCAATTCCTCCAAACTCGGATCAAGCGAGTTCAGCTTCGCTCTACTTTTAATTCCTATCATTACTTTGGAATGTCCTGTAGAAGCAATTTGAATGGGGCACCTCGAATCCAAATCAGAAAGTTCCAATCCCAAGGCTGTAAGAAGATGTTGTTTTGTTTCACCATCGAACTCCGGTGAAAGCTCAAATTTACCTTGGGTCATGCTGATAAGATAATCCCCATTGCTCTTTTCAATATCAAAAGGAAGTACACCAATTTGTGTTTTATAGTTTAAGGTACAAGAATCCAGGTTTTCCTCCCTTGCTTTGGCATACATGGCCCCAATTGTGGCATGACCACAGGTTGGGACTTCCTTTGTTGGGGTGAAATATCGGATTTGGCCATCATAGTTAGGAGAATCTGACTCAAATAGAAAAGCAGTTTCGGAATTGTTCAATTCCCTGGCAATGGATTGCATTTGCTGCTCGCTGAGTCCATCTGCATTAAGGACAACGCCTGCAGGATTTCCCTTAAACTTTTCCTTGGTAAAGGAATCGATTTGGTAAACGATATACTTTTTCATGGGTCGGAATCAAACCCAAATTTCCAATAAAATTTTCAAAAGAAATCAATGCTGAAACTTCTTTCTGCTCAACTATCGATGAATAGTTTGCAGTCGATCAGGCCCTACAGAAACTATTTTAATTGGGACTTTTAGTTCCTCCTCTAAAAAGGCAATGTAATCGTTGAGTGCTGGAGGTAATTCAGACGCCTTGGTCATCTTGGTAAGATCCTTGGCCCATCCTTTCATTTCCTCATAGATCGGGGTCACATTCGTACTTTCGATATTGTAGGGTAGATGCTGAATTTCTTGACCCTTGTATTTATAGGCCGTGCATACTTTTATGGTCTTAAATCCACTTAACACATCGGCTTTCATCATCATCAATTCAGTAACACCGTTGATTTGCACTGCATATTTCAAAGCCACTAGATCTAGCCATCCACACCTTCGGGGTCTCCCTGTAGTGGCGCCAAATTCATTGCCTACGCGACCCATCGTTTCGCCATCGGCATCAAAAAGTTCGGTAGGGAAAGGACCACTTCCCACACGAGTGGTATAGGCCTTAAAAATTCCAAGTACACTTCCTATTTTGTTGGGGGCCACTCCAAGGCCAGTGCAGGCACCGGCCGCAGTGGTGTTGGACGAGGTCACGTAGGGATAGGTCCCAAAATCTATATCCAATAAAGAACCTTGCGCCCCTTCGGCCAATATTTTTTTACCTTCGGTCTGTGCTTGGAAGATGTATTCCTCGCTATCAATGAATTGTAGTTGTTTCAAGGTTTTTACCCCTTCATAAAACTCTTCCTCAAGTTCTGCGAGATCATACTGGATGTCCACGTTATAGAATCCGATCATGGCCTCATGCTTATCGGCCAAAGTGCGGTATTTTTTCTTCCAGGTATCGAACTCCAGTTCACCAACACGCATTCCATTTCTACCTGTCTTGTCCATATAGGTAGGCCCAATACCTTTTAAGGTGGAACCTATTTTGGCCTTTCCCTTGGCTGCTTCTGATGCAGCATCGAGCAAGCGATGGGTTGGCAAAATAAGATGGGCCTTTCGGGATATCAATAACTTGGAGGCAATGTCAATATTGAATTTTTCCAGATTATCCAGTTCCTTTTTAAAGATGACCGGATCAATCACAACTCCGTTTCCAACAACATTTATCGCATTTTCATGGAAAATTCCTGATGGAATGGTATGCAGCACGTGCTTTATGCCATCAAACTCCAGGGTATGGCCCGCATTCGGCCCACCTTGAAATCTGGCAATTATATCATAATCTTTGGTAAGTACATCAACAATCTTCCCTTTTCCTTCGTCTCCCCATTGGAGTCCAAGCAATAAATCTACCATGAAATGTGTTGGTTATTCGGTTAGGTTTTCTTCTTTGTTTCGGGTTCCGTAGAAATAAAGCGAATGGTTGTTGATTTTGATGTCAAAAACCTCTTCGATGGTTTTTTTTATAGATTGGATACGGGGGTCACAGAACTCCACCACTTCTCCTGTATCGGTCAGGATAACATGGTCGTGTTGGTGATCGAAATATGATTTTTCGTATTGCGCCTGATTCTTGCCGAACTGATGCTTGCGAACCAACTTACACTCCAACAGAAGTTCAATGGTATTGTACAATGTGGCACGACTTACACGGTAATTTTTGGTCTTCATTTTAATGTAGAGCGATTCCACGTCAAAATGGTCGTCACTATTGTAGATTTCCTGAAGAATGGCGTAGCGTTCCGGCGTTTTCCGATGCCCTTTTTCCTCTAGGAAGGAAGTGAACACATTTTTTACAATTTCCTGATTTTTACTGTTCCCCATAGCGTTCTCACCAATGCTAAAGCACAAAGGTACAGCTAAAAATTAAATTCTTGTCACTTTGTCTATCCCCTCTACCTGCTTCAAATTGCCCATTAATTTTTTAAGGATACCCTTGTTCTTCACGACGAGTCTGATTTTACCAACAAAAGTACCGCCATCCGCACTAAAATTAAGGTTACGCATGTTCACGTGCATGTTGTCCGAGATGATGTTGGTAATGTCGTTCACTAGCCCAAGGTTGTCAATTCCAGTAAGTTCTATATCGACCATAAATTCCTCCTGGGTGGAGTCGATCCATTTGGCCGACATAATCCGATAGGCGTAGTTCGATTGTAGTGAAATGGCATTGGGGCAGTTCTTTTTATGCACTTTTATACCCTCATTCACGCTTAGGAATCCAAAAACCTCATCGCCTGGAATTGGGTTACAGCACTGGGATAGTTTGTAGCTCAGTTTTTCTTCCTCCTTTCCAAATACAAGCATGTCATATTTGGTGGTAATTTCATCTTTATCGACATCTTTTGGAGTCGGGTTCCTACGAATCTTGTTCTTGAAAAAATTAAGGAAGGCGTTATGGTAGGAAGACGCAAAATCCTTGATGCGTTCATTGTCGATGACACCAATACCAACACGATAAAAAAGATCTAAGCTTGTCTTAAGTTTAAAAAAGGTGACCAGTTTATTTACCGTATCCTCGTTAAGCGTGATTTTCTGCGACTTCAATTTTCGGCGCAGGATTTCCTTTCCATCTGCAGCAATATTCTTTTTCTCCTCACTGAGGGAAGACTTAATTTTAGACCGGGCTCTTGCCGTTTGCGCATAATCCAACCAGCTTTGATTGGGTTTTGCACTCTCGGAGGTGATAATTTCCACTTGATCACCACTATGGAGCTCGGATCCAAGAGGCACCAATTTACCATTCACCCTCGCACCACGGGTTTTCATTCCAACCTCCGTGTGGATATGAAATGCGAAATCGAGGGGTGTGGAGCCTTTGGGCATGGACTTTAAATCTCCCTTCGGAGTAAATACAAATATTTCTTTGGAATACAGGTTGAGTTTGAACTCTTCCACAAAATCCACTGCATTACCATTGGATGATTCCAATGCTTCCTGCAATCGGTTCAACCAATCCTCGATACCTTGTTCCGTTTGTTCCCCGTGCTTGTATTTAAAGTGAGCAGCGTATCCTTTTTCAGCAATCTCGTGCATCCGTTCACTACGAATCTGCACCTCAACCCATTTTCCTTTGGGCCCCATTACGGTGATATGCAGTGCCTCATAACCTGTAGATTTCGGGGAGGTGATCCAATCACGTAATCGTATGGGATTGGGTGTGAAATGATCTGTAACGATGGAATATATTTTCCAAGCAAGAAACTTTTCATTTTTTCGGTCGGACTTGTAAGTGATTCGAATGG
>JANQRD010000141.1 GCA_028284725.1 Allomuricauda sp. | reverse complement strand
AACTACGGCGGATTGGATTTTGAAAAGCTAAAGCTTTTTTTCAATAGGCTCGATAATCTAGGCGATTAAACCCCAAACTGCCTCAAGTGGTGATCTAGGTGTTTGTATTGCATCTGCCCCCATTGCTCGTGTGTAAAAGTTCCAAAAGCTGGATGGGGATCCCACGTTTTTCGACTTTTTTCCTGATGAAAATCATTCACTAAGCCAATTAGGGCTGATTTTTCCGCACCAAAATCCTTTTTCTCGATTACCTTAAAAGGTTTGGCCGTGGGCAAATTAGGTTTCCATAGCTTGTCATAGTACAAGCCTTTTTTAAAACTCATGAAAGCTAGCTTCATAAGCGGATTTGGCTTTTTCATTTCATACCTTCCGAGCGCCAATCATAACGGAAATTGGCAATGGTACAACATCTGACCAATTTCCATCTTGCCCCATTGACGCTTGCTGCCCTCACTCAGGTTATCGATTCGGGACAGAACTTCAGCATGTACTTCAGGGTTGAACAGAGATTTCATTTTGAAATAATTTTAATCAGAAATTTACATAAATTAATCCCCTATATTTAGGCATGCAAGAAAAAATAGCTTCATTTTCCATTAAAAATTGGGCAGACGATGACAAGCCCAGGGAAAAGCTGGTACTAAAAGGGCGTTCAGTGCTTTCAGATGCTGAATTGATTGCAATTTTGATAGGTTCGGGCAGCAAACAGGAAAGTGCCGTGGAGCTGTCAAAAAGGATTCTTGCTTCTGTGAATCATAACCTAAATGAACTGGGAAAGCTTTCCGTGAACCAGTTGAAACAATTCAAGGGGATTGGAGAGGCGAAAGCCGTATCCATTGCGGCAGCACTGGAGGTAGGCCGGCGCAGAAGAGGGGATGATGCCGAAAAAATATCCAAAATTTCCAGTAGCAGAGACGCTTTTGAATTGCTGTATCCGCTTATGGGCGAATTGGAACACGAGGAATTCTGGATTGTCTACCTCAACAATTCAAATAAAGTAATCCATAAATCCCAATTGAGTAAAGGCGGTATTACAGGTACATTGGTAGATGTGCGACTGGTGATGAAAAAGGCGCTGGAATTGGGGGCCATAGGTATTGTGCTGGCACATAACCATCCTTCGGGGACATTAAAGCCCAGCGCTGCGGACAAACAAATCACTAAGAAATTGCAAAATGCCGCTGAGGCACTCGATATCAAGGTTTTGGACCATATAATTTTAACCCAGCACAGTTATTTAAGTTTTGCCGACAAAGGAATGCTGTAGTTGACCTTCTAGTATGTTGTTGATATTCACCCATAAAATCACAAATCGACTTACCTATACGGCGAGGCAGATTTTCGAAAGAATTTTGGGGATAGAAATAACGTTTACCACCAAGGTCGAGGATTTTATCAAACATACTGGGCCTAAGATTACGTATTCAAAACAACCCTTACAGAATGAGTTTTTTATTCGGAGCAATGATTTGCTTTTTGAACAAGGGATCAACGATTTGACCATTCAAGTGGGTGACTGGGAGGGAATACCTTCTTTTTTTGCCTGCGATGATCGCAGCTCCATACCGTACGATATTTTTTCGGCGAGTTTTTTTCTATTAAGCCGTTATGAGGAATACCTTCCGCATGTAAAGGACAGTTTGGGTAGATTTCCAGCAAAAGAAAGCCTGGCCTACCAACACAAATTTTTGGAGTTGCCGGTGGTGGATCTTTGGGCACATAAATTACTCGTTGTTTTAAAAGAGCGTTTCCCCAATATCGAATCAAAAAAACGCACCTACGGTTTCATACCGATCATCAACGTAACTACCTCGCATAGCTATGCATTAAGGGGCCTGACCAGGAGTTTAGGGGGATTTCTCTTAGATTTGGGAGGGTTTAGGTTCCGAAGTATGGCCAAAAGGATATCGGTGCTCTTAGGTCTTAAAAAAGATCCGTACGATAATTTCTATGAGCTCGTTGACATCCATAAAAAGTTTCCCATAAAGACGATGTTCTTCTTTCAGTTTGCCAAATATTCCGCACACGATAAGAATATCTCCCCTAACAATAACAAATTCCGATATCTCATCAAGGCCGTAGCTGATTACAGTGAGGTATCGCTCAGTACTTCATTTATATCCACGACGGACAAAAAAACATTAAAGGAAGAGAAACAACAGTTATCCAATCTTATCAATCGCCCAATCAATTATTCAAGGCTCAGGTACAACAAGGTGAATGTACCAGTAACCTATCGAAACCTTATTGATGCTGAGTTTACCGATGACTTTTCCATGGGCTATACCCACGAAATAGGTTTTAGGGCAGGTACCTGTACAGCCTTTTATTTTTATGATATCAATATGGAAGTGCGACAACCCTTGAAAGTGCATCCATTTGCATTGCATGATTACGCATTGGTGAACTACAAAAAGAAAGATGAGATCTTTGAAATGATGGACAAAATCTATCGTTTGGTAAAACAGGTAAATGGGGATTTCACCTTTATTTTTTCGAATGAATTGTTGGGAACTCCTCATAAATTGGACTGGCTGGAACTTTATCAATCGTTCTTAAGACGTTACTATGTTTAGAGAACCGATTACCGATATCTTTTTCGATTTGGACCATACCCTTTGGGATTTTGAAAAGAATTCTGCCCTTACGTTCCGAAGAATCTTGGAAAAAAATAAGATAGTTGTCGATTTGCAGGATTTTTTAGAGATCTATGTCCCGATCAATCTTGATTTTTGGAAATTGTACCGTGAGAACAGGATCAGCAAAGAAGAGTTGCGTTATCAGCGTTTAAAACAAACATTTGATGCCATAGGTGTCGCAGTACCAGACCGGACAATCAATATGTTATCAATTGAATATATTGAGCTGCTGTCTTCTTTTAACCATCTGATTCCGAACACTGTTGAAGTTTTGGAATATTTGGCTCCCAAGTACAACCTGCACATTATCACCAATGGGTTTCAGGAAATCCAGGATAAAAAGCTAAGAGGTTCCAACATACATGGATATTTCGATCAGGTCATCAATTCAGAGCTTGCCGGTGTCAAAAAACCACATCCCTATATTTTTGAACTGGCCCTAACCAAGGCAAATGTGGCATCGAAAAATGCCCTAATGGTAGGTGATAATATCGAGGCTGATATTCTAGGCGCACAGTCCGTAGGGTTACAAACCATTCATTTTAACGCTCACAACGAACCTGAGCACAACATCTGCAAAATGATCAACAGCCTCATTGAAATAAAAAGCATTTTATAGAGTTATAGTAGGGTGTGGTGTCGCCCCGTTGCTTTATTATAAATGCTTTTTTAACCTATGAGAAGACTATTTTGGCAGTGTTTAACTGTGGCTATGGTGCTTTTTGTGGCCGTTTCTTGCTCTGAGGAACAGGATTTCGACCAATTTGACGACCTAAGTGTTACTCCAACTTTGGCCTCAAGCATTTTTTACCTGGAATCTGATGAAGACTTTATCAACCAGGGCAGTACACTGGTTCCATTTTATTCCCAGACGTTCAATTTTGATGCGTTTAATGAGCAGTTTGTGGCGGAACGACTTTTGGAAGGGACCATCACCTATGAAATTGAAAACACCACCAGTAAACAGCTTAACGTCACCATAGAATTTCTAGATGAACTGGGCAATGTGCTCGATGTGGAAACCTTCGACATCGATCCTGCTCCGGCTGCACAGCAGACCATAGAGGTGGATTATGGGCCAGGAGGCAAGAGTCTGGATATTCTAACGAATACCTCAACACTAAGAGTAACGGGAACCAATTTAGGTGATTCAACAAGTGTTTCTACATTACCCGAGCCCGTTGTTGTGGTAAGATCGGCAGCTGAATTTATATTCCGACTGGAATGAGGCGGAGCATACCTTTTCTTTTTGCCACGATTTTTGGGGCGACGACTTTATACGCTCAAAACAAGCAATTGTTATACGATTTTTATGAAATTCCCCAATCGCTGATGATCAATCCTGGGGTGAAAACCTCACAAAAATGGCATACTGGCATACCTGTAATCTCAGGGCTGTCCTTTCAGGCGGGAACGAGTGGGGTAACCGTAAATGACCTCTTTGCCAATGATGGTGTTGATTTCACTACAAAAGTCAGGGACAGGTTGGTAAACGCCGTAAGCCACAGGGACGATTTCAGTACCACTAGTCAGATAGAGGGGTTCAACATCGGTTTTAGAGGTAAGAACCGGCCAGAAAACTACTATACTTTTGGAATGTATAGCGAGACCGATATCATCGTTTACTGGCCAAGGGATCTAGCCATTTTGGCCTTTGAGGGCAATGGTGGAGCTAATATTGGCAGAAGTTTTGATCTAGGGCATTTAAGTTTACGGGGAGAAATGGTCAATGTTTTTCATTTTGGCATCAATCGAAAAATGAGCAACAGTCTCACAGTGGGAGCAAGGGCGAAAATCTATTCCAGTATCTTCCAGTTTAAATCCACACGGAATTCGGGTTCTTTCAGAACCACCCAAGGACAGGATAATATATATGTCAGTGCCATAACGGCCGATATGCAGTTGCAAACGGCTGGATTGGATGAATTCTTGGACATTTTGGAAGAGGATACTTCCACTACGCAAGCTGACCTTACCAGTCTTTTCACCCGAAGGATGTTCTTTGGTGGAAATTTAGGTCTTGGTTTCGACGCAGGCTTTAGCTATCAATTGAATCCACAGACAACTATTACAGGGAGTGTCTTGGATGTTGGTTTTATTTATAATTCCAAGGACGTAAGAAACTTTACCTTGAGGGGTAATACAAGCAATGAGGGGATTACTGTCTTTCTTCCAGAGGATATCAACGACCTGAACAATGACCTTTGGCAAGAATTAATCGATGATGTCGAAGCTGCTGTACCTTTCGAGGAAAATGAATCGGGTTATATATCTCTTCGACCTGTAAAGGTATATGGATCAATTCGTTACGATTTTGGTCAGCGTGAGGCCACTCTGGATGATTGTGGATGTGCCATCAACGTGCGTGGTGGTCAAAATGAAGACTTGTATCGAAATAGTGTCGGGGGTCAATTGTTTATGATGAAAAGACCGAGGGGGGTCCAAGCGGCCCTTACAGGGTTTTATCAAAAAAGGCTGGGCAGAGTCCTTGCTTTAAAGGCTACCTACACCGCGGATAAATATTCCTTTACAAATATTGGTTTAGGTCTTAATCTTCAAGCAGGTCCAATAAACTTCTATATTTTAGGAGACAATCTTTTGGCCTACAGAAATATCGCCGATAGTCATTATGCTTCTTTACAGTTCGGATTTAATATCATAAATTGGAACGGTAATTGATTACTTGTTTCACATGAAAGCTAGACTATTATTTTTATTGCTGTTTACGATGGGGTTAAGTGGTTCGATGTACGGACAATTGAACGACTACAAATATATTATTGTTCCCAAAAAGTTCGATACGTATAAACAACAGAACAAATACCAAACCAGTACCACGATTAAATACTTGTTTACCCAAGAAGGCTTTAACGCGGTCTACGATGATGCTTTACCCGAGGACTTGGCAAAGAACCGTTGTTTGGGACTTTTGGTAAATTTGGAAGACAATTCGTCATTTTTTACCACAAAGACGGTTTTGGTATTACGTGATTGCCAGTTTAAAGAGGTTTTCCGAACCATTGAGGGGAAAAGCAAAATCAAGGAATATAAACCTGCTTACAGAGAAGCCCTTTCAAGAGCTTTTGTATCATTTCAAGGGATGAATTACACCTATGTGCCCAAAGCGGAAGAAAAGCAAAAGGAGGTGCCCATTACGGTAAGTTTTAAAAATGATGTAAAATCATTGGATGAAAAACCTGAGCCAAAAATGGTAATGCAGGAAGCAACTCCCAAAGATCAAAGTTTTAAAAGCATAGAACCTGCTCCTTCTTCCTTTACAAAAAAGGAGAATGTTGTGGATGAAAAGCCAATAGGTTCGGAAGTGCTCTATGCACAACCCATTGAAAATGGATATCAGCTTGTGGACAGCACGCCCAAAATCAGGATGAAATTGATTAAAACCTCAATGGAAAATCTCTTTTTGGTGGAACAAGAGGGCAAAAACGGAGTGGTTTTCAAAAAGGATGATGCCTGGTTTTTGGAATATTCCGAAAATGGATCCAAAAAATTGAAGGAATTAAATATTAAGTTTTAGAAATCGTACTTGTTCTTCCAGCGATTTTTTAAAAACTCTTTCATCGCTTTTTCCCTGGGATTTTCTCCTGGTTTGTAGAACGTGGTGCCTGCAATTTCTTCTGGTAAAAATTCAAAATCAACAAAATTATTCTGGTGGTCATGGGCATATTCGTATCCCTTGCCGTAGTCGAGATCCTTCATCAACTTGGTGGGTGCATTTCTTATGGCCAGTGGTACTGACAAATCTCCGGTTTCCTTCACTTTTTGTTGCGCTTGTTTTATGGCAGCATAGCTGGCATTACTTTTTGCAGAGCTGGCCAAATAGGTGGCACACTGGCTAAGAATAATCCGAGCTTCAGGGTATCCAATGGTGTTTACGGCCTGAAAGGTGGAATTGGCCAACACCAATGCCGTTGGGTTTGCATTTCCGATATCCTCTGATGCCAAAATGACCATTCGTCTCGCAATAAATTTTACATCCTCACCACCTTCAATCATGCGAGCGAGCCAATACACGGCCGCATTCGGATCGCTCCCCCTAATGGATTTTATAAATGCGGAAATAATGTCGTAATGCTGTTCCCCAGTTTTGTCGTAGAGTACCGTGTTTTTCTGTACTTTGTTAATGACCAAATCATTGGTAATGGTAATTTCATCATTCGTTTCAGAATTGACAATCAGCTCAAAAATGTTCAAAAGCTTTCTGCCGTCCCCACCCGAAAGCCGTAACAATGCCTCGGTTTCTTTTAGATGGATTTTTTTGGACTTCAATAGTCCATCGGTGTCCATGGCCCGCTCCAAAAG
>JANQRD010000140.1 GCA_028284725.1 Allomuricauda sp. | reverse complement strand
CCATTCGCAGACCTAAGGGCCAGACACTTCCGAAAGATTCAAAAACTCCTGTTTTTGGACCATCACAACGACTGGATTTTGAACTGGAGATGGGTTTTATCTGCGGAAAAACCACTGAACTGGGTGAATCAATCAGTACGGGAGATGCTGAGGATGCCATTTTCGGACTGGTTTTATTCAATGACTGGTCTGCAAGGGATATCCAAAAATGGGAATATGTACCGTTAGGGCCATTCCTTGCCAAAAACTTCGCCTCTTCCATCTCACCTTGGATAGTCACGTTGGAAGCATTGGAACCATTCAGGACGCAGGGGCCGGTTCAAGAGCCCAAAGTACTCCCCTATCTGCAGTATGAGGGACAAAAAAACTACGATGTCAATCTAGAAGTAGCTATCACTCCCGAAGGGAGCGATGAGACCACGGTGTGCAACAGTAACTTTAAACATATGTACTGGAATATGGTCCAACAGTTGGCGCACCATACGGTGAACGGGTGTAACATCAATGTTGGAGATATGATGGCCTCAGGAACCATATCCGGGGAGAGTGCAGACTCTTTTGGCTCCATGTTGGAGCTGGCATGGATGGGAACTAAGCCCATTACAATGAAGGACGGTTCGGAACGAAAGTTCATTCAAGATGGCGACACTGTCACCATGAGGGGTTATGCAGTAAAAGATGGGATTCGGGTTGGTTTTGGAGAAGTTTCTACCAAAGTACTTCCCGCAAAATAACCTAAGTTTGTTCGAGATGTCACATTGAGCGCAGTCGAAATGGCATCGAGAACTTTTTCTTTTATCTCGACGGCGCTCGATATGACAGAAAAAGCAGTGTACATGACCAAGACCATTGACCCAACAACCCTATCGCAACCCGATTTGCATGCCTATCTGTTGTCTGCGGTGGCTCCCCGACCTATTTGTTTTGCGAGCACCATCGACTCAGCCGGAAACGTGAACTTGAGCCCTTTCAGTTTTTTCAATGTGTTCAGTTCCAGTCCCCCGTTGATGATCTTCTCACCTTCACGAAGTGGTCGGGACAACTCCTTGAAACACTCCCATCAAAATGTAAAGGAAGTTCCTGAAGTGGTCATCAACATTGTGGACTTCAATATTGTGGAGCAAATGTCATTATCCAGCACCGCCTATGAAAAGGGAATGAATGAATTTTTGAAATCTGGGCTTACACCGATACCCAGTGAAAAGGTAAAACCGCCCCGTGTGGCGGAAGCCCCTGTATCCTTTGAATGCACTGTTGATAGGGTTATAGAACTTGCTGATACTCCAGGTGCCGGAAATTTGATATTCGCCAAGGTTGAGCTTATGCATATCAACGAGAATTATCTGGATAAACAAGGAAAATTGGATCCCAAAAGATTGGATTTGGTGGGCAGAATGGGAGGAAGTTGGTATGCTCGTGCCAGTGGGGATTCATTATTTGAAATTCCGAAGCCTATTCGAAGCAAAGGTATTGGAGTAGATCAGCTACCAGAAAGTATTCGAAATAGCGAAGTGCTTACGGGAAATAACC
This sequence comes from Allomuricauda sp., assembly GCA_028284725.1. Lineage (GTDB taxonomy): Bacteria > Bacteroidota > Bacteroidia > Flavobacteriales > Flavobacteriaceae > Flagellimonas. The sequence continues at coordinate 3,722 of JANQRD010000140.1, read as the reverse complement.
TTGGGCGCCTGGGGAATCTGGAAAAGCTTCCCGGTCAAGATGAAATTGCAGCAACCGGTAAGGATGATGAAACCCGGATGCTTTCCAAAAAACTAAAGGGCAATCCTGAAAAACTCAAGTCGGAATTGCACTGGTTGGCCCAACAGATTTTAAAGGAAAAGGATACTGAAAAAGCAATGGCCGTATTGCTATATGCGGAAAACTTAGGACAATGAGCGAAGGAATCGAGTCAATCTTCAAACCTTTCTTGAAACCCAAAAAAGCGTATGAAGGTGGAAAGGGCATCCCAGAAAATACTACACAAAAAATTTACAAACTTTCTTCGAACGAGAATCCATTGGGGCAATCCCCAAAAGCTACTGAAGCACTTTTGGAAGCTGCCAAAAATGTTCACATTTATCCGGATCAAACCGACATTCGATTACGCAAAGCCTTGGTCGAGGATTTCAAAGGGGAATTAACAGTAGATCATTTTATCTGTGGAAACAGTGGTTCGGAAATTATTGATATGATTTTGCGCGCCTTTATCACCGAAGGTGATGAAATCATTTATTCCAATCCCAGTTTTTTACCCTATTCAGTTTTTTCGAGGTGGTACGGAGCTACCCCAATCGACATCCCGTTTAAAGCGCCTCATTATGATTTGGATGTGGAAGGAATATTGAATGCCATTACATCGAAAACAAAGATTATTTTCTTGACTAGCCCTAACAATCCCACCGGCACCTATATTCCAAAAGCGGTCATGGATGATTTTTTAGCGCGAATCCCAAAAAACATTGTGATTGTTTTTGACGAAGTCTATCGCCATTTTGCAACGGCAAATGATTATGTTTCTGGACTTCCATATGTACATGAAGGGCACAACATAATCGCCATCAACAGTTTTTCAAAGACCTATGGTCTCGCCGGACTCCGGGTTGGCTATTGCTACACCACAAAAACAATCGCGCAATACCTTCGACAAATCCATAAACCGTTTTTGCTTCCGTACACCGCTACGCAAGCGGCCATTGGTGCATTAAAGGACACAGGGTTTGTAACCGATACCGTAAATACTGTAATTGCTGGCAGAACCTATCTGGAAAAAGAATTTAAGATGCTTGGGATACGTTACTGGCCCACGCAGGCCAACTTCTTTTTGATAGACCCTCCTTTACCGGAGTTTGAATTCACAGAGTTTTTAATGGAACATAGTGTTATGGTGCGTCCTGTTTCGCAGTTCGGTGCCAAAGGAAAAGTGCGAATAACCATTGGAAATCAAGAAGCCAATAAAGCCCTGGTAAAAGCTTTGCAAAAAATAAAACCCCGAACTTGAATGTTCAGGGCTCATTATCGAAGTCTTTTTACGAATTATTGTACTCTTTCAAAAACTGCATCTGCGCCAACATAATTGTTTTCGTCAATATCCTCGCCGGCAATAATTAAGGTATTCGCGTCTTCAAAAGTTATGGTAATGGTCTCTTCCTGCATGTTTTCATCCACGACAGTCAACTGGTTACCTTCCAGCGACCAAGTTGAGGTTTCGCGGTCTGTTTCATCCGGGCATGGAATCACCAAACCTCCGGTTCCCACAGTTGGAGCTATAAAATTAGCCTTACTATCCGAAACTAAGGTCTGATCGGCATTAAAAGTAAAGACAAGTATATCACATCCTTCCGCTCGCAGAAAATCCAAGATTTGCTTGGCAAAATCAAGGTCATCATCGTCAATACTACTGTCGATTCGAAGATCATCCAATACCCAAGTTCCCACTAAATCGGTGGTTCCATTTGGGTTTCCGTCGGAGTCATCACTGTTGTCTGAAGAGCATGAAAAAACGAGTGAAGCTCCCAAAAAAAGCAATAGTATGTTCTTTTTCATTTGTTTTAGTTTGAGGGGTTGTAGTTACGAAATAACGCAAAAACCCCAAAAATAGTGCGGAAGGTAACGGTTTCTTAAAATACGAATCGATATGTTGCTTTGAGTAGAAAGATGTTTTGTGGCTTTTGCCCGAAAATATTATCTCCCAAATTGGAAAAGAGCCCTGCCAAAGGATCTCCATCCTGTGAAACGTCCTGGGACCAAACCAAAAATATTTCCGATCCGGGAATGTACTCCCATCTGATCACCAGATTGGATCGAAACTGCACAAAGGCAAAATCGGGATCATCAAAGCTAAAGTCCACTGTTCCATCCAAGTCCTCATCCACAGAATAGGTGTCATCCGCAAACGTAACTTGATCGGTACCATAAAGGGTAAATCTATCTTCAAAACGCTGCGCGGTGGGATTGGTGACATGCTTAAAATTGGAATATCTCCCCCTTGAGATAAACGGTTGACCCCAGTATTGCACGGTTAGATTGGGGTTAATGGTATAGTTCAACCGAAATGACATGCTCAGCGTCTGTTGTTGAATTTCGCCGTTTAAATAACGCGGCGCACCATTGACATCATCAAAATTATCAATGAACTGAAGTTTGTCATTATTGATCCGCAATGATGGAAAGGCCGAAATGCGAAGGGCATTTATTGGTTGATACACAAAACCTGCCTCAACGAAATAAGATCGAAGTGAATTATCAACCGCTTTTCGACCATTATGGAATACCCTAAAGCGTAGCTTTTTACGATTATCGGTGCTTACGCGGTTCCAAAAACTCATCCACGGTGACCGGCGCAATCGTGGGCCTCCACGTAAGGCAAAATTATCATATTGAATTGGTGCGTAATTGAATCCGAAGTTAGAAAACCAATTGTTTTGCCAATTTTGCCAACTGTTGGTATTAAATTGAAGGTAATTGTGGTTGCCATCAAAATCCCAGGCACTCCAATGGTTGTAATTGATACCGGCCCTTCGCAAGGTACTGTCAGGTTTTAGGGTTTGGTAACCAATCCAGGTATAGTGGCGCAAGTCATCAGCCTGACGTTGAAAGCCAATATCGTTCAACTCCAGTTCGGGTGAGCGCCAGGTTCCGCCCGTTTCAAATCGCCAATGGCCGTTTCCAATTTTTCCCAATTGAATGTTTCCCCCACTTCCGGTCAATGAAGTCCTTGTTGTATCCACTGCTACATGATCTGCATCCACCCGTTGGAACAAATGGGTAATGGATTCCTGGGTGTTTTGTATGGCCTCTTCACTTCCATTGACATGGCTAAGGATTACATTACCTTCAACATACCAGTCTCGATTGTTCCATTGATGTTTGAAATCGATTCCTCCAGAATAGGCCGATCTATGCAGAAAATCGAGCTGAGGGGTTAGATTATCACGGTTGGTAGCAGTAAAAATCCCGCCAACATAGGAATTTCGGTCATTAAAATCTTTTTGGAGCCGACCTACAAAATAATTGGTCAATGGCTCTACCATTTCACGGGTACGTTCTTCATTTTGATGGCTTATAACCGCATAACGTTTTGCGGTGACGCTTTCCAAAACCCCAATTGCCCATCCATTTTTGGTCTTACCGCTAAATTTTGCGGCACCGATAATAGGCGTATTGTCGGGTTGGTCCACAAACTCCCCATCTTCAGTATCTGGAAATCCTTGCGGACTTCGTCCAATACGTCTCGAATAAAAAACGTTATCGAAACCAAAAGTGTTACCGGCCTCGGATTGCGATACATTAAAGTCGAAGATGTTTTTGTTTTCGACAAAAAATGGGCGCTGTTCCCTGAAAAAGATTTGAAATCCGTCCAAAGCTATTGCCGAAGGATCAGCTTCGACTTGTCCAAAATCGGG
>JANQRD010000132.1 GCA_028284725.1 Allomuricauda sp. | reverse complement strand
GAATCAATGTCGATTACAGCAAATTTAGAAATACGCTCATCCGAAAATTGCAGTCCTCTACTGCTGTAGCTAATTAGTGCATTAGGTGAAGTGCGTTCTTTATTTAGGTCTGATAGGGCATCCTCTGAGTACAGGTTATCCCCATTGCAAATGGTAAAGGTCTTTTGTTTGAGTTCGGGATGTTGCTCTATACACTGCAACAGCGCATCTGCCGTTCCCAAAGGCTTCTTTCTTCCATGCGGAATCTTTTGAATTGCAAAATGTACCATTAACCCCAAGTATTCATTCTCCTGTCCTTCTGTTTTCAAAAAGTCTTTGAAGCCTTCATTTTCAGGGCTTGTAATCAAATAAACCTGTCGATATCCAGCTCGTACCGCATTTTTAAGCAAATAATGCAGGAGCGGCCGTCCCTCTTTTCCTACTGGAATCAAACTTTTGTGTTGCTTTAGGGCAATTTCTTTCGTAGACTCACTCAAATTGACGGATGCAAGACTCTTTTTCATTCTGGAAGAGGCACCTCCAGCCATTATGATCAAAATTTCATTCATTGTTTGGGAATGTGATTAAATTAACTTCGTAGGCAGCAACTGCCCCATTTTCCAAGAATGCCTTGATAACTTTTTCTTTGGTTGACTCTTCGACCAATGCGACCATACAACCTCCCCCGCCCGAACCTATGGTCTTTGATCCCAATGCACCTGCATCATTTGCAGCCTCCAGCATCCTCACCATTTCGGGTGGTGTATTCTGAATTTTACTTTGTAGTATGCTCTGATGCTCGTTCATTAACTGGCCTAGTATTTTTACATCAGGATTGGGTTTCTGCAATTCCTTTTTTGCTCTAAGCGTGTTGTGATAGTTATGGATAGCCGCATACCAATGGTCTTGATAATCTTTGGGGACCAAATGCCTGTATTTTTCATAATCCCCCAACACAGCTTCGCCCAACTTAAATTTGGGGTTTTCCTTTTGAATGGCTTTTATGGCATTTTGTGCATAAATCCGTGCATTTTTAAGTACATCCAGGGTCTTTTTTGGCACTCCGGATTCAGCTATAATCAATGTTCCTAGTTTTGCTGACAAACGGGTGGTTTGCCCAGTTTTTGTTTCGATAAAAAGTAATCCACCTTGTGCAATGGTGTATTGATCCATCAAACCTCCAGGCTGATTGAAATAACCCACCTCGGCCTCATAAGCCCATTGCCCTACCTGTTCATCCGTGTACGTACCTCCCTGGGCTGTCAACAAAAACCGTATCCAAGCAACCACCAAGGCCGAAGAGCTTGAAAGTCCTGCATTTAAGGGAACTGTGCCGCTAAGTTCTATATCGTAGCCTTGTGCAATGGTAATACCGTTAGCACGAAGTACCGCCATGGAAGATCTAAAATAGTCCTCATCTTCAATGCCCTCCAATGCATCTTCGATAGGAATTCGGATCAATTCCCCTAAATCAGAAAGAAAAATAACCAGTTGTGACTTTTGGTTTGGTGTACCTTTAATATGAATAAATCGATCTATTGCGCCTGCAATTACGGGTAATCCCAGATAATCTTGGTGATCACCGTAGAAACAAATACGTGCCGGTGCAGAAACTTCAATTATGTGATTCCGGATTGCTTGATTGTCCAACTTTCGTGGATTTTACTTTTTTTTCGTTTCGTTTGTGAAATTATAAAAAGGTTTTGAAAGTTTAAAATAACATTACGATTTGTTCTGGTTTTCGCAAAAAATAGATGAAGGGGCCCCTCAGTCGGCTGAGAATTTTGACTTTCAGATTTCAAAGTATGTTCCATACTTTATTCCAATTTCCTTTACCTTGTCCATATTTCCCTCTAGCTCCATAAACATATTCTCAATCCCAGCGGGAGCGAAGGTCACCCATAATTCCGCGTCCTGCTCTGAATCGTTTCTCCAAGTATGCTTCTCCCCTTTTTCGATATTGAGAAAATCACCTTCCTTCAGTTCAATTTCCTTTCCTTCTATCTGAAACACCAATGTTCCCTTTTTCAGAAAAAAGCCTTCATCTTCTTTGGAATGGTAATGTAAGGGAGGGCCAGAATCCCCGGCGGGAATCGTAGCTTCACTCAAAAAATACTTACCGTTGGTCTCGATTCCAGTAGCAATGAATCTGAGTCCAAAGTAACTGTGGTTGGATTTTCTTTCTTTCACTGAGTTCTAGGATAAACTCGCCAAGCTTTTTTCTAAAGTCTCAATCTTCGCCTCAGCATCGGCGGCCTTCTTTTTTTCAATGGCCACTACTTTTTCTGGTGCATTGTTCACAAAACGTTCATTGTTCAATTTTTTTTGCACCGACTGTAAAAAGCCCCGAGTGTAATTTAGTTCTTCATTAATTTTTTTAATCTCTGCCTCAATATCGATCGCTCCACTCATCGGAATGAAATATTCATTGCTCTTGACCCGAAAACTCAAAGCACCCTCCATCGGAGCTTCAACAGTGTTGATAGTGGAGACATTTCCTAATTTGGTCATGATGGCATCCATGTTGGGTGACACACTCCCGCTATTTAAGACGGAAAGCTCCAGTGGCTCTTTTTGGGCAATGTTCTTCTCTTTTCGAATGGTACGTATCCCAGAAATTACCTCGGCAGCAAAATCAAAATCATTGATCAAGGAAGCCTCAAACTCTGCTACTTGAGGCCAATTGGCAATGATCAAAGCCTGCTCTGGGGTGCGCTTCGCAATATGCTGCCAAACCTCTTCCGTCAAAAACGGCATAAATGGATGCAACAGTTTTAAATTCTCCTCGAACCAATGTATAACGGCATTGAATGTTGCCCTATCGATTGGTTGTTGATAGGCTGGTTTAACTATTTCCAACAGCCAGGAACAGAAATCATCCCAAACCAACTTGTATATGGCCATTAAGGCATCAGAAATGCGGTATTTTGAAAAATGATCTTCAATTTCGGCCAAAGTCTGGTTGAATTTGGCCGCATACCAATCAATCCCGGTTTTTGCAGCTTCCGGTTGTGGTAAATCTGCAACTTCCCATCCCTTCACCAATCGGAACGCGTTCCAAATTTTGTTGGCAAAGTTTTTCCCCTGTTGGCAAAGCGCTTCATCGAACAAAAGGTCATTTCCCGCGGGAGAACTCAACAATAATCCAACGCGTACCCCATCTGCACCAAAATCCTCGATCAATTGCAGGGCATCTGGCGAATTTCCAAGGGATTTAGACATTTTTCTACGTTGTTTGTCCCTTACCAATCCTGTTAAATAGACATTTTCAAAGGGGCGTTTGCCTCGATATTCGTAGCCAGAAACAATCATACGCGCCACCCAGAAAAACAAAATGTCAGGTCCTGTGATCAAATCGCTTGTGGGGTAATAGTAGCTGATCTCCTCGTTATCAGGATCCAAAATGCCGCCAAACACGGTGATTGGCCATAACCATGCCGAAAACCAGGTGTCCACTACATCAGGGTCTTGCCTTAAATCGGATTCCTGGATGTTTGGATTTCTGGATTTCACCTTTTCGAGGGCTTGTTCCTTGGTCTCTGCTACTACAAAGTCCTCTTTGCCATCTCCATAATAATAGGCTGGTATTTGCTGTCCCCACCATAATTGTCGGGAAATATTCCAATCGCGGATGTTTTCCATCCAATGGCGATAAGTATTTTCGAATTTTTTGGGATGCAGTTTAATGTCATTTGTCTTTAACACCCCTTCAAGGGCTGGTTTTGCCAATTTCTCCATTTTGAGAAACCATTGATCAGACAGACGTGGCTCAATGACTGCTTTTGTGCGTTCGGAGGTACCTACTTTATTGGTATGTTGTTCCGTTTTCACCAAAAAACCAAGCTCTTCAAGTTCCTTAGCGATTTCTTTTCGGACAACAAACCGATCTTTTCCTTCGTAATGCAATCCGTAGGAATTCAGACTGGCATCTTCATTAAAGATATCAACGACGTCCAGAACATGTTTATCCCCGAGATTCTTATCATTCTCATCGTGGGCCGGAGTAACTTTTAGGCATCCTGTACCAAATTCAATATCCACATATTCATCCTCTATGATTGGAACAACCCTGTTGCATATTGGCACAATGGCCTTTTTCCCCTTTAAATGTTGATATCTTTCATCTTTTGGGTTAATACAAACAGCCGTATCACCTAAAATGGTCTCAGGGCGGGTAGTAGCAATGGTCACCTTTTCATCGGAATCCGCTATGGCATATTCCAAATAGTATAAAGTGCCCTGTCGCTCTTCATAGATGACCTCTTCATCTGACAAGGTGGTTTTGGCCTGGGGGTCCCAATTTACCATACGGTATCCCCTATAAATCAGCCCTTTTTCATATAAATCCACGAAAACTTTGATGACAGAGGCTGACATATCGTCATCCATGGTGAATTTTTTGCGTTTCCAGTCCAGCGAACAGCCCAAACGCTCCAATTGCTTAAAAATAACCCCGCCGTACTCGTGCGTCCAGTCCCAAACATGTTTTAAGAACTCTTCCCTGGTCAAATCGGATTTTTCAATCCCCTCATCTTTAAGTTTAGCGACCACTTTTGCTTCCGTGGCAATGGCAGCATGATCAGCACCCGGCACCCAACAGGCGTTCTTTCCCATAAGTCGTGCCCTGCGGATCAACACATCTTGAATGGTATTATTGAGCATATGGCCCATGTGCAGCACCCCAGTAACGTTGGGAGGTGGAATAACTATGGTATAGGGCTCCCTATCATCCGGTTTTGAAGTGAAAAAGTCGTGCTCTTTCCAGTAGCTGTACCAGTGTCCTTCAACCCGATTGGGCTCATATTTCGATGGAATTTCCATGTTTTCGGTATAGTTTTTGTCTTTTTTGACCCGGATTGGTGTCTAGAAGGGGTTTTGCAATAGTAATTTTGCCATACTTCGGCTGAAAGCCAATCCTGAAATACGAAACAAAAATAAGTAACGTTATTTAGTAACAAAAGAATTTTGGATGCAGGTGAGAAAACATTTACATTTGAGGTTCACCCAAAACTATAAATGATGAAAAAAACTGTACTCATGTTATTTGTTGGGCTGCTTTCCTTAGGAATTTACGCCCAGGAAGCAACAGCAAAGATTGAATTCAAGAGTGAGACCATAGACTATGGTGAAATCACAAAAGGGAGCGATGGTGTAAGGGTTTTTGAGTTTACCAACACCGGTACCGCACCTTTGGTAATCAGCGATGTAAAGTCGAGCTGCGGATGTACTATCCCTAAAAAACCTGAAGATCCCATCATGCCAGGTAAAACCGGGCAAATCCAGGTAAAATATGACACAAAAAGGGTTGGTCCCATCCGAAAGGCAATTACGGTGACCTCCAACGCGGATACTCCCACCAAGGTTCTAAAAATCAAGGGAACCGTAAAAGCTGAGGGAGCAAAATAAAATAAGAGCTATTTTTTAAACTAAGCCTTCTTGATTGGTATCGGGAAGGCTTTTTTCTTTAGAAGACCTTTTTCAGTACAAAAGAGAACAGCAAATCCTTATTGTAGCGCTCAATAAGCACTCGGATGCGTTTACCTTCTTTCTCATTGATCATCTTAAGCACTTCCTGAAGTTTATATTTGTGGATTCTTTTCCCGTTTACAGCAAGAATGACGTCCCCTTCCTGAAGGCCTGCTTCCGCTGCGGGACTCCCAGCTCGAATACCTGAGACAACGATTTCCGGCACCAAGCTCAATCTGGTCTTGTTTTCCAGTAAAATCTGGACATTGCCAAAAGAATTGTCCTTATTGTTTTTTACGATTCCGTTGGATCCGGCAATGCTCTCCGCGATGTAACGAAGTCCATTGTGTTGTAGTTCAATTCCGGCTAGGTTATACTGGAAAGGTGTTTTATAATTTCCGTTCTTTTTGAAGGTAACTTCCCCTCTGGAATAATCAAAAATGATGTTAAAACGTTTCAATATTTCTCCTCCAACGCTTCCATTTCGATCCCCAAAATTTTTAAGGTAGGTGAACGATTCCCGATATGGAAAAGCGGCCTTGGCATCTTTCAGCTCAAAATCACCAATTCTAATACCGCTGACCTTTGTGCGCCTTCCGAAAATATGTCCACTTAGACCACGGCCAAGGTAATCCTCATAGTTGTTTTCAGGTATTTCCAATCCCTTTTCCGGCTGGTGGAACAACCAAAGGGCATCACTGCTTCCTGTATCGACCAAAAGCTTAACGGGTACATTTTCAGCACTCTCGGTAAGCACTGTTCCTTGTATGTACGCCTTTCTTTTTTCTATGGACAATGGCAGTGTACGTGATTTCTTTTTGGGTGAATCATCATAAAGGCTAGGATTGTGCAGTTTTATATTTTGCGCATGGTAGTTGATTTCCACGATAAAATCCCGGAACAGATCATACCCCAGAATACCGTGTACGGGAATTCCCAAAGAGGGTGAAAAATTAATTTCCCTATCCAAAACTACATATAGGTCCTGGTTATAGTTTTTTGCCTTTCCCAATTTGAACGCATTCCCATTGGACTTCAAAGCTTGCATGGGTTCTCCATCGCCAAGTCCCATAATGGTTACCTCCGAAACATTGTTGATTTGAACAGAATCCCTATCCGAAAGATTGAACAATATGGGTTTGCTTACCCCTGAGTCCAACACAAATGTTAGTTTTGAGCCGTTGACCTCTACCGGAACCACTATCAGATTATTGATGAGCTCAAATCTAATTTTCTGGAATTTTTGGTCTTTCGGTAATTGAAATCCCTGTGCTGAAACCAAAAAGGGAAGGGCAACTAAAAGAAGTGTAAAAAAATGTAGGTTTCTTTTCAATTTGCTTACTTCTAAACGGTTATGCTTAATAAATATACAAAATTATGCTGGACTCTAACTTTAATTTAACATTACCCTAACCACTCAAATAATACCATAATCAGTTGTTTGCGAAGGCTGGTTTTCCCATTTTTGCCTAAAATTTAATGCATGCCAAAAATATCAGAAAAAGGAAAACGTATGCCTGCCTCTCCGATTCGCAAGTTGGTACCGTATGCGGAAGCTGCCAAAAAAAAGGGAACTAATGTAATTCACTTGAACATTGGACAGCCAGACATCAAGACTCCTAAAATTGCGCTAGATGCTGTAAGAAATCATGATATTGAGGTGCTCGCTTATAGCATGACCGAGGGCTCGGAGGAATATCGGACAAAAATCGCCGAGTATTATGCTAAAAATGACATCAATGTCTCTTCCGATGATATTATCGTGACCACGGGGGGATCGGAAGCACTCTCCTTTACGATGGGTTCCATTATGGATGGAAATGATGAAATCATAATTCCAGAACCTTTTTACGCGAATTACAATGGTTTCGCAACAGCCTTAGGTGTAAAAGTTGTTCCCATTGTTTCGACAATTGAAAATAATTTCGCCCTTCCTCCAATTGCAGATTTTGAGCGATTGATAACTGCCAAAACCAGGGCCATTCTAATTTGTAATCCTGGAAATCCCACTGGCTACCTTTACAGTAAGGATGAGATTCAGCAATTGGCTGCTTTGGTCAAAAAACATAATCTTTTCTTGGTTGCTGATGAGGTATACCGTGAATTTACCTATGATGGAAGGGAACATTGTTCCATTTTGCAGGAAGCGGGGCTTGAGGAACACGCCATTGTTGTAGATTCTGTATCAAAGCGTTATAGTATGTGCGGTGCACGTATTGGCTGTTTGGTATCCAAGAACAAAAAAGTTGTCCAAACGGCGCTAAAGTTCGCCCAAGCCCGTCTTTCCCCTCCCACTTTTGCCCAAATAGCTAGCGAAGCTGCACTGGATACTCCCCAGGAGTATTTTGACGCTGTAATCAAAGAATATGTGGAGCGAAGAAATATCTTAGTCTCGGAACTTCAAAAGCTCGACGGAGTTCGAGTAGCAATACCGCAAGGTGCCTTCTATTGTGTGGCGGAGCTTCCGGTAGATGATTCAGACGACTTTGCCCAATGGCTTTTGGAAAAGTTCGAAATGGATGGAAATACAGTAATGGTTGCCCCGGCCGCTGGGTTTTATGCTACGCAAGGTCTGGGTAAAAACCAGATTCGGATTGCTTATGTGCTTGAAAAGGATTTACTTATCAAAGCAGTGCATATTCTTGGGGAAGCGCTAAAACTGTACAACGCTTCGTGAACATTCAGGAAAACATATCACTAAAAGACTATAATACCTTTGGCATCGATGTGAAGGCTCGCTTTTTTATTGAAATCAACGGTTTGGCGCAGCTTCAAAAGGTCTTGGAACTTAAAGCGTATCCAGATAAGTTCATTCTAAGTGGCGGCAGTAACATTTTGCTTACCAATGATATTGAGGCTTTGGTAATGCATATCAACCTAAAGGGAATTACCGTTGTCGAAGAAGATGAAGAGGAGGTTGAAATTAAGGTCATGGCAGGTGAAAACTGGCATGAACTGGTGCTTTGGAGCTTGGACAAGGGGTATGGAGGCTTGGAAAATCTATCGCTCATTCCTGGAAGTGTAGGAACCGCACCCATTCAAAATATTGGTGCCTATGGCGTAGAACTTAAGGATGTCTTCGTTGGTTGCACCGCAATGGAACTGGAAAGTGGCGAGCTCATCGCATTCGACTACGAGGCATGCCAATTTGGTTATCGGGATTCCATCTTCAAAAATGAAGCAAAAGGAAAATACATCATAACATCGGTAACGCTAAAACTAACAAAGCGGGACCATGTACTAAATACAGGATATGGGGCCATTGAGACCGAATTGAAAAAAAATGGTATTGTTTACCCCACTATCCATGACATCTCCAAAGCAGTAATTGCCATCCGGCAAAGCAAATTACCAGATCCCAAAAAAATTGGTAATAGCGGTAGCTTCTTTAAAAATCCAGTGGTTACCAAAAAAGTCTATGAGAAATTAAAAAAGACACATCCGGAAGCACCTTCTTATGAGGTTGATAAGGACCACGTCAAAATTCCGGCTGGTTGGCTAATCGAACAATGTGGCTTTAAGGGAAAGCGTTACGGAAATGCTGGGGTACATGATAAACAGGCACTGGTATTGGTAAATCATGGAAATGCATTGGGAGGTGAAATATTGGAATTGGCGCAACTTATCCATCAAGAGGTAGATAAAAAATTCAAAATACGCATCCATCCGGAGGTTAATATCATAAAATAACCCCCGCATTGAATTCAATAACAGGGGTTATACCAAACCAAACTAACCAAATTTTTAAGTACCTAAGTACGTATTTTGAATTTGCAAGCGTTTAAATTCATGCAAATGAACGTTTTTCTAACTTAGCTTTGCAGTATATACGATATAAACGTTATTTTAGATTTTAGCCCCCTAAAATTTTACCTTAGCTACCCCTGAATGAGCACACTGATCGAAAAACATATCGTTTCATTACTGGCCGAAAAAGACGATAAGGCCATATCCCTTTTATACGATCATTATGGAGACACGCTTTACGGTGTGGCCTACAAAGTTGTTAAGGATGAAGATTTGGCACAGGATATCCTACAGGAAAGCTTTATCAAAATATGGAAAAAGGCCGATTCGTATGATGCTACAAAGGCCAAATTGTTCACTTGGCTTTTTAGAATCACGCGAAACACTGCCATCGACAAACTTCGGAGCATCAACAATAAGATGGACAAAGAAGTCCAAATAGACGTTTCAGACGTATATAACCTAGGAGTTAACGGCATTAACCCTGATTTTTTGGATGTCCAGGAGAATCTGGAAAAGATAGAGCCCAAATATCGAATAGTCTTGGAAGCCCTTTTTTTTCTAGGTATGACACAGCAAGAGGCAAGTGATGAATTGGACATTCCGCTCGGAACCATTAAATCGAGACTGAAAATCGGTTTGCGGGAATTGGGCAAAATTTATGGAACAACAATGACCCTGCTCCTTTTACTAAATCTTTTGCCATGAAAGAAAAAATACAATTGTTTTTAGATTCCGATATCCTGGAAAAATACCTTTTGGGTGATACTACCAAAGAGGAAACCCAAAAGGCGGAACGCTACATTGCCATGTATCCTGAGGTAAGGGAAACTTACAACCAACTTCAGGATAATTTGGAGGCCTTTGCCAAAATGTACGCCAAAAAGACCCCTGAAGGTCTTAAGGAGATTATTCTGCACAGTGCCAGGAAGGAAAAGGCCGTCAGCAGGCGATTCTACCGCTATGCAGTTGCCGCTACAGTCGCGATCATGGTCTTTGCGGGATCATCCTATTTCCTCTGGAACCAAAATAAGAGCCTACAAGAGGAAAATACCTTGGTTACCAACAAGATAAAGTATCTGGAAGAGAATATGAAAAACCAACTGGAAGATGTTCGCAACCAGTTTATCGTACTCAACAATCCGGCTACAAAAAAGTATGCGGTACGGGGTAAAAAGGAAGCCAAGGAATTAAAGGCGATAGCCTATATCAATCCTGTTAAAAAACTGTCCTATATCAATGTGAGCAATGTTCCCAATCTTCCCGAGAACAAATGCTTCCAAATGTGGGCAGAAGTTAACGGTGAGTTGGTTAATCTTGGTGTGATCAAGCAGTTTGATGATAAGGACAAGCTATTGGCGCTGCCCTATGCAGAAAATGCTGTAGGATACATCACCGTAGAGCCCGAAGGGGGAAATACCTCACCCACCGTACAAAACATTGTGGCCAACATCAACTACTAAATTCCTAAGTCAAAGTATTCCCAAACAGCAGCTAGGATACCTAGGTATTTCGTAACTTTGCACAAAAAGGGAATATGAAGTTAGCGTTATTGACCATCGGTATTCTAGCCGTAGCATTTGCGGGCATTGCAATCAAAATATGGTCGAAGAAAGATGGTAAGTTTGCAGGTACCTGCGCAAGCCAAAACCCTTATTTGAACCAAGATGGGGAAGCCTGTGGTTTTTGTGGAAAACTCCCCAATGAACAAGATTGCAAAAGGGATTCTGTTCCTGAACTTCCGTAATTTTCAAAATTCCCCCGAAAAAAGACTTCTTTGAACAACGTTACACCTTCCGTTAAGGAGAACATTAAAAAGGCAAAAGATGGAAATCAAATGGCCTTTAGTTTTCTTTTGGATAACTTTTGGGGTGATGTATACGGTTTTCAATTGGCACGCACCAAAAATGAGAACGATGCCGAGGATATCACAATAAGAACCTTTTCAAAAGCTTTCGACAAAATAGATTCCTACGATGATGCCTACGAGTTCAAAACTTGGCTCATCACAATTTCCAAAAACCTTCATGTGGATCTCATCCGTAAGCGGAAAAGAAGTCTTTTGAACGATATGGACACCGATGGCGAAGAGGTTAAAAAAGTATTGGATGAAACCCCATCGGTGGAAGATCAATTGATAACCGAGCAAAATCTGGCCAATTTATTGCAGGATATCAAAAAATTGAAACCGCACTATCAAAAAGTCATCAATCTCCGTTACTTCAATGAGTTGAGCTATGCCGAAATAGCCAAACAGCTCGACGAGCCGGTCAATAACATCAAGGTAAAACTGCTCAGGGCCAAAAAGCTACTAGCCGAGATCATCAAGAAAAAGTGAGCATCATCGAGGAATATCTTTTCCTCACCAGTTTCGTATCTTTGTGGTTCAATTTTTATGTATGAGCACAGCGGTCGTTGATAACGTTCTACCTCCAAAAGGAAAGCCAAAATGGCTGAGGGTTAAACTTCCCACTGGTAAAAAATATACCCAACTGAGGGGACTTGTGGACAAATACGATCTCCACACCATCTGTACTTCGGGAAGTTGCCCGAACATGGGCGAATGCTGGGGTGAGGGTACGGCTACCTTTATGATCTTGGGCAACATTTGCACGCGTTCCTGTGGATTTTGTGGTGTAAAAACCGGACGCCCGGAAAGTGTTGACTGGGCTGAGCCTGAAAAAGTTGCGCGATCCATCAAAATAATGGGCATTAAACATGCTGTGGTCACATCGGTAGATCGCGACGATTTAAAAGATATGGGATCGATTATTTGGGCCGAAACCGTAAAGGCCATTCGAAGAATGAACCCTGAGACCACTCTGGAAACCTTAATTCCAGATTTTCAAGGTGTTGAAATCCATTTGAATCGAATCCTTGAAGTGGCACCCGAGGTAATTTCCCATAACATGGAAACTGTTAAGCGGCTCACCAGGGAAGTCCGTATCCAGGCCAAATACGAACGTAGCCTTGGTGTACTTGACTATTTGAAGAAAAATGGAGCCAATCGTACCAAATCGGGCATTATGCTAGGTTTGGGTGAATTGGAGGAAGAAGTGATCCAAACGATGGAAGACCTAAGGAGGGTCGATGTGGATGTGGTCACTATAGGGCAGTATTTGCAGCCTTCAAAAAAACACCTTCCCGTGAAAGAGTTTATTCTCCCCGAACAGTTTAAAAAATACGAGGAAATTGGATTGGAAATGGGCTTCAGACACGTGGAGAGTGGCGCATTGGTACGTTCTTCGTACAAGGCCCACAAGCATATCCACTAGTCAAACTCCCCCTATTTTACATATTCCATGAAGCAAGTGAACATTGGCATAAATGGTTTTGGACGCATTGGAAGAACCCTGTTTAGGCTACTTCAAGGACATCCGCAAATCAAGGTTGTTGCCATAAATGACCTTACCGATTCCAAAACTTTGGCCCATCTCCTAAAGTATGATAGCATCCATGGCGCTTTTGGAACTGAGGTTTCTTCGGGAGAAAATGAAATCAATGTCAACGGCGACAAAATAACTGTTCTAAATCATGACCATCCACAAGAAATCGACTGGAATGGGCATAATGTTGATATAGTAATCGAATCTTCCGGAAAATTCAAAAAAAGGGAAGATTTGGAGCATCACCTTAAAAATGGGGCAAAAAAGGTGGTATTATCTGTTCCACCGGACGATGATAGCATAAAAATGGTGGTTATTGGTGTGAATGAAGGGATTATCACCGCAAAGGATGACATTATTTCCAACGCATCCTGCACCACGAACAATGCAGCCCCAATGATGAAGATCATCAATGAACTTTGCGGGATAGAACAGGCCTATATTACGACGGTACACTCCTACACATCGGACCAAAGTCTGCACGACCGTCCACATCGCGATCTTAGGCGGTCCAGGGCTGCAGGACAATCCATCATCCCGACTACAACAGGTGCTGCCAAAGCGCTGACCAAGATTTTCCCAGAACTATCCGATGTGATCGGAGGATGTGGGATTCGAGTGCCCGTACCCAATGGTTCCCTTACCGATATTACCTTTAATGTTAAGAAAGAGACGTCTATTGAAGAAGTAAATCGTACCTTTCAAAAGTACGCGAACAATGGATTAAAAGACATTCTTTTGTACACCGAAGATCCTATTGTTTCCATTGATATAAACAATAGTTGTCATTCTTGTACGTTTGATTCTTTAATGACATCCGTTATTGGTAAAATGGTGAAAATCATCGGATGGTACGACAATGAAACTGGATATTGCTCCAGAATTATTGATTTAATAGCTTTGTTTATTAAGAAAAACTACGTTTGACATCAAGCTCGATATATAAAAATATTTGCAGCGCAAGGATTGTTGTACTGTGCATTTTCGTATGCGCACAGGTTTCTTTTGGACAAAAAGACATCAGTTCCACTACAAAAGTCCAGTCCATTTTCGATGAATTTACTACGTATCGACATCAGAATAAGATAGACAAAGCCCTTGAAAAGCTTGATGAGGCCTCCAAGATAGCCGAGAACAACGAAGATGCGAAACTGTTACTTGATACGTATCACCAGTACGCCCGACTATTTTTGGAAGAAGGTGATCGTGAAACCACCATTTTTTATTGGGACAGGGCCAGCATTCTTTTAAAAGACCTCACCTACTCTTACGGACAGGCCTTTCATAACTATTTGGAAGCTGCACTCCGATTCGATGAGGGCAACAACTTTCAGTCCCTAAAATTACTTGAGGAGTCTAGAAAACTGAGCAATAACAGAAATCTGAGCAACAATATTCTGTTATTGGAAGCCTACATCTTCACGAACATCGAAAAATACGATGATGCCATTAAAAACCTTCATGCATTGATTGTAAACTCTGATGATAAGGAAAGGGCATATCTGGCCACAAAAGCCAACCTGCAGTTGGCAGAAATCAGTCTTGAACTAGATGATTTGGAGGAAGGCATTATCCATTCAAAGGCAGCTTTGGAATTGGCAGAAAAGCATGGCTTTTTTAAGGATATAAAGGAGGCCAACCAAACCCTTTCACTTATTTACGAAAAAACGGGCAGCTTTGATGAGGCGCTCTTCTATAAAAAGGCCCTCGAAAAAATAAAAGATTCTATTTTTAATGCGGAAAAGATAAAATTAGAGGCCAAAACGGCGGACAAGATTCGGTTTGAACATCAAATGAACGAAATCAACAAACTTACCGCTAAAAACGAGGAGTTAAGCGAGTCGAAGAACCGATCCGAAATAACAGCGATTCTTACCTCAGCTTTTTTAACAATTATCTCATTATTGGCCGTTTCACTTTTTAGGAATAACCAAATCAAACTTAAGACCAATGATCTGTTGTATACCAAGAACAAGGAGTTGGAGCTTGCACGCGATTCGGCGGTTTCGGCAATGGAGGCCAAGACCAATTTCTTGTCAACCGTGACCCACGAACTACGTACTCCGCTCTATGCGGTCACTGGGCTTACCCATTTATTGTTGGAGGAAAATCCGGGCGAACATCAAAAAGAACACTTAAAATCATTGAAATTCTCAGGGGATTATTTATTGAACTTTATCAACGACATCCTACAGATCAATAAAATTGATGCCGACAAACTTGAACCTCTGAATATCGAGTTTAAGCTACAGAAGATCCTCACCGATGTGGTGGACTCCTTACAGCAGAATGCGGGTGAGAACAATACCGATCTTGTTTTGGATTATGATCCCAATATCCCACAGCAACTATTGGGCGACCCCATTAAATTGTCACAGATATTTATGAACCTGGTAGGTAATGCCCTCAAGTTCACCAAGGACGGTAAAGTAGAGGTCATTGCCAAGTTATTGAAAAAGGAGGAAGAACAGGTAAAGCTGTATTTTGAAGTAAGGGATAATGGTATCGGAATTTCGGAAGACCAGCAAAAGAGCATATTTGACAGTTTTGAACAAGGTTCCATCCAGATTAATAGGGAATATGGTGGAACTGGTCTCGGATTGACTATTGTAAAGAGCTTGTTGGGTCTTTTTGGTAGTAAAATCAGCTTGGAAAGCGAACTGGGACAGGGAAGTTCGTTCTTTTTTGAATTGGATGTGAAATGCGACACCAATGCAATGGAAGAAGTTTCTTTTGAGCTCAGTTCAGAAGAATTTGACTTCAAGGGACTACACTTGCTGGTGGTAGAAGATAACAAGATCAATCAGGTCATCACCAAAAAAATGCTTACCAAAAAAGAAATCACCTGCGATATCGCCAATAACGGAAATGAGGCCATAGACTTGGCCAAGGCAAATACCTACAATGCCATTTTGATGGATATCCATATGCCTGGTATCAGTGGTGAAGAAGCAACACGCCAAATTCGGAAATTCGATCAGGAGATTCCAATCATAGCACTTACCGCGATTTCACTGGACGATAGTTTGGACAGTTTTTATGAAGCCGGCTGTAATGATGTGGTCACCAAACCCTTTAAGCCCGAGGTCTTCTATCAAAAAATTGGGCAGAACATCTTTAAAAGAAAGTTGGAAGGTCTCGTCTAGATTTGCGAAAGAACATACTCCCGCAATATTTGTTGATCTTTTTCCTCAAAACGATGTGCAACTTCAATATAATATAGGTTATTCACTTTACCCTCCAACCGTACATAGTCTTTTTCCGTGGTCAATATAACCTCAAAACCACTGAATTTTTGAATCTCTGAGTCCGTAAAATAATGGTGGTCGCCGTATTTAAAATGTTCAAACTGCAAACCTCGAGATTCCAAATACGCAATCAAGGGCTTTGGTGAAGCAATTCCCGTAACTACAGCCAACTTTTTTCCTTTCAAGGTTGTAAGTGCCACTGTCTCCCCAGAGAAGCTTTTTATTTCGCTACTGTAATCCAAAGAACAAAACAGCACCTTTTGATAGGGTTTTGGCTTTAGCCTTTTTGTTACCTGGATTTTTTCGGTTTCAGACATCCCCTCCGGACATTTGGTCACAACAATCAAATCTGCGCGTTTCGATTCGCCTTTGTGATCCCTCAGATTTCCGGTTGGGAGATACCAGTCATTCGCATACAATTTCCCATATGCCGTCAGTAAGATGGAAAACTTGGGTTTTACCCTTCTGTGCTGAAACGCATCATCCAGAAGCACAACATCCGGACGAACCAAATCCTCAAGCCGTTGTATCCCATTTCTGCGATCGGCATCCACGGCTAACGAAACTTCAGGAAATTTTTTATGGATTTGAAAAGGTTCGTCTCCCAAATCCTCCGCGGTACTTTTTGAATCTGCAAGTAAAAAACCATCGGATTTTCGCTTGTATCCCCTACTCAACACCGAAACTTTGTGACCTTGTAATAAGTGAATCAGGTATTCAATCATTGGGGTTTTACCCGTTCCACCCACACTCAGGTTTCCCACACTTATAATAGGTGTTTGGTAGGAAACTGATTTAAAGAATCCCATATCATAAAGTCGGTTTCGTAGGTAAACCACCAGACCGTACAACAAAGAAAATGGAAAAGCCAATATGCGAAGCAATTGCAGCATAGGGCGAAAATATAATATTTTATCTTTAGCCCAATTAACCAGCATTACATGACCGTAAAGGATATCACAAAAATACTTGAAGAACTTGCTCCGCTCCACCATGCGGAGGATTTTGATAACGTTGGGCTACTGGTCGGAGATTACAACATAACCGTAACAGGCGTTTTGGTCACCTTGGATACTTTGGAAAATGTTGTGGATGAGGCCATTACAAAAAAGTGTAATCTCATTGTCAGCTTTCATCCCATTATTTTTAGTGGTTTGAAGAAAATTACTGGGAGCAACTATGTTGAGCGCGTGGTAATGAAGGCCATTTCAAATAATATCGCCATCTATAGCATGCACACCGCCCTGGATAATAGCATGTCGGGCGTCAATGCCAAAATTTGCGAGGTTTTGGGCATCCAAAATCCAAAAATCCTGATTCCGAAAGCGGGAACCATCAAAAAATTGACCACCTATGCGCCCATAGAATCTGCGGATAAAATTAAAACAGCCTTGTTTCAGGCAGGAGCTGGGGAAATTGGCAAGTACAGCAATTGCAGTTTCAGCACTGAAGGGCTCGGTAGTTTTAAGGCGGGAGAAGGAACCAACCCCACCTTGGGCAATATTGGGGAAACCCATTTCGAAAAAGAAGCGCAAATCAATATGATCTTTTCTTTCGAAAAGGAAAAAAGTGTTTTGAAGGCGCTCTTTGAAAGTCACCCCTATGAGGAAGTTGCCTATGAAATAGTTACTCTTGAAAACACCAATCAAGATATCGGTATGGGTATGATTGGGACGCTCGAAAATGAAATGGATGAGGTGCCGTTTTTGGAATCGGTCAAAAAAAGAATGAACGCCCCTGTGGTTCGACATTCTAAACTCTTTGGAAAAAAGGTAAAAAAAGTAGCTGTTTTAGGTGGAAGTGGTGCCTTTGCCATTTCAGCAGCGAAACGGGCCCAGGCGGATGTTTTTATCACTTCCGACCTAAAATACCATCAGTTTTATGAGGCCGAAGGAGAATTGGTATTGGCCGATATTGGGCACTTTGAAACTGAGCAGTTTACAAAAGATCTTTTGGTTGACTATCTTATCAAAAAAATTCCTAATTTTGCAATCTCGTTATCGGAAAGTATAACAAATCCCATCAAGTATTTATAATTTATGGCGAATAAAAAAGAAACAACCGTGGAGGAAAAACTAAGAGCGCTCTACGATCTGCAGCTCATTGATTCCAGGGTTGATGAAATACGCAATGTAAGAGGAGAGCTTCCGCTGGAAGTTCAAGACCTTGAAGATGAGGTGCTTGGTCTAAAAACTCGAATGGACAAACTGAAAACTGACGTGGAGACTGTCAATTTTGAAATTGCAGCAAAAAAGAACCTCATCGAAGAATCCAAGGCATTGATCAAAAAATATGCCGACCAACAAAAAAATGTTCGAAACAGCCGTGAGTTCAACTCATTGAGCAAGGAAGTTGAGTTTCAGGAACTCGAAATCCAATTGGCTGAAAAAAATATCAAGGAATTTAAGGCCCAAATCGAGCAGAAAAAAGAGGTCATCGCCGAAACCAAGGAGAAATTAACCGAACGCGAGGGGCACTTAAAGCACAAAAAGGGAGAGTTGGACGCCATTTTGGCTGAAACAGAGAAGGAAGAAAAAGCACTTCTGAAAAAATCAGAGGAGTTTGAAGAAAAAATTGAAGAGCGTTTGATTCAGGCATACAAGCGTATCCGACACAATGTAAAGAACGGCTTGGCCGTTGTTCCTGTTGAGCGAGGAGCTTCCGGAGGTTCTTTCTTCACCATCCCACCACAAGTACAGGTTGAAATCGCTTCCCGCAAAAAAATCATCACCGATGAACACAGCGGAAGAATCTTGGTTGATCCTTTACTTGCTGAAGAGGAACAGGAGAAAATGCAGGCGTTGTTCACCAAAATCTAAAACGATTACAACTTCTTAAAGATACGGCCACCTTTTAGGTGGCTTTTTTATTGTACTTTTCTTAGGATGAAACTTTTCTTTTTAGGGTTGGTAGTTATAGTCTCTTTTGGTGCATCCGCCCAAGAACTGGATGATTATATCTGGAAAAACAGATTGGTGCTCATTGTCAGTTCAGATTTGAACAAAGACAATCCCAAAAAACAAATGGATTTGCTTCGGAAAGAGCGAAAAGCATTGGAAGAGCGAGATATGTTGGTCTTGCCATTGACCACTGACACACACCAACTTAATCGATATCAATTACCTAAAGATTTTGAAGGGATATTGCTGATTGGAAAAGACGGAGGATTGAAGTTTCAAGACAATTTTATCACCAAACCAAGTATCCTTTTCACGCTTGTTGACGGTATGCCCATGCGCAAAGCTGAAATTCGAAGGAAAAAAGGTCGTTAGGTCGAAAGCAACTCCAATAGTCTCTGTTCCACCTCTTCAGAATCCCAAATGGCCCCTATGTCAGGCATTTTCATGATTTCCTTCATAATTTCTTCCTGTGCATCACCTATGGCAAGTGCCTCCGCATAGGGTCTTTCCGAAAAGGTGACCCTACTGTAGACAGGAATCCATTTATCAGGGTATTTTTCTGCAAACTTTTTCTCAAGCTGTTTTTGCAACAAAAACTTTGTATCTGCGGTTTTGCTGCTCATTTCCATGAAATTGCGATAGCTCAACTCCGCAATCGCATCGGCATTGGGTTTACGTTGTTCTTGATACGCTTCAAAAATTGCATCCCAATCATCACCATGCTCCTCCATTAGCTCATTGAGTTTGTCGATATCCTCGAATCCCGCGTTCATTCCTTGACCATAAAAAGGTACAATGGCATGTGCTGAGTCTCCCACTAGGGCAACCTTGTTCCAATACGTCCATGGGTAGCACTTCATGGTCACCATGGCGCTGGTGGGGTTCTTGAAGAAATCCTTGGTGAGATTTTCAATCTCTTTGCTGACATTCGGGAAGTAGGTTTTGAAAAATTGCTTCGCCTCCTTCTCGGTAGTAATGTTTTCAAAAGAAACCTCTCCCTCAAAAGGTAAAAACAGCGTACATGTAAAACTCCCATCGAGATTGGGCATGGCAATCAACATAAACTGACCCCTGGGCCAGATATGAAACGAGTTTTTATCCAATTTATGGGTTCCATCCTCGTTCGGTGGGATGGTCAATTCCTTGTACCCCACATTGATGAAATGTTGGGAGTAATTGAATCGACTTCGCCGTTGCATTTTGTGGCGCACTCTCGAAAAGGCACCGTCACAACCAAAAATAAGGTCATACTGATACTCCTTCCACTTGTTTTTTTCAGATTCACCCGTGTATACCTTGGTTTCGGGTAGATTTACATCCCAGACCTTTTCATTGAACCGGAAGACTGCCCCGGCTTCTTCAGCCAAGTCAATCATTTTACGATTCAAAACACCGCGCGAAATGGACCAAATGGCTTCTCCTTGCTTGCCATAATGTTGAAAGTAGACTTCCTTTCCGTTTACGTGCATGGCCCTTTTATCCAAGGGGATGGCAATCTGCTTTATCGTTTCTTCCAGCCCTACCCCACGAAGCGCTTTCCACCCTCTGTTGCTCATGGCCAGATTGATGGAACGGCCGGAAAACTCGACCGTACGAATATCAGGTCTACGGTCGAATACCGTCACTTCATGTCTTTTTTTTCTTAAATAAATTGCTAAAAGTGAACCCACCAATCCAGAACCGATGATGGCTATATTTTTTGGAGTCTGTGTCATGAAATGACGCTATGTAAACTTTTTGTTAAGCAGCTAAATTACGGAATTTACCCCTTTTAAATAATGTAGTTTGGTTGATTAACCCATCTCAAAAACCTATTTTGTTTATCTTTTTCATAAATTTGTTAAACAAAATGGATTATTTCACAAAAAACAGTCTGGAAAACCTGCCCACAAGGCACAGGGTAAATCTTATCAATACCATTACTGGTTATAAATCGGCCAACTTGATAGGCACCAAATCGGTCGACGGGCAGACCAATCTTGCGCTGTTCAATTCCGTAATCCATTTAGGAAGCAATCCAGCTCTTTTGGGGTTTGTGTCCCGGCCCTTGACTGTGGAACGGCACACTTACGACAACATAAAAGAGACTTCTTGTTTTACTATCAATGCTGTAAATCAGAAAATGTACAAACAAGCCCATCATACTTCCGCAAAATATCCCAAATCTACCTCAGAATTCACCGAGACCGAGTTTGATGAAATTTATAAAGATGGATTTCATGCCCCTTATGTGGATAAGAGCCCAATTCAAATTGGATGTAGGCTGAGCAATACCTATGAAATCAAAGAAAATGCATGCCTCCTAATCACAGGCATGGTTGAACATATTTATGTGGCCGAAAAACTACTCACCCATGATTTTTGGGGCAAACTGGATGAGGAAGATATCATATCCATAGTTGGATTGGATGGCTATGCCCTACCCAAGATTCAAGATAGATTGGCTTATGCGAGACCTTTCGAATCCCAAAAATCAATCCTTGATGGCCCACAAGAAAAGTAATCTTCCCACCAAAATATGCGCTATATGTAATCGCCCTTTTATCTGGCGCAAAAAATGGGAACGTCATTGGGAAGAAGTTAAATATTGCAGCGAACGTTGTAGAAAACAAAAACGACATGGGGAACAATCTCGTCTGGTTTCGGAATGACCTGAGAGTATCGGACAACTATAGCTTGACCAAGGCCACCGAAGGTGACAAAGTAATCGGGGTTTATTTTTTTGATCCTCGACACTATGAAGTCACCCCATTCGGATTTAGAAAGACGGAAAAGTTTCGGGCAAAATTTCTACTTGAGACTGTTGCGACCCTAAAGAAAAATCTCGAGAAACTTAACATTACCCTGCTGGTGTATCATGCCAAACCGGAAGAAGTAATCCCAAAGTTATCTGTGGAGCACAACATCGACACCATATATTTACAAAGGGAATGGACAAGTGAGGAAGCCGAAGTATTAGCAGGAGTCAAAGCAAAATTGGAACCCAACACCGTCCTGACAGAAAGTTATGACCAGTTTTTGTTCCACCCTGAGGAAATCCCATTTGATACTTTTGAACAAATCCCAAATATTTTTACCCATTTTCGGAAAAAATGTGAAAAAGTGGCGCAGGTACGAAAAGTGCTTCCAAAACCCAGCCCTAAAAACGGAGAGAATCGAATCCAAAATCTTACTGAATTTCCTTCCCTATTCGATTTGGGATTCGAGGATTTCGAAACAGACCCACGAAGTGCCTTCCCTTTTAAAGGCGGTGAAGATGAGGCAATGGCACGGCTTGAACATTATTTCTGGGAAAGTAAAAAACTTGCCTACTACAAAAAGACCCGTAACGGACTTGTTGGGACGGATTACAGCTCCAAATTTTCTCCCTGGCTTGCGAATGGCAGTGTTTCTGCCAGAATCATTTATAGTAAAGTAAAACGATTTGAGCGGGAGGTCATGAAGAACCAAGATACCTATTGGTTGATCTTCGAACTGATTTGGAGGGATTACTTCAAATATATCTCCCTAAAGTATGGGAATCGCATTTTTAAAATTGGGGGAATATTGGAAAAAAAGTATTCATGGGATGCTGACAAACAACTTCTTGAAGATTGGATCAATGGAAATACCGCTGAACCTTTCGTCAATGCCAATATGCGGGAACTGCAGTTGACCGGATGGATGAGCAATCGCGGAAGGCAGAATGTAGCTAGTTACTGGGCTAAGGAACTGCAGCAGGATTGGAGAATCGGTGCGGCCTATTTTGAATCGTTATTGATCGACTATGATGTACACAGCAATTGGGGCAACTGGATGTACAATAGTGGTGTGGGCAACGATCCGAGGGACAGAAAGTTCAATATAAAACTGCAGGCAGAACGGTATGACCCAAAAGGAAAGTTCCAGAACCTTTGGTTGCAACAAACCCTCTTTTAAACCTATGAAAACACTAAGACTCATTTTAGGGGATCAACTCAACCTGCAACACAGTTGGTTTGCGGAGAAAGACTCCAACATCATTTACCTTATGGCCGAAATGCGCCAGGAAACCGACTATGTGAAGCATCACATCCAAAAAGTGGTCGGCTTTTTTCTTGCCATGCGAAATTTCGCCCAATCCCTTCGCGAAGATGGTCATAACGTCATTTATCTTAAAATTGGGGATGACCAAAATCCTCAGGAGTTGGAGAAAATCATTCAAAAATGCGTGTTGGAACAAAACATCGAGAAATTTGAATACCAGCTCCCCGATGAATATCGCTTGGATGAGCAACTATGTCAGATTTGCGAAATTCTGGATATTGCTACTCAAGTATATGATACGGAGCATTTCTACACCTCCCGCTTCGAGTTACGTGACTTTTTTAAGGGTAAAAAACAGTTGATCATGGAGAGTTTTTACCGAATGATGCGCAAAAAGCACGACATTATGATGGTCAATGGACAACCCGATGGAGGTAAATGGAATTTCGACCATAGCAACCGGAAAAAATGGAAGGGTTCACCAGCAATTCCCGAAGAGCTTAACTTTTCCAAGGACGTTGATGACATCGTAACGGAAATTGAAAATGCCAAGGTGAAGACTTTTGGAAATATAGATCAGAAACACTTCAACTGGCCTGTATCGGAAAAGGAATGTCATCAACTATTGGATTTCTTCTGCGACAATCTTTTAGTGCATTTTGGGGATTACCAAGATGCGTTTCACACGGAAGAAAAGTTTTTGTTCCACTCCCGTCTATCCTTTGCAATGAACAGTAAAATGATATCTCCGAAGAAAGTGGTTGATACGGTTTTGGAGCATTATTATGAAAACATGGATGCCATCCACATTTCACAAGTGGAAGGGTTTGTGAGGCAGATTCTAGGGTGGCGCGAATATATGCGGGGCATTTACTGGAAGGAGATGCCCAACTATCAAAAATTGAATAAGCTCAACAATCATAACCCGTTACCCGAATTTTTCTGGACAGGCAAAACCAAAATGAACTGCCTTAAACATGCTATCTCCCAAAGTTTGGATGAAGCTTATGCACACCACATTCAAAGATTGATGATCATTGGGAACTACGCACTTTTGACCCAAACACATCCCGATGAAGTGGATCAATGGTACCTCGGTGTTTACATCGATGCCATTGAATGGGTGGAAATTACCAATACACGAGGCATGAGCCAATTTGCCGATGGCGGAATCGTGGCCACCAAACCCTATGTGAGCAGTGCCAATTACATCAACAAAATGGGAAATTATTGCACCGATTGCCACTTTAGTCATTCTAAAAAAGTTGGAGACAAGGCATGTCCCTTTAATGCGCTATACTGGAATTTTTTGGATGCCAAGAAGGAACATTTCCAAAACAACCAGCGAATGTCCATGATGCTCAACTTGTTACAAAAGAAAAATCCTGACGAACTGGCCGAGTTAAAACAGCGTGCCGAGGAAATCATAGCCCATCCAGAGCAGTTTTAGCACTTTTTAACATAAAAGCTTGAACTTTTGGTATTGTTGTTGCAGTATGTATTACAAATATTCCGCTTCGGCGTCCATATATATGCAAAAAGTCCTTCGCAATACTTGTGAAGGACTTTTTCCCTTTTAAGCACCTCTCGACTGCGCTCGAGGTGACATTTCAATATCTAAATGAATTATTTCAGAATACCGTCCACAATACCATATTTAACGGATTCCTCAGCGCCCATCCAGTAGTCACGATCAAAGTCTTTCATCACTTTTTCAAAAGTTTGACCACAATTTTCGGCCAAAAGTCGCGCTCCCAACTCTTTGGTCAGCAAAATTTCCTTAGCCTGAATTTCAATATTGGAAGCCTGTCCCTGAGCTCCGCCGCTGGGTTGATGGATCATCACCCGTGCATGGGGCTGAATGAAGCGTCTGCCCTTCTCTCCTACCGACAATAAAATCGAACCCATGGAAGCCGCCAATCCACTACAAATTGTGGATACTGGACTCTTGATCTGGGTAATTGTATCGTAAATAGCAAAACCAGAGGTCACATAACCCCCTGGGCTGTTAATGATAAGTTGTATTTCGTCGTTGCTTTGCAGATCCAAGTACATTAGGCGATCGATAACGTGTTTTGCAGAATCATCATCCACCATACCCCATAAAAACACTTTACGCTCGTCCAGTAGTTTTTCCTGGATCAATTCGTTAACCTTTCCTTTTTTTGAAGTCATTTTTTATTTGTTGAAAGTTTCAAAATTAATCAAATTCCGAAGAAGTATTTTGCTTGTTAAGGCTACTTTACCAAAATAAATCCTTAGGACTTGATCTCCACTTTTTCTGACACTACATCTTTTATCGGAATGACATATTTTCCGCTTTTGGTCACCAAGGTCAAGGTATTGTTTTCGATGGCTTCGATAGTTCCAGAATATTTTCCAATCACGACCTTATCTCCCACAGCATAATTCCTACGGGTGTAAAACGATCGCAACAAATCAGTAATGACATCACGTGAGCCCAATCCCAGACCAAGAGCAAAAGCCAACAAAAAGGCACCCAAAATCATGGTGACATTGTTGGTGATGATGGTGGTATCGATTCCAGCCTGGTTCAGTGCTGTAATGGAGATGAAAATCACTATGATGTAGAAAAGTAGATTGCTTACCACATTAGAGCCTCCAAACTCCAACGAATCAAATAGCTTTTTTACCGTTTTTTTGATGAAATTCCCAATGTAGAGCCCAATCATCATCAGTGCCAGCGCACTGAACAATCTAGGTAGATAGCGCAAAAGGTTTCCTATTTCGGTGGAAATGATCTCCCAACTCAAATATCCGCA
>JANQRD010000101.1 GCA_028284725.1 Allomuricauda sp. | reverse complement strand
CAACTAATGCTTGCCTTTATGAATGGGGAGTTCGACGTACTTGTCTCCACCACCATCATCGAAAGTGGACTGGATGTGACCAACGCCAATACCATCTTCATTCACAACGCCAATAATTTTGGACTGAGTGATTTGCATCAAATGCGGGGTCGCGTGGGGCGAAGCAACAAAAAAGCCTTCTGTTTCTTTATCACCCCACCTTACGAAGTAATGACTCCCGACGCCCGTAAAAGGATTGAGGCCCTGGAACAGTTCACCGATCTGGGAAGTGGTTTTAACATTGCGATGAAAGACCTTGAAATTCGCGGAGCAGGGGATCTTTTAGGGGGTGAACAGAGTGGGTTCATTAACGAGATTGGCTTTGAGACCTATCAAAAAATATTGAATGAGGCCATCGAGGAACTCAAGGAAAATGAGTTTAAGGAATTGTATGACGAAGTTGAGGGCAAAAAGGAAAAAACTTTTGTAAAGGATACCCAACTCGATACGGATTTTGAATTGCTCTTCCCGGATGAGTACATCAACAATATCACGGAACGTCTGAACCTGTATACCCAATTAAACGAAGTTGAAGATGAAACAGGGCTCCAAAATTATGAGGCTAAGCTGATAGATCGTTTCGGAGAATTACCAGAACAAGGAGTGGATCTGCTGAACTCTGTGCGTTTAAAATGGATGGCAAATAGCATTGGGCTTGAAAGAGTTATACTCAAAAAAGGAAAGTTCTTGGGCTATTTCATCGCTGACCAACAGTCCGATTTCTACCAAAGCCCGGCCTTTACCAAAGTGTTGCAATACGTACAGGCCAATCCAAGAGCGTGCCAGCTCAAGGAAAAACAAACCAGAAATGGGCTGCGTTTGTTGTTGGTTTTTGAAGGGATCAACAGTGTCGAAAAGGCCTTAAGAGTCTTGGAACCACTGGCTGGCAGAAAACAGGAAGTTACTATTTGATTTGTTGAAAATTCGTACATTAGGTAGGATACTTTAAAACCAACCAAATGTTGAAGAAAAAACTCACCAAGCTAGTTGGCATCAAAAAAGAATTATTTGATTCTTTTTTAGAATCTGCACAAATAAAAGCTCAACCAGCATATCTAATTCCCACATTGAAGACTGGTGACGAAATGGCATTAACTTCAATATTCCTTTCCGCAGTTAGACTCGTCGATGAATTTAGAGAGGGAATTTTTAAAGATATCAAACTTAGTCGCTCTGGAAAACTGTACTTTTTTACAGAAGTTCATTTTCCTGAACTAAGCCCCAATAGAATTGACGGAATGATTATCAATGTAACCTCAGGTAAAATTAAAGAAGCTGCTTTTTTTGAAATGAAAAGCAAAAACAATGGAATTGACAAAACCCAAGTAGAAACTTATGTTGGAATCGCAAAAAAACTAGGAGTTCAAACAATGGTAACTGTTTCCAATGAGTTTGTGTCAGATCCATCTCATTCTCCAATACATTTAAGAATCCCTAAAAGCATATCGCTCTTTCATCTATCATGGACTTATTTACTTACTAGAGGTCAATTACTTTTGTTTAAGAATGACTTCAATATCAAAGATGAAGATCAAATTGAAATAATGAGGGAAGTTCTTTCCTATTTTGAAAGCCCTCTTTCTGGGGTTTTAGGGTTTATGCAAATGAAACCTGGCTGGAAAGAAACATTTGAGTGTATAAAAGCTGGTAAAAAACTTAAAGTAAGTGACCCAAATGTTGAGGAGGCCGTATTAAGTTGGCATGAACAGGAAAAGGATATGGCCCTTCTTTTAAGTCGAAAATTGGGAGTTCTTGTTAAATCAAGTTCAAAAAATCCAAATTCTTTGAAAACAGATATTAAAAGACTGGTGGACAGTGCAATTCTTCTAGGCGGTTTAAGCGTAAAAAACTCTGTTTCTAATATTAAAATTCGTCTTGATTTTGAAAAAAGGACTGTTTCGATGTCGGTTAAAATTCTTCCCCCTCTAAACAAAGGAACAATTGCTAGAAATTCATGGATAGCCAAACAATTAGATAATTGTTTCAGAAAAAGTGAAGTGGTTTTTGGCGCAATAAATAAAAATATTTGGATAGAATCGGACATTAAATTCGCTAGAGAAAACATCAAAATAAGATTATCTGAACTAGATGAAATCAACGATTTGACCAAAGGAAAAGAGGTTCAAGCGTATCACGTTACATATTTGTGTGATTTTGGTGTTTCTTTTTCAAGTACCAAAAAGTTCATTTCCTTAATTGATAAAATGGTATTAGATTTTTATGAAGGTGTAGTTCAAAACATGACTAATTGGAACAAGCCTGCACCAAAATTAGAAAGAAGCTAAAAACCTTTTAAAGTTTTTCAATACAATAAAAGTAGAATTTGCATTCTTCAAAAAACACAACCTGGTTTGTATTTATTTCTAAAAATTGAACTTGATTCATTTTGATTCAAAAGGAAAAAATAGGCTTTAATTCGATTTCAAAGAAAAATGCAAAGTTTTTAAAAGAACATGATTTCTTTTCATAATATTATGTAAGAAAAAACGTTTTCTTCTTTCTAACACTTTACACCATGAAATTGTCCCAAATCTATTTCTTAGCTGGTTTGTTTATACTGGCATCCTTAAGTCTTTCATGTTCAAATGATAAGGACGAGGCCAATAACGGAAATCCAGATGATGGCAGTTCCGAGGTTGCGTTGTCGGCAGCGGAAGACATTACACTTTTCCCGAACGATCACCCCTTAAATCTAGATATTTCAAACAGTCCGGTTGATCCGAATTCCATGGCGATATTGCAAAACATCGGTCTGGACAACCATCTTTTTGCTGATTTTGGCAGTGGACTCTATCAAGGATCGCCTATTGGAATACCTTATGTTGCAGTAGACGGAAATCAACCTTTGGTACCGATTACCTTTCGAGGAAATGATTACGATAATAACTACGGAGGTGAGAGCGACCAAGGCCCTTTCCCTATTCCGTTGGATGCACCCATTGAGGGAAATGGAGAAGGTGACAGCCATGTAATTTCAGTGGATGTTGAAAATGGAATGTTGTACGAGCTTTACAATTCTGACCAGGTTGGAGATGGTTTTGAGGCATCCTCAGCAGCAGTCTTTGATTTGAATGCAGTTTCTTTTAGACCCGATGGATGGACTTCAGCCGATGCCGCTGGTCTACCTATTTTTCCATTATTGGTACGTTACCCAGAGATTGAAAAAGGGGAAATTGACCACCCCATTCGGTTTACGATTACACGTTCCAAAATTTATGAAGGTTATGTACATCCGGCTCGACATTTGGTATCGGGCAGTCAAAGCGATGAGCTCCTTCCTTTTGGTGGACGGCTGCGTTTAAGAGCTGATTATGACATCAGTGGTTTTTCAGAAACCAACCAAATCATTCTACAAGCCATGAAAACCTATGGCCTTATTTTGGCGGATGTTGGCTCCGATATGTTCATTTCGGGAGCTCCCCATGATGGTTGGGACAACGATGATCTAAGAAATTTACGGGATGTTACCGTCGACAACTTTGAAGTCATCGAACTGGGTGAAATCAAAAATTGATCCCCCTTCCCAGAAACAGAGTTTTCACAGGACACCTCCTATTTCTGATGGCACTTTTGGCATTGCGCTTAAGGACAAATGGTATATCTTCGAGCTATGCCGGAAAAGCCTAAAACCTATTTCAATTGGAGCTCAGGAAAGGATTCAGCGCTTGCACTCTACGAACTGAAGCAAGAGGACCAGCTCGACATTGCTTGTTTGCTGACGTCAGTGAACTCCTATTATGATCGTGTTTCCATGCATGGTCTCCGCAGAGATGTTTTGGAGGCCCAGGCAAAAGCTATCGGTATTCCATTGGACATTCTTGAGGTTCCCGAAAACCCTGATATGGAAACTTACAACAATCTTATGTTAGGCAAAGTCACGGAGTTAAAATCAAATGGATACACAGACACCGTGTTTGGTGATATCTTTCTGGAAGATTTGAGGGCATATCGCGAAAAGATGCTCGCTTCCCATCATATCAAGGCGCATTTTCCTTTATGGAAAAAAGATACCAAAGCCTTGTTGCACCGATTTTTTGATTTGGGATTCAGAGCCGTAATCGTATGTTTGGACACCTCAAAACTGGATGTATCCCTTCTTGGACAGGAACTATCTTCAAACATGGTAAAGCAGTTGCCAAAAGAAGTAGATCCATGCGGTGAAAATGGGGAATTCCACACCTTTTGCTTTGACGGGCCCATTTTTAATCAGCCAGTTGCTTTTGAATTGGGGGAAAAGGTGTTTAAAACCTATGACAACCCTTCGGATAAAGCAAAAAGTATTCGATTTGGATTCTGTGATGTATTACTTAAAAGCGTCGTACACTAATTGCACAAATTCACCCATCTTTTTGGGTTCCAGCCATCGGGTTACCATCAGTAATCCGTTTTTTTGGTCGATAACAATATAATTCCCTCCAAATCCTGCAGCATAGAAAACATGTTCAGGAACACCGTCCCAATGTCGAGAACCCATCTTGTTCAACCACCACATATACCCATAGTTCACGTTGGGAACCGAAGGTTCAGTTGCCTTTTTAATCCAATCACTACTTATGATCTGCTGGTCTTTCCATTTGCCGTTGTTCAGAAAAACCATTCCAAATCGAGCCATGTCCTCCGTATTGATGAACATACCTGCTCCTGAATGTCCTCCCCCAGTGATCGATTTCATTCGGATACCATCGATTTCAGTCCATGCATGGTCATAGCCGTGCCATCGCCAAGTGGTCGAAGCTCCTATTTTATCCATGTAGTTCTCTTTAAGCACCATGGGCAAAGGTTTCCGCCAAACATGGGTCAATGCATAGCTCAGTACATTTACGCGAACATCGTTGTATTCCATAACTGTACCTGGCTCGTTGAGTTTTCGGAATTTCCAATCGTCCAAACCGCCTTCCTTTGGAGGACGGTCTGCCCAATCCTTTAAGCCCCAAAGGTCTCCTGACCAGTCTGAATTCTGTTGCAGCAGGTGTTCCCAAGTGATTTTTGAATTGTGCTCCCCGCCAAAAGTGCCATCCCAAATGTAGTCCCCCGTCTTGTTATCAACATCGGCAATCAATCCCTTATCAACCGCCAGTCCTGCCACGGTGGACAAAAAGCTCTTGGTAACGCTGAAGGTCATGTCCGCACGTTTTGTGTCTCCCCACGAAGCCAAAAG
>JANQRD010000094.1 GCA_028284725.1 Allomuricauda sp. | reverse complement strand
GTTTTGGGCCTCATCCAAAATCACAAAGGCATTGTCCAACGTACGCCCACGCATAAAAGCCATCGGGGCAATTTGGATGGTGCCATCCTCAATGTACTTAGCCAATTTTTCGGCTGGAATCATATCTCGAAGGGCATCGTAAAGCGGTTGCATGTAGGGATCGAGCTTCTCCTTTAAATCTCCAGGAAGGAAACCCAGGTTTTCCCCAGCTTCCACAGCCGGACGTGTCAAGATGATTCGACGAACCTGTTTCTCTTTTAGCGCCTTTACCGCCAATGCCACCCCGGTGTATGTTTTTCCAGTACCTGCTGGACCAATCGCGAACACCATATCGTGTTTGGTGCAGGAATCAACCAATTTTCGCTGGTTAACGGTTTGGGCCTTGATCAATCTACCGCTGACACCGTGTACCAAAACCTCCCCACTGCTTTTGGAAGAGGAATAGTCCTCCCGTCCATTGCTGGTGAGCACCCGCTCAATCATGTTTTCATCCAGCTTGTTGTATTTGGCAAAATGATCGGTGAGCATATCGAAACGCCTATCGAATTCTTCCAAAAGATCTTCATCTCCATAAACTTTGATCTTGCTGCCCCGTGCAACAATTTTGAGTTTTGGAAAATATTTTTTCAGTAATTCTATGTTCTCATTCTGCTGCCCAAAGAAGTCCTGTGGGCTGATCTCCGTGAGTTCAATGATAAGTTCGTTCAAAAAGTGTGGGCTGTTTTAAGGTTATCTTTGAAGAAATTTTAAATTTTCTTTTTTATAATTTTATCCCACAAAATTAACCAAAAATCAATTTGAGCAGGGAAAAACATATCAACAGCGTAGCATGGCGATCATAACCTTGACTACGGACTTTGGCGTTAAAGACCACTTTGTGGGTGCCATCAAAGGAACCATCCTCTCCAACCTGCCCGAAGTGAATATTGTTGATATTTCCCATGCCATTAGTCCATTTAATATTCAGGAATGCGCTTATATCCTAAAAAACGCCTACCAAAGTTTTCCTGCCGGAACTGTACATATTGTTGGGGTGGACTCGGAATTGTCTCCAGAAAACCAGCATATTGCTGTGTTGGTTGATGGTCATTACTTTGTAAGTGCCAATAATGGGGTTATTTCGCTGATTACCTCTGAAATTGCTCCGGACAACATCGTGGAAATCAACATTCCGGATAGCAATCAAAGCTCTTTTCCTGTTCTTAATGTTTTCGTTCAGGTCGCTTGCCATATTGCACGAGGTGGTAAACTTGAAGTGGTGGGCAAACCATTTAAAAACCTAAAGGAACTCAGGGAATTTGAACCGCGGATATCGAACGATGGAAAAACTATTTCTGGGAATGTGATCTATATCGATAATTACGGAAACGTGGTGACCAACATTCAACGCGCTTTGTTCGAGGCCTATCGTAATGGAAGAAATTTTGAGGTCATTGCAAGGACAAACAAAATTAAGACCATCCATGACAGCTACAACGGACTCATCAATTTTGATTTGGAAAAGGGACAACGAAAAGGCCCCGGTGATGCTCTGGCATTGTTCAACTCGGCGGGATATATTGAGCTTGCCATATACAAAAGCGACCTGAACACCGTGGGTGGCGCATCTACCCTACTCGGTCTGGGATATCGCGACACCGTAACCATTAATTTTTTGTAAATGCTGATACGTATCGTAAAACTCACCTTCAAACCCGAAAATATTCCTAGTTTTGAGCAAATTTTTGAATCATCGCGGCCAAAGATATTGGCCTTTGAAGGCTGCAACTTAGTGGAACTGTATCAAGATATTGAAAAGCCGAATATTTTTTTCACTTATAGCTTTTGGGACGACCCATCTGATTTGGAAAAATATAGAAACTCTGATTTTTTCAAACGTGTGTGGGGAGGTACTAAAAAGCTGTTTGCGGAAAAGCCCGAGGCCTGGAGTTTAAAACAATGCGCAATGAACAATTGACAGTCAACAAAGGACAATGGACAATTAACAATGGACAATTAACAATGGGCAATGAATGTTGAGCAAAAAAACTAAAGACACATAACTAACTATTAACAATTGATCACTGATTATTGATAATTGGTTATTGATACTTGAAACCAAACAATGTTTGCCATCTTTAAACGTGAGATAAGGTCTTTTTTCACCTCCCCAATCGGCTATCTGATCGTGGGATTGTTCCTCTTGCTCAATGGACTTTTTTTATGGGTGTTCCGAGGGGATTACAACATTTTCGATTACGGTTTTGCCGATTTAAGCAACTTTTTTCTGTTGGCGCCATGGATTTTTGTTTTCCTGGTTCCTGCCATCACCATGAAAAGTTTTTCTGAAGAGCAAAAAGTAGGTACTTTGGAATTGCTTATGATCAAACCCATATCGGCCTGGAAACTCGTTCTGGGAAAATTTTGGGGAGCCTTTTTCTTGTGTCTCATTGCTGTAATTCCTACGGTCGTCTATGTCTATGCGGTCTCTAAACTTGGTATTGCCGAAGGTAATTTTGACATGGGTGTGATTCTGGGCTCCTATTTTGGACTCCTTTTCCTGATTGCTTCCTATTCGGCCATTGGTGTTTTTGCCTCCACCCTTTCCAATAATCAAATCATTTCCTTCATTATTGGTGTGCTTATTTGTTTCTTGATTTTTAATGGTTTTGAGTCAATGTCAACACTGCTTACTGATGGGGGAAGTCAACAGTTTGTAAAGGGATTGGGTGCCAAATCCCACTTTGATAGCATTGCACGGGGAATTGTGGATACGAGGGACTTGCTTTATTTCATTTCTGTGGCATTTCTCTTCTTGTATCTCACATTTCTTCGATTAAAACGATTGCCAAGCTAATGGGAAAGTTTCTTGTTTCAGTGCTCAAAATCGTGGTGGCCCTCGTTGTACTAAACGTATTGGGAGGCTTTTTTTATAGCCGTCTCGACCTCACTGAAGATAAAAGGTTTACCCTTTCTGAACCTGCGGTCGAGGTAATCCAAAAGTTCGATGGCCCCGTTGTGATCGATGTGCTTTTGAACGGTAAAATTCCAGCAGAATTCACCAAACTCAAGGTGGAAACCCTACAACTACTGGAATCTTTTAGCTCGAAGAACAAAAACATCCAGTACAATTTGGTGAATCCCTTGGAGGATGAAAGTCAAAGCCAACAAACCATTGCAGATCTGCAGCGTATTGGACTCACTCCGGCCAACGTTACCATTGAAGAAGGTGGAAAAGTGTCCCAAGAATTAGTGTTTCCATGGGCAATGGTCAATTATAAAAATCAAACGGTAAAAGTGCCATTGCTCAAAAACAAACTGGGTTCGACCATGGAGGAACGAATCAACAACTCCGTGCAGCAATTGGAGTATGCTTTTGCCGATGCCTTTACCAAGTTGAGTTTGGATGAGAAAAAAAGAGTTGCGGTAATTAAAGGAAACGGCGAATTGGATGATATTTTCATCGCCGATTACCTGACCAGCATACGTGACTACTACAACATTGGAGCGATTACCCTGGATTCAGTTGCTTCAAACCCACAAAACGTATTGGAGCAGTTGAAAAATTTCGATTTAGCGCTGGTCGCGAAGCCAACTGAGGCATTTTCAGATGAGGAGAAATATGTAATGGATCAATTTGTGGTCAATGGCGGAAAATCCATTTGGTTGATCGATCAGGTGGCCATGGAGGTCGACAGTATTTTTCAAGGAGGTGGCACTGCCCTTGCCGTGCAGCGCAATCTGAACTTGAACGATTTTTTCTTTAAATATGGAATCCGTATCAATCCCGTTTTGGTAAACGATCTGTACTTTACCCAAATCGTGCTCGCTTCGGGTGATGGAAACGATTCCCAATACAACCCAGTACCCTGGTATTACAACCCTATGGTTTTTTCTCAAAACAACCATCCCATCAACACCAATATCGAAGCGGTACGCTACCAATTTGCAAGTGCCATGGATATTTTGGAAAACGATTATAAAAAAACAGTGCTTTTACAAAGCTCACCTTTGTCCAAAACGGAAGGGGTACCGCGTCAAATTGGGTTGGACATTTTAAAAAATCCTCCCGACAGGGAATCGTATACCAACGGAAACCAACCACTTGCGGTTTTAGTGGAAGGACAGTTCACTTCAGTCTTTAAAAATCGGGTGAAACCCATACCATTGAAAAATGCCCTTGAGGAGGGAGGGGAAAATAAAATGATCGTCATTTCGGATGGAGACGTAATCAAGAACCAATTGCGAAATGGAAGACCA
Organism: Allomuricauda sp.; assembly: GCA_028284725.1. Taxonomy (GTDB): domain Bacteria; phylum Bacteroidota; class Bacteroidia; order Flavobacteriales; family Flavobacteriaceae; genus Flagellimonas. The sequence continues at coordinate 10,003 of JANQRD010000094.1, read as the reverse complement.
TTGGAATTAGGATACGACAAATGGACGAACAGCTCTTATGGCAACAAGGAATTTTTGATAAACTGCATCAATTACCTTTTGGACGATACGGGACTTATAAACATTCGAAACAAGCGCGTGTCCATTCCCCTACTGGATGTTGAAAAAATTGTCGTCGAAAAAACAAAATGGCAGCTTATAAACATAGGGGTTCCCGTGCTTTTGACATTGATCTTCGGTATATTTTTCAGTATGTATCGAAAGCGAAAGTTCGCAGCATAGCTGTTAATAAATTTGTTTCATTGCTAAATCGTTTTAAGATATATTTGTTTTTATCGATTTTTGGGTTCCATTTTATTAAAAAATGCTTGACGGAACACTAATTCTAAAAGAATTTCTTGAATGAAGTTTATTGTATCCAGTACATATTTATTGAAACAACTGCAAGTTTTGGGGGGCGTGATCAATAGCAGCAATACGTTGCCCATTTTAGATAATTTCCTGTTTGATTTAAAGAAAAACCAACTCACGGTTTCCGCCTCGGATTTGGAAACCACCATGAGTTCGGTACTCGAAGTTGATTCTGATGCCGAAGGCACCATTGCAGTTCCGGCCAGGTTGTTGCTGGATACCCTAAAAACATTTCCTGAACAGCCATTGACCTTTATTGTGGAGGACAATAATACCGTGGAAATCAGTTCCAATCACGGTAAATATGCCTTAGCCTATGCTGATGGTGCTGAATTTCCAAAAGCGGTTGAAGTATCCAACCCAAGCGCTACGGTATTGTTGGGAGATGTGCTGGCCACAGCCATCAATAAGACCATTTTCGCCGCTGGAAACGATGATCTTCGGCCAGTAATGAGTGGTGTATTTTTTCAGTTCTCAACAGAGAATCTAACATTTGTGGCCACTGATGCGCACAAATTGGTCAAGTACCAGCGTGAAGACGTTACTGCTTCGCAAGTTGCGGAATTCATTATGCCCAAAAAGCCATTGAATCTCCTTAAAGGCATCTTGGCAGGCTCAGAATCTGAAGTGACCATTGAGTACAACGATAGCAATGCCAAATTCATTTTTGACAATTCAGAATTGATTTGCCGACTCATTGATGGGAAATATCCCAATTACGAAGCGGTCATTCCAAAGGAGAATCCAAACAAACTGTCAATTTCCAGAAACCAATTTTTGAGTTCAGTACGCCGAGTATCCATTTTCTCCAACAAGACTACACACCAGATTCGATTGAAAATCGCAGGGGCGGAATTGAATATTTCAGCAGAGGACGTGGATTACAGCAATAAGGCCGAAGAACGGCTTTCATGTTCGTATCAGGGGGATGATATGCAAATTGGTTTCAATTCCCGTTTTTTGGTTGAAATGTTGGGGAATTTGGCCTCCGATGAGGTCTCCTTGGAAATGAGTCTGCCCAACCGGGCCGGCATTCTGACCCCTTCTGATGGCCTGGATAAGGGTGAACAGGTAACCATGCTTGTAATGCCTGTAATGTTGAACAGCTAACCAATTGATACCGAAATACCAAAAAAACTGGAGTTTTTCCAGCTTTTTTTATTGAATAAAGGGAATAGTCAAGAAATAAGATGGTGATTCCCCGTTGGCCGCTTTCACCGCATTGACAATTGGTAGGATAAAACCTAAAACTGCAACTCCAATAAGCCCTAAAATTCCTAGACCGAACAATAGTATCGCTGGAACACTTACAATGATGTACAACAATAAACTAAGCTGTAGATTTACCGCAGCCTTTCCATGCTCGTTCATGCCCTCCACAGATTTTCTGGACGTTAACCAGATAATCAGGGGAATAATGAATCCTCCAAAACCAATTACATAATGTAATAGTTGGGTCAGATGTGTAATGGACAACAATGTATTGTCCTTTCTTAGTACGTTTTGATTGATGACTTCCATTCTTTGATTGATTTTAACGTTATACCATATGTGTATGACATCTGGCCAAATTGTTACAAATAATGGGTTTTAACACTAAATGTACCGTTCATCGATCATATCTGCCAGTTAATGGATAAAACTATATGGCTAATTAGTTAATATTTTGTTTATCAAATACTTACGATTTTATAATTTGATTAAAAGGCTTGTTTATATTTTGTTTTTTGTGGGAAATGTTGGCGTGTAATACTATCAAATATGTAGTACCCTGCCCATTATCTATTTTTTGGTCCGTTTGTCTAGAAATCATCGTATTCATCTCAATATGTTAGAGCTTTGTTAAAACCAATAACAAAAAGCAAAATCAATTCTAATGAAAAAAAATTACTATCTAGCACTGGCCTTGATGATTTCCTTGGCAAGTTGCGAAACAGAGGAAATTTCCACGGTGGAGGGAACTGTTGATTCTTCCGCGGAAAATGCCACAGGAAGCACCACTGAAAACATCATTGTTGTAGAAGAAGAAATAGAAATTGAAGAGTTTGAAGAAATTCAAAGTCAATTCTTCTCTGAGGTTGATGATTTAAATCTAAGTGAAATCGAAGGTTTGGATTTGGAACAAGTCGATTTTCGTGATTCAAATGAAACCTTAGATAAAAGTGCGAGTACTGACAGACATTACAATAGACCAAGAATAACCTCTTTATGTTTAATCAAAGATGCAGATAGATGTCCTTTTGAGGATAAACAACCTGTATCCAATATGTGGTGGCCCGAAAACGAGACAGACTATTTTGTTCCAACTGCTTTCTTCTCATCATCAAGATATCACCGTATGATATTTGTTGAGTTTAGCAACGGTACTGCACTTATTAGGGGAATTACTAAAATGAATGAGGGTAAATGTAAGGTTTTCGTAAACGTATGGCTAAAAGAAAAAAAATCTTGGGAAGAATGGTCTAGTAATGGTGGAGAACAGAAAAAGGAGGGATGTGCAGGTGATGCATCGGTTGAAGGAATGCTTTCTTATTATTTGATTGATTCCAAAAGAAGTACGCTGTACTCATGGGGAGGAGATTGTATCGCAGAAGGATGTTATGGGCTAGAACAAAGACCAGATCCAAATGACCCTGAAACTCCTAATTACGGTGCACATGTTGGACCAAATGGAGCTAATTATGATTCCGATCTAGGAGCTAATGGACTAAGTACATGGGGATGGATTACTGATAGGAAAACAGGTGAACGTTTATGGATTATGGATTTTAATTTTAAACTTAGGTGCTGTAGGTTGTACAAATAAGCAACGCACAGAGCAATAAATTTTCCAAAATGCCGGGCTATAGCCCGGCATTTTAATTTTCATAAAAACACTTTTATTTAGCTGATAGATATTTCTATTTTCAAAATCATATTTTTAATGAATGTTTAAAAATGAAAATATCATTGCTTTGGCTACACCTTCAGGTATAGGTGCCATAGCTGTAATTCGTATTTCCGGACATGAAGCTATAAAAATTGTTGCGTCAAAATTTGAGTCAATCAGTGGTAAAAATCTTCTAAAGCAAAAAAGCCACACCATCCATTTAGGGCACATCATGGATGATTCCAAATTTTTGGATGAGGTTTTGGTTTCCATCTTTAAAGGACCCCATTCCTATACAGGGGAAAATGTTGTTGAAATTTCCTGTCATGGTTCTCCTTATATCCAGCAACAAATTGTGCAACTGTTTCTACGCAAGGGATGCCGAATGGCCAATGCGGGGGAATTTACCCTTCGGGCTTTTTTGAACGGGAAAATGGACTTGAGTCAGGCTGAAGCAGTTGCTGATCTAATAGCCAGTGACAGCAGTGCATCCCATGAGGTAGCCTTGCAGCAAATGCGCGGTGGTTTTAGCAATGAGATTCAAAAATTACGTGAAGAACTACTGAACTTCGCATCATTAATTGAACTTGAGCTGGATTTTTCACAGGAGGATGTTGAATTTGCAAATCGAGAGGAATTCCAAAAACTTTTAAATCGCATCGGTGAAGTTTTAAAACGGCTTATCGATTCGTTTGCCGTGGGCAATGTCATTAAAAATGGTATTCCAGTGGCCATTGTGGGAGAACCCAACGTGGGCAAATCGACTCTTTTAAACGCACTTTTGAATGAGGAAAGAGCCATTGTAAGTGATATTGCGGGGACAACAAGGGACACGGTGGAAGATCAGATCAATATCAACGGTATAAACTTTAGGTTTATTGATACCGCAGGAATACGAGAGACCGAGGATGTTGTGGAACGTATCGGTATAGAACGCACTTTTGACAAAATTGAAAAGGCACGATTGATTATTTTTCTTTTTGATGGTCCCCACTTCGATCGGTCGGAATTGGAGCGAATCAAAAACAAGTACCCTACCAAAGAATTGCTCCCTATTTGCAACAAAGCAGATTTGCTCGACAGTCCAAAAAAAGATGCAATCCAGAAGGAAATTCCCAATACCATCTTTCTTTCGGCCAAGTACGGGACCGGTGTACCCGAGCTTGAGGAAAAATTGAAATCCATGGTGGATTCGGGCGCTTTAAGTGGTGATGGTACCATAGTGACCAATAGCAGGCATTATGATGCCCTGCAGAAAGCTTTGGAGGAAATCCAGAAGGTTAAGGAGGGTATGGAAGCAGAAATCTCCAGTGATTTATTGGCAGTGGATATACGCCAAGCGCTTTTCCATTTGGGTGAGATTACAGGCCAGGTCACCACGGATGATTTACTGGGCAATATTTTTTCCAATTTCTGCATCGGTAAATAAATGAGTAATTAAAACCGTTTCTTTCTGGTTTTTTTGATAGCCTGTTTTCATATTCAATCAAAAACTTTCTCGCAACTCTATTTCACCTGTATTATGGCTTCTGACCTAATCAGGTCCCCATTCTTGGTAATGCCCTCAACAATCATTTTATATTCAGCTGGTTTTTCCCCAGAAGGAAATGAGAACTTCATTTTGTTCGTTTTCGCCATCAAAATATTAGGATTCCAGAAAAGTGTTTTAAGGCAGTTTTCTGGAATACGTTCATTCTCTAATTTGGAAGCATAAAACCTTTTTGAATGACTCATTCCAGCATCAATGTATTTAAGAATACCTCTACTACCTGACTTTGCACTATTCCTATTGGTCCTATTTAAGGTGTATATGGCCAAGACCCCATTCGCCGCTCGTGATCCGTAGATTGCAGCTCTAGGTCCTTTTAGAACATCGACGAAGTCAATTTCAGATATGGGCAAGGCTATGATACCACTCGCATCTTCACTGTCTATTGGTATGCCATCCACCAACAATAAAGCCTTACTGCTGCCTTGTAATGAATTGACCCCTCTTAAATACACTGCGTCGCCTCTTACTGAAAGACCAGGAACCCTTCCAAGGAGAGCAGTAAGAACATTTTGTTGTGGTGAATTTTTTCTTAGTTCGGTAAAATCCATCGTTTGTGAAGCCTCCTTGTACAACATCCTTCTTTCGTTTTTATCCATCTCAGCCCTTTTTCTTTCTTTCTTGGATTTTACCTTGACTTCTTCCAGTTCAATAAGACCATCTTCTTCTAGAACCATAATCTCTGTATTCCCATTATTAATCGGTGTTGAGAGAACCGTGTCATTGGCAACTCCTATGCGTTCATTTTCAATACTCCCTAAAGAAGAAATCTTTGGGGGTGGAATGGAGTCCAGCTCTATAAATATTTCCTTTTCACCACTTAAGCCGAAGGCTTTTAATATGACAGATGTACTGTCTACAAAATTTAGGTCTCTAAAAATAAATCTCCCATTTTTATCTGTAGGAGTAACATCATAACCTTGTTCATACCTATTTTTATAGGCTAGTGAGACCTCCGAGCGAATGGACCGATCTCTATTGAGCGTACTTTTTACCTGACCACTTAGCGTTATTCCCTTTTCGAACAAATAGTTTAGCTTTTTATTATCCAAAGAAGACTTTTCAGATTGTCTCCATCCTTGGGTCAACATTAGAATATCAAAATTATTTTTTCGATTCGGGTCTTCTGAATGAAGGTAGTATTCAGGGTTTTCTATTTTACCCTTTAGTTCTGAGATAAGCAATAAATAGGTTTCAATATCTATGTCATACCTGTCCCCATTAACAGGCAATTCTGTTACTGATATTGACATGCGGGCAAAGCCATCCTTTTGAGAAAATTTATCCAAAAACACCTCCACACCAATTTCATTGTTGAGACCATATTCCTTTTTTGGCAGCGAAATTATTGTTTCTGGATTACTTGAACTATTACCTTCAAAAAACGATAATCGTTTAGCAACTGGTTTGTTTTGACTATCATATAAGGTGAATTGAACTACACCTGTTTTTAAAATATCCTTAGGGATTTTGGCTATTACCTTATTTGTTTTTTCAATAATTTTCGAATCATAAACAATCCCACTTCGCTGTCGAGCGATAAATTTATAGTTTTCCATTGATGTAATGGACGATTGAAAATTCGCTTTATAATGGTCTTTATGCTCTGTTATTCGCATCAAAATCCATTTATCCAAACCTCTTGGAAGTGCAAATGAAGCTGTATTATCATTATAATTGACCGTTGCTGTATATTGTTTTCCCTTTTCTGGTATGAGATGAAATAGTCCCATACCAGGCTTTGAGGTACTGAATTTCGTGATTAGCTCACCCTTCTCATCAAAAATTTCACCATCTATATCTGCTCCTTCCCCTTTCCCATTATTTGCTTTAAATGCAATACGGTTGTTAAAGTCATTTACCAAATGTCCCCCTTCAGGAAAGAACTGCAAATCCATTTTTTGATATTGGGTCTCAATGCCTTTCGATAAACCGAATTGATGGCCAGAGTATTGCGAGTATATATAAAGTCTTTTTTTAAAAAAACATGAGTTATTAAAATTTCTCATGTAATTGGTATATGCCCTAAAGGTATATTCACCTTCAATTAAATCGAAAGGAAGAAAAATATAACCTTCGCCAGAACCTTCGGATATTCCAATTTTTTTGATGTTTACAATATTACCTTTTGAATCAAATAAATCCACATAAACCAATTCACTATTAGTGCCAGGAATATAATTTTCACTGTTTACAAGGTATACTTTGAACCAAATATTCTCCTCGGCACAAAAGGTGCTTTTATTAAAATGAACATATATTTTTTCTGGTGATTGATTGCCAATAATTACTTCATCTTTTTCCAATACTTTTATAGGGGTACAATTGTTCTTGGAGAAAGAAATAAAGGGAAAAAGAAGTATAGACACTAAAATTCCCTTTAGTAATGGGTCTAACACTTTTGATGAAAAATGGACATTATTAGTCATTTTTGAACGACGTAGTTTATCAAAACTATTTAACAAACCTTAGAAATTTGCGTGTTGGATGTTATAAAATTCCCAATCAAATAAGAATTTAACAGTTGTAATGTATTCTCCCTATCATTATTCTGATGGTAGAAAGTTGGTTTCATGCCATTGCATAAAGCCTTCCTAACTTTAATATTTAATGTTTAATGGGCCTAGCAATTGGAACAAATACATTGAAAACCCTGTTTGGGAAGTAACCTAGCCAATAAGAATCCATAAAACTTATATTTGCATACCAGATTTTAGGCATGTTCAGTTTTTTTCAAAAGAAAACCTTCTTAGTGGATTACCTTCACGGGTTGGTCGATATACATAACCATATACTCCCCGGTTTAGACGATGGGGCCAAAACTGTTGAGGAATCGATTGTGCTGATCAACGAATTTTCCAAGTTTGGGGTAAAGAACTTTGTCTTTACGCCACACATTATGGACAACTATTATCCAAACACACCCGAGACCATAAAAAAATCATTTGATCTTTTGCGGTCTGAGCTGGAAACCAAAAATATGGATCATATTCAAACCGATTATGCCGCGGAGCATATGATAGACGAAAATTTTGAAAACATGTTGCTCAATAAAACGGTAATGCCCCTTAAAAAAGAATACCTGCTGATCGAAATGTCATATTTACAGCCTTCAATAAGTTTCAATGCTGCTATTCATAAAATTGCAAGTGAATCCTATTTTCCAATTTTAGCACATCCAGAAAGGTACATATATTATCACAATACTTTCAAAACATACCAATTCCTTAAATCAAAAGGAATTTTGTTCCAACTTAATTTACTATCTCTGGGGGGGTACTATGGAACCGAAATTCAAAAGGTGGCCCTAAAATTATTGGGGAAAGGTCTAGTTGATTTTGTATCTTCCGACCTGCACAATACCAATCAATTGAACCAACTCAAGGAAACAAAAATTACTACAAGCACCCTGAACCTTGTTTTGCCGGTAATTGAAAATACAATTTTGAGTTTTTACTGATTTATGAAGTGAAATTCCACCACCTTTTTATGGTTTTACCGTAACCATAGCCATATCTTCCTCCATAGCCAAGGTTGGACTCCTTAACGTTGTTCACAATAAAAGAAACTCCTTTTAATTTACCCTCCCTTTTTAATTTTAAAGGGAATTCCAACACACTTTTTTCAGTGACTCCTGCTTTGGTGACATACAGTATTTGATCCGCATATTCACTTATCAACAAGGTGTCCGTAATAACCATCAAAGGCGCAGTATCAACGATTACATAGTCATATTTTTCCGAAACCTCCTGAAAAAGGTTTTTAATCCGCACACTCATTAAAAGTTCCGTTGGATTTGGGGGGATTTTCCCCGAATAAATAACATCTATTGTATTGGTATTCGCCAACATTGGGTGAATAATGTCTGAAACTTCCAATGTATTATTGAACAGATACTCTGTCAATCCAACATTTTGGACCCTTTTAGGTTTTCCAAGCCTGTCCACATCTTTACTATTGAAAAAAAAGGTATATAACTTTGGATTTCTTATGTCGGCTCCCATCAAAAGCACTTTCTTACCAGCAGTGGCATAAATTGCTGCCAAATTGGATGATAGCAAGGTTTTTCCCTCTCCAGGGACACTGGATGTCACAAAAATGACATTTTTCTTTCCTGAACCTTTTTTCGATTTTATGATATAATCTAGATTAGTTCTCAAAATTCGCAATGATTCGGCCAGTACGGACCTATCTTCATGTTGGATTATTTTGTGCTGCTTTTTGGACAATTTAGGGATTTCAGCCAATACAGGTAAGTCATTACCCACTATTCTTTCAAGATCTAACTTGTTGTGCACCTTGGTATCCAACAGATCCTTGACATATATTATGGAAAACGGTACTGCAAGCCCCAGAATAAATGAAACCAGCAATATAACCGATTTATTGGGTGATATAGGAATATCACTATTACCGTAAGCCCTGTCCACTACTTTGGACTTCGGTGTAGCGGAAGCAAACGCAATTTGGGATTCCTCCCTTTTTTGTAATAAATAAAGATACAGGGATTCGGTCGTCTGCTGCCTCCTGGTTATATCCCTGAGCGCTCTTTCATTTTTTGGAGCAGAATATATTCTTGAATTAAGTAGCGAAACTTGTCCACTTAGATTATTGACCCTTAAGTTCAAATTGTTCTCAACGCTATTCAAACTGGACTTCATGCTTTGTCTTAGTCCCGCCAATTGCTCATCCAGGTTTACAATCACCGGATTTTTTTCATTGGAGCTTTTTAACAGTCTATTGCGCTCCGCCACCAACTGATTATATTTTGCCGTGGTAGTGGTTATGGAAGGGTCAGAAAGTCCAACATTTGAGGGGAGAAAATCATAGCCGTCCTGGTTATCCACGATATCCTTCATAGATGCGGCTATATTAAGCTGAACCCTAGCATTTTCCAATTCCTGTTGACTCGCCGCACTAACATTTAGGTTGATATTGGCCTGGGACGCAATATCCGTTAAACCCCTACCGGTTTTAAAATCTTCCGCACTCTGATCCACCGCAGACAAATTAGAGTAAATATCATTGATGCGCTCGTCAATAAAATCCGATGTTCGGTCGGCAATTTCCTTTTTGTCCTCTACACCATTTTCATTATAAATATTAATCAGCTCTTCTAAAATATGCTCTGCTTTTTTCTGTATGGGATCGCTCAGGGAAACGATGGTAATATTGGAAAACTCAGAGGCAACCTT
>JANQRD010000084.1 GCA_028284725.1 Allomuricauda sp. | reverse complement strand
TTTTTGGGTAAAGGTACTTCAAAACCGAAAATTTCATGTTTTCTATGCCTGCTTATGTAATCCAAATGCTTTTTTTACACGTAAATTTGCGGACGAAATCTAGAAACAATGAACTTAAATTTCAGTTTTAAGGAAATAGCGACGGCCAGCATGATTCTTTTTGCTGTTATCGATATCTTGGGGAGTGTTCCCATCATCATTTCACTACGAAAAAGGGTAGGTCCAATTCAATCAGGAAAGGCTTCCATTGTTGCGGCTTGTATTATGACCGCTTTTCTTTTTGTTGGTGAAAGCATCCTCAATTTGATTGGAATCGACGTGAATTCCTTTGCCGTGGCCGGGGCCTTTGTCATCTTTTTTCTTGCGTTGGAAATGGTCTTGGGTGTTACACTTTTTAAAGATGATGAATCGGAAACGGCCTCAGTGGTACCCATTGCTTTTCCACTCATTGCAGGTGCAGGCACCTTAACTTCCCTTTTGGCATTACGGGCAGAGTATCACGTAGAGAACATTATTATAGCCATTATTGTAAACATTATCTTTGTATACCTAGTGCTTAAATCCAGCACTAAAATTGAACGGGTCTTGGGCAAGAACGGGCTCAATGTTATTCGAAAAGTTTTTGGGGTAATTCTGTTGGCAATTGCGGTAAAACTTTTTGCCACCAACATTAATCAAATGTTAGGCCATTGATCAAACTCTCTTTTTATGAATAAGACACTTGTCATCATTTTAATAATACTTGCGTTAGGGCTGATTGCCTACAACGTTACCATGGTGAATTTTGAAAATCCTTTTCAGGGTGACAGCACAATCGCATTGATTGGAATCGTTGCGTCACTTAGTGCCATCGTATTGCTGCTTATTTTTACTACTTCGAAGAAGATTGATAAAAAACTAAAGGAAGATCAATCTTGATGTTTTAGCACTTGACCATCAGTTTGATCAAAAAGGGATGCGGCATCCAAATCCAATACTTTGGTCAACATGGTATCGTGCTTTCCTTTTATTTGTGCCGACAGATTTGGTGAAAACAACTGCTCCGCAATGTTCGCCTTTAAATAGTCTTTGATCTTTTCTTCCTGGGCATAGAAGTCGAGCTTTATTTTTCGATTCAGTACAAACTGGATAAACTGATCAAAAAGAATATCGTCCACCCGAAATTCATCTAAAAATTGGTTCTTGGTATAATCTGCATATCGGGTTCTATCCTCCTCCAAATGTTCAAAAATGAAACGCGAGAAGAACTCATAGGTATCATCCATGCTCTCGATGGCTTCTTCCTCATTGCTTCCAATGGGAACAAATACATCTGGAATGATTCCACCACCACCATATACAATCTTTCCTTTGGGTGTTCTGAACTTTAATGAATCAGCCACTTTTATGCTATCCACCGATACAAGTTCCCCGCTGCTGTAGCGTTCCATAAATTTCTGGTAGTAATCCCGACTCCCATTTTTATAGGATTTCTGGATAGATCTCCCCGTTGGAGTGTAATATCTTGAAACGGTAAGGCGAACCGCCGATCCGTCTCCCAGATCCATTTCGCGTTGTACCAATCCCTTTCCAAAGGAACGACGCCCAATAATAGTGCCTATGTCATTGTCCTGCAATGCCCCAGCTATGATTTCACTTGCGGAAGCTGAGCGTTCGTTGATCAACACATAAACGGGTTTGTCCTCAAAATCCCCTTTTTTGGTCGCAAATGCCTTTTTAATTCTTCCCTTTTTGTTTTTGGTGTACAAAATCAGCTTGTCCTCTTTTAAGAATTCATCTGCCAATTTTTCCGCTATTCCAAGATAACCACCTGGATTATCACGAAGGTCCAGCACTAATTTTTCCGCACCACGGAGCTTCAACTTTCGAAGGGCATCCTTAAACTCCTTAAAGGTAGACTCCGCAAAACGATTGATTTTGATATACCCCATATCCCTAGTGACCATGTAATAGGATTCTACACTTTTGATAGGGATGCGGTCGCGTGTCACCGTAATGTTGAGTGTACGGTCTTCCGATTTTCGATAGACCTTAAGGTCTACTTTGGTACCTATTTTGCCTTTCAATTTGGAAACCACCTCACTGTTGGGCATCCTCCGCCCGTGCAGGGTGTCCTTCCCAGCAACTAGAATTCGATCTCCCGGCTTGATGCCGCCCACATGGCTGGGACCATTTTTAATGGTTCGAATCACCGTAATGCTGTCCCGGTACATATAAAAACTGACTCCGATTCCAACAAAGTCACCTTTCATATTTTCGGAGACTTCCTCCATCTCGCTTTTTGGAATGTAAACTGAGTGCGGGTCAAGCTTTCCTAAAATATTGTTCACAGTAACATCGACGATACTGTCCGTATCAATTTCATCCACATATTCATAATCGATGTAATCGATGAGCCTGTTCAGCTTATCTTTTTTGGAATTGGTGGAGAAAAGTTTTTCTGGAGTGTCATCAAAATGAAGCTTTCCCCCGATAAAAATTCCTATGGCAACAGCAAGAGCCAGTAGTGTAGGTAATATATAGTGATATTTCTTTTTCATAATTTAAATGGTGGGGTTAGACCATTTCCTCTAATATTGGTAGGTGATGGATCTCTACACCAGCACGTTCCAAAAATCGCAATCCGGAATCATCCTTATATGCGGTTTGATACACCACACGTTTTATGCCAGCTTGATGAATCAACTTACTGCACTCCCGGCAAGGGGATAATGTGATATACAATGTTGCTCCCTCGCACGATTGTGTGGAAGAAGCTACTTTTAGAATAGCATTCGCCTCCGCATGAAGCACATACCATTTGGTGTATCCTTCCTCATCCTCACAAATATTCTCAAAACCTGTAGGTGTACCATTATATCCATCGGATATGATCATACGATCCTTTACTATTATTGCACCGACCTGCTTTCTTTTACAGTAGGAGAGTTTTCCCCATTCTTTGGCCATTCGCAAGTAGGCCTTATCATACTTTTCTTGTTTACTATCATGCATATAGCTCAAAATCGGCGGATAATATATTAAATATACCTGCTTTAAAAGACCTCTACAACCTTATTCGATTAAATTTAACGAAAGCCCTATTGGGGAAACGTAGCGATCAGTAGTGGTATTGTGATGGCAATGACCAAAATCGATGCGATGGCGATAAAAATCGTTCTTCTGACCTTTAAAATATCCTGAAGTACAAATGCGATTCCCAAAATAACCATAATGATAGCGACCTGTGAAAACTCAATCCCAGTGGCAAAGCCCAACAACGGAATTACCTTATCATCCTCCTCTGCCATTAGCATCTTAAAATAGTTTGAAAACCCAAATCCATGTATCAAACCAAAAAAAGCAGTGGCCAGCACGTGAAGGTACATCCCGACATTCTTGGCATCCCGAAAAACAAAAATAAAGTTGAACAATGCCGTTAGTAGAATAGTTATGGGAATAAAAAATTCGATAAGACCTACATCCACAGTAAACACCTCGAAAGCGGACAGTGCAAGTGAAGTACAATGTGCAATGGTAAAGATGGTCGCCAGTACCACCACCTTTTTCCAACTTACAAAGGTGAATGGGATAGCGAGAGCGGATAAAAATAGGATATGATCGTATGCACCCCAATCCAGTACGTGGTTAAACCCCAATTTTACATAAAACCAAAACTCTTGCATGGTACTTTTTTTAATTGATGAAATCTATTTTGAACATCTCCAAATTAGAACTTAGGATATTCCCCGTTCTTTCTGGATGGTCTCATAAGCTTTCTGCACTTCCTTGAATTTTTCTTCCGCTCCTTTTTTAATGGCCTCATTTTCGGTCACCACCCGATCTGGATGGTATTTTTTTGCCATTTTTCGATAAGCTTTTTTCACTTCGTCATCCGTGGCCGTTTTTTCAATCTCCAAAATCTTATAGGCATTGTCCGCCGATTTCACAAACATGGCCATAATACTTTCGAAATCATGCCTCCCTAACCTCAAATAGCCAGCGATTTCTTTGAGCTTGTTGATTTCAGCCTTGCTCAATTGTCCATCGGCCTGTGCGATACCAAAAAGAAAGTGCAACAACTGTAAGCGCACCTCATACCGGGTTCTTTGCGCCAAATACGTACAAATGCGTTGCGCCGATACCTCTCTTTTCTTCACAACTTCGTTGAAGGTGCGAAAAATGGCATTGGCCTTTTCCTTTCCGTAGGTGCTCAAAAAATACTGTCGCACATAATCCAATTCGCGCTGACTTACCTGTCCATCTGCTTTAATAATTATGGAACACAGGGAGAGTAGATTCAGCTCAAAATCAGCAGGTGAAACCGTCTGTCGCGTGAAATCCTGAAAAACAGATCGACCTCCACCTGAACTACCTCCAAGATTGTCCAAAAGACTCCCGACAATAAATCCCAAAACAGCACCAGGGAAGCGAAAAATAAAATAGCCCAAAAAAGCGGCGACCCATTTGATCATCCAAAAATAGAATTAGCCCCAAATATAGGATTTTGCTCAGGAAAGAATCCTTATTAAGGTGTTAAGGGTCAGGAAAAAAATTCGACAAAAGCTGTATCTTTGAAAGCTAAATAAAAAAGAAGACTATGTATCCTGAAGAATTGGTAAAACCTATGCGAGCAGACTTGGCTTCCGCCGGGTTTGAAGAATTATATACAAGCGATGCCGTTGAAAGTGCGCTAAAACAAGATGGAACCACTTTGGTGGTGGTAAATTCGGTATGCGGATGTGCCGCGGCCAACGCAAGACCTGCTGCCAAATTGAGCCTGCAAAACACAAAAAAGCCCAATCACTTGGTAACTGTTTTTGCCGGGGTCGATACCGAAGCTGTCGAAACGGCAAGAAACCATATGGTACCTTTCCCTCCATCATCTCCAAGTATGGCTTTGTTCAAAGATGGGGAGTTGGTTCACATGATCGAAAGACATCACATTGAAGGAAGACCTGCGGAAATGATCGCCGAGAATTTGATTGAAGCTTACAACGAATTCTGTTAATCTTCTTCAAAAAAGCATTTACATAAACCACCCTTAAGGGTGGTTTTTTATTTTTACGCCCATGCACAAAAAAGCAATAGTCGTAGGAGCAACATCAGGCATTGGTAGGGAACTTGCGCAAATCTTATCCCGAAAAGGATACAAAGTGGGCATTACAGGTCGCCGGGAAGCATTGCTTACAAGCCAGGTCAATGAAGCTCCTGATATTTTTGTTCCAAAGGTTTTTGACAGCACTGCTGAAAATGCACTTGGACATTTGCAAGAATTGGTGGAAAAACTGGGCGGACTTGATCTGTTGGTTTTTTCTTCAGGAACAGGGGAACTTAATGAAAGACTTCAAGATGCTATTGTGCAAGAGACCAACCAACTCAATGTGCTGGCTTTTTCCAAAGTAATGGGCTGGGCGTTCCATTATTTTCAAAAACAAGGGCATGGGCATTTGGTGGCCATCAGTTCCATTGCGGGTTTACGAGGTAGTGGCATTGCACCTTCCTATAATGCTTCGAAAGCATATCAGATCAATTATTTGGAAGGGCTCCGTCAAAAAGCGACCAAGGCAAAGCTTCAAATTGCAGTGACAGATGTGCGTCCAGGTTTTGTGGATACCCAAATGGCAAAAGGTGAAGGAAAATTCTGGGTAGCTCCTCCGCAAAAAGCAGCAAAACAGATTTTTTCAGCCATGATTGGAAAAAAAGATAGGGTGTATATCACAAAAAGATGGCGCCTGATTGCCATAATTCTGAAGATTTTGCCAACTTGGGTGTATAAAAGAATGTAAGTATGCGGAAGCTGCTTTCCTATCCTTTAACAGTTATCTTTTTTATTTTCTTCGGATTGACCTTGGTCATTTTTCATCCGATACAATGGTTTTGCCTTAATGTCTTTGGATATGATGCCCATAAGAGGAGTGTAAGTATCCTAAACTGGTTTTTAATGCGCTGCACCAATTTATTCGGTACGCGTTATACTTTTGAAAATCCACATAGCATTCCTTTAGATAGACCTCTTATCATCGTTTCCAATCATCAAAGCATGTACGATATCCCACCCATTATTTGGTATATGCGAAAACACCATCCCAAGTTTGTCAGCAAAATAGAATTGGGAAAGGGCATTCCCAGCGTGTCTTTCAATCTTAGACATGGAGGTTCAGTTTTGATTGACCGAAAAGATCCCAAACAATCCATTGAGCAGTTGAAAAAACTTGGAAGGTATATTGAAGAACACAACAGATCTGCGGTTATTTTTCCGGAAGGTACGCGAAGCCGAACCGGAATTCCCAAGGCCTTTCGGACTACTGGACTAAAGGTATTGATGACCGAGGCACCTTCGAGCCTAATTGTTCCTATTAGTATCAACAATTCCTGGAAATTGCTCCGCTACGGAAAGTTTCCCATGGGCATTGGCAACCATCTGAAGTTTAAGGTACATGCGCCGTTGGAAAATGTGGGAGATCCAGAGAGCTTGATAACCAGTGTGGAAAAGAAAATAACGGAAGGGATAATTGTTTGTTAATTAATGGACGATAAAGCGCTGATCGAAAACACCCAAAACTTTGTAAAGGAGACCCTTAAAGGAGCAGAAGGAGGACATGATTGGTTCCATACCGAACGCGTATTCAATGTTGCAAGACTAATTTCCAAAAATGAGAATGTCAATGCTTTGGTAGTTCAGTTAGCTGCGCTTTTGCATGACATAGCCGACCCAAAATTTCACAATGGGGATGAAAATATTGGTCCAAATACGGCAAGAGGTTTTTTAGTGTCACAAGGGGTCGATGACACTATTATTTCGCATGTGGTGGATATCATCAAACACATGTCTTTCAAAAACAGTCTGGATAAAAATGGAGATACTTTTTCATCCAAGGAGATGGAGGTGGTGCAAGATGCCGACCGACTGGATGCCATTGGTGCTATTGGAATTGCTCGAACCTTTAACTATGGTGGTTTCAAAAACCGGGAGCTCTACAACCCGAACGTTCCTCCAAATCCGAACATGAGCAAGGAGTCCTATAAAAAATCCAACTCGCCAACTATTAATCATTTTTACGAAAAGCTATTGCTGCTCAAGGATAAAATGAACACCGAAACAGGTAAAAAATTGGCCCAGGAACGCCATCAATTTATGTTAGATTTTTTGGAACAGTTTTACAAAGAGTGGAATGGGTAACAATCGCCGTTAAGCCATTGTTGTTTTTCGTATCTTCAGGACTTGATCGAAATCAATAAACATGCAAAGAAGAAAATTCCTTAAAAATGCAGCAGCGGCTTCGGCCGCATTTTCTATTGTCCCAAGCCATGTATTGGGAAAGACACACGTACCCCCGAGTGACACCCTTTATGTGGGTGCCTTTGGAGCAGGAGGGAGAGGAAATGGAGTAATCAATGGTCTTGCGAACACAGGCCGGGTAAAGTTTGTGGCTTTTTGCGATGTGGACGACCGCCGAGCCCAGCAGACTTATGAGCTCTTTCCAGATGTGAAGCGCTTTAAGGATTTTAGAAAGGTATATGATAAGCACCTTAATGATATCGATGCAGTTATGGTGGCGACCCCTGATCATACACATGCCACTATTGCATTGCCCTTTATGCGTGAAAAGAAACACGCCTATGTTGAAAAACCGCTTACCCATAACATCCATGAAGCCCGGTTGATGACCCAAGTCGCAAAAGAAAATGGCATAGTCACCCAAATGGGCAACCAGGGTGCTTCGAGTGATGATAGCCGAATCGCTAGGGAGTGGGTGGAATCTGGAATCATTGGAAAAGTACACACCATAGACTGCTGGACCAATAGACCTGTATGGCCGCAAGGCGTACCCTTACCTGCTCAAAAACAAAGGGTACCCAAAGGATTGGATTGGGATCTTTGGCTTGGGCCAGCAGCAATGCGGGATTACAATGATGCCTACTTACCTTTTAAATGGCGTGGTTGGTGGGACTTTGGCACCGGGGCCTTAGGTGATATGGGTTGTCACATTATGGAAACCCCGTTCAGCGTATTGGATTTGGGATATCCAACCGAAGCGGAGGCAAGCTGCACAACAGTTTGGGTCGGTGACTTTGTGGAAGCTGATTTCAGTCCTTCCTGTCCTCCTTCATCTAAAATTCATTTGAAATTCAAACATGACCATCATGGAGATATTGCTTTGAATTGGTATGATGGCGGTATTATGCCTGACCTTCCGGATGAATTAAAGGACAATGAGACCATTGGCGATGGAGGCGGCGGAACGGTAATGTATGGGGATAAGGGGATATTGGTCTGCGATACCTATTCCAGAAATGCGAGACTTTTACCTTCGGATTTAATGGATTTATATAAGGCTCCAGCTCCAAAATACCCAAGAGTGCCCGGAAGTGTTGATGGCCATATCGCCAACTTTGTAGATGGCTGTCTGGATGGTGCTGCCACATCCTCGGACTTTGCCAAGGCGGGACCGTTGACCGAAACTGTTCTAATGGGGAATCTTGCCGTCAAGGCATATCAATACAAAGTATTGAAAGAAGGCAAAAAGGTTGGGGATTGGGCACCGTATGACTATCCTGGAAGACGCAAACTGCTTTGGGATGGGGAAAACATGAAAATCACAAACTACGACAAAGCCAATGATTGGGTGACTCGTGAGTACCGCAAGGGCTGGGAGTTAAGCTAGTTAACAAAATCTTAGGTGGGAAGTCAACCCCAAAATGATTTTCTTTTCAAAGGTTAAATGAAAACAAACGATTTCGTTTTTGCCGATTTATCCACCTATGGCATGGATATCGCCCAAGACTTTTATTCAAAAGTTTTTGGATGGCATTATGGCAAAGGTATCGGCGATTACCTAATTGCTAAACATAATGCACTTGAAATTGCAGGTCTATATGAAACACCGCAGCGATTTAAAGATATTAACATGCCTTCCTTTTGGATGTCCTACATCCAAGTGAATGACATTGAAAAAACCGTCAAACTAGCAAAAGAACGGGATGGAATCATCGAATTGGTCGAGGATAATAAACCCATGGGGAAAATAGCTTTGATACGGGATCCCTTGGGAGCTGGCTTCACCATTTATGAGGGTGATTTTTTAAACTCTAGATTCGAAAATGAAAAAAATGCCTTGGTGTGGAATGAGCTTTTCATTTCAGATTTCTCCAAAGTGAAGCCCTTTTACGAGAGCATCTTTAAATGGGAAATTACCTCAGCTAAAAATGACAGATACTTTATTTCCAATGCGAAAGGGGAGAAAATAGGGGCAATTCAAGAGGTTGACAGCCAAATAAAGGGCAAGTACGAATATTGGGGGGTGTTTTTTGCCGTTGAAAATGTAAGCCAAATCAAAAAAGCTGTCCTTAATAATGGTGGTACTCTGGTTTATGAGGACGAAAATTTTACTTGCCTTGCTGACCCATTTGGGGCTTTTTTTCATGTTGTCCCCCTTCAAAAAAACTCTAAAAGCAAAACCAAAATTGACACCAAACGCCCTTTTAAATGGAAGGCCATAATTGGATTATTATTAATTGCGCTGAATCTTATGACTGGTTGGTACTGGATTTGGACCGTTTTCTTTCTTTTCTGGATAGTTTTGGATATCCAGTCAGGGTACACCCACTTGTTTGAACCCGTATACAAAAAACAAAATCCGGTGCTCTATTGGATTATCATAGGAATTTGGGCATCACTAGGTGTTTATAGCACACTATATTATACCCAAATGGGTTGGAGTTAGGTCAAGTTAATTTTTTAGGTAGGTGGTATTTAACCAGTGTATTTTCCATTAGACCAATCGCCTTTTGAAATGTTTTTTATTGGGATTCTTGCAAATCCTTCAAAAAATCTGTTCCAAATAGTTTTTGTAGTGTACAAGTTGTTTCATAATGATTTTGGGATCGTTCAGGGCTTTTGAAATAATGAACGCCCCTTCCATAATGACATTGAAATGATCAGCCAGACTTTCAAAATCAATTCCATTATCAGGTTTTCCTGTGGCCTTCATTAAATCAACGAGGGCGTTTCTCCAGGCGAGTGTTGAGTCGGCAACGATGTTTTTTATTTCAGGACCAAATTGTTCCGGCTCATACACATAAGAGGCATATAAGCACCCAGGATAAGGAGCATCCAGGCCAGACATTTCATCGATGAACCATTGCACAAATTCCAGAAGTCGTTTTACCGGTTCAGATTGATATTGTTCAGTTTCAGCCAAAACCTCTTCAAGCGTCTCCATATCCTTACGGGCGAAATGCTCCATAAGCTTGTGAGCAAGATCGGCCTTGTTCTTAAAATGATAAAAAAAAGCGCCTTTTGTAATATTTGTTCGAGCTAAAATATGATCGATTGAAGTTCCTGCGAAGCCATTATCCAATACTAGCGATAAGGTCTCTTCAAGAATTTTAAGCTTGGTCTTATTTCCATCTTTAGGCATATACAAATATATTTAATTTATACGAACTAGTTTGTTTAGTTAAGAAATAAATATATATTTGCACCAACTAGTCTGTTTAAAATAAATATTTGTTATGAATCCTATTGAAATTTTGTTGGACCCTGTGTCCTTGATTGTCATCGGAATGTTCGTTTTTCTTTATGTCTGGGAAAGTTTATTTCCACGGAAAAAAAATCTTCCGAAAATTAAGTATGCTGCCCTTAGGGGAATTGTTAGCTTTTTTGTTTTCTTCTATTTGGGCTCCTACCTCCCATTGCTTACAGATGAATTTTTGGCCAGTTACCAATTAATCGACCTGTCTGGACTCCATCCAGCCCTGCAAGTTGTTATAGGGTTACTGTTCTATCAGTTCATGCTGTACTTTTATCACATTTCTGTGCACAAATCCGATTTTCTTTGGAGGGTATTTCACCAAATGCACCATAGTTCGGAACGTTTGGATATTCCAAGCACCTACTACTTCAGCATTATGGATATGGTGGGCTTCACTTTATTGGCCAGCGTATGCTTCGCATTTTTCATGGGTCTATCACCCATCGCAATCAGTGTTATCATTTTTTCACTGAACTTTCTGAGCCAGTTCCAGCACGCCAACATTCGCACACCACAATGGTTGGGATGGTTTATCCAACGACCTGAACAGCATGCGGTACACCACGCGAGAGGGCAGCACAAATACAATTATTCCGACTT
>JANQRD010000061.1 GCA_028284725.1 Allomuricauda sp. | reverse complement strand
AAGTGAAAGACATGTTCTCCTAACAAAAATTGGTTTTCTGTTTAAATAAAAAACGTATATTTGAAACTGATGTTGGGTAACCAATATCTAATTTTCTTTTTCATAGCAATTTTTTTCCCATCCTTAGATTTCTTAAGGGTGGGTTTTGTTTTATGGGGCCAACCGTCTTATTGGCCAAATACATATCTTTGGAAAAATTGATTCAATGGACGACATCCTTGTTGCCAAAAACGTCTCCAAAACCTATGGGGACTACACTGCGCTGAGCAACATTTCTCTTGAAATACCCAAAAATTGCATTTATGGTCTTTTGGGCCCTAACGGAGCAGGAAAGACCACTTTTATACGTATCATTAACCAGATCACATATCAGGATACGGGTGAAATTTTGTTTGATGGAGAACCATTGGCTCCTGAACATATTTCCCACATAGGGTACTTGCCCGAGGAAAGAGGTCTTTATAAAAGTATGAAAGTTGGGGAGCAGGCATTGTACTTGGCACAATTAAAAGGACTTTCTCGAAGCGAGGCCAAAAAGCGCCTAAAATATTGGTTTGACCGTTTGGATATTGGTGACTGGTGGAACAAAAAAATCCAGGAGCTTTCCAAAGGGATGGCCCAGAAGATTCAGTTTATCGTCACAGTGTTGCACGAGCCTAAACTGTTGATTTTTGACGAACCGTTCAGTGGGTTTGATCCCATTAATGCCAATATTATTAAGGATGAGATTCTACAGCTTAAAGAGAAGGGCACCTCTATCATTTTTTCGACCCATCGCATGGAATCTGTGGAAGAACTTTGTGAATACATAGCACTCATCCATAAATCGGAGAAAATACTCGATGGTCGGCTGTCCAATATCAAAAAAGCCTACAAGAACAATATTTTTGATGTTGGGCTTCAAGTTCAAAAGGATGCCGAAGCGTTTATGAAGATGGTGGAAGCAGAATTCAAGATTTTGTCCTCACATTTCGATGCTGGGGAAAACCAATTGGATTTCAAAGTCCAGCTTCCTTCGGATCAAACCGCAGAAGTGCTTGCCAAACTATCAAAAAATGGCAATGTCAACCGTTTTGAGGAAACCATACCCTCTGCCAACGACATCTTTATACAAACCGTAAACAATAAGGACAATGATAGGTAAGTTGGGGTTAATCATTAGACGGGAGTATTTGGCGAAAGTACGGAACAAGTCCTTCATCGTCATGACCATTTTGAGCCCCTTGCTTATTGTGGGGATGATTGTTTTGATAGCGTATCTCACCAAATTGAACGACAACGAAAAGCGTATAATCGCCGTTCTTAATGAGAGCAGTTTTCTTGAGCGCGAATTTGTAGCCACATCGAGTACTTCCTATGTACATTTTAGACAACTTTCTTTGGAAGAGGCCAAAGATTCTACAATTTCACTCGGATATTATGGCCTGCTTCACCTTCCAAGTGCTGTTGACTTGGAAAAGGTAGCCCAATCAGCGTACTTCTATAGCAAGGACAATCCTAGCACAAATGTCACGCAAGGACTGGAAGACATTTTTCAAAAGCAATTACGGCAAAAACGATTGGAAAAACTTGGCGTTTCCCCAGAGCGGTTTTCAGATATTGAAAAGCGTTTCGAAATCAATCTTGCAACTTTTGACGGAGAAAAAAGCCTAAAAGGCATCAATGAAATCAAGGCTTTTATAGGCGGTGGCTTTGGTTATGCCATTATGATGTTCATTATCATCTACGGCGGTTTTGTTATGAGAAGTGTGATTGAGGAGAAGACGAGCAGAATCATTGAGGTGATCATTTCCTCCGTAAAGCCTTTTCAATTGATGTTGGGCAAGATTATTGGGACTTCGTTGGCAGGTATAACACAATTTGTGATTTGGATAATTTCGGCATCACTACTACTTTTTCTAACCGTAATGTTTTTGGGAATAGATATAAGTGCGATCATGGGGGAGTCACAAATCCCCCTTGAAGGAATGGACAATGTTTCCCAGTTTGCTGCACCGATGGATAGTGAAATGCTGGCATACACCAAGGAAATCCTGAACATACCCTGGGGGTTATTGATAGGGTCATTTTTGGTGTATTTTGTTCTTGGGTACTTGATTTATAGCTCTATCTACGCGGCCATTGGTGCGGCCGTTGATAATGAGACTGATACGCAGCAGTTCATTTTTCCAATCATTTTACCGCTAATGTTGGCCATTTACGTGGGATTCTTTTCCGTTTTCAGTAATCCACATGGCCCTATTGCAGTTGGTTTTTCATTATTTCCCCTAACTTCACCGATCGTAATGCTGATGCGCCTTCCAGGCGGTATTGGCGAGGGAGGTGTACCTTTGTGGCAATTATTGGCTTCCATTGGTCTTTTAATAGTTACTTTTTTAGGAATAGTGTCCTTGGCAGCCAAAATTTATAGGGTCGGTATTTTAATGTACGGCAAGCGACCAACCTATAAAGAACTGTTCAAGTGGCTTAGGTATTAAAACAATGCAAGAAGAAACCAGCGAGATAAAGGAAATCATCCAAGAGGATATTTGGGGTTCCATTAAGGAATTCCTGAACATGGGAATCCATCTGGGGGAAGGGGAGAAATCAATCCATCTTACCGTTGGGCTACTGCTGTTGTTGACCATAGCTTTCATCATCACCAAGTTTTTGTTGAAGTGGCTTAGGTATCTGTTCACACGGAAAATGGAGCAGGAGGACCGACAAAAGTTCTCCAGCATGTTCAAGTTTATCAATTATGTGATTTACTTGGTGGTGGTGCTCGTGACCCTTAGTGCGGCGGGAATCGATATCACCCTGATAATCACGGCCTCGGCAGCCCTTTTTGTAGGTCTGGGGCTCGCCCTCCAAGAGTTGTTCCAGGATATTTTAGGCGGTATTTTTATTATTGTCGATAAGTCCCTTCAAGTGGGGGATATTGTGGAGGTGGAGGGAAAAGTGGGCAAGGTTTTCGAGATTAAATTGAGGACCACTAGGGCCATAACCCGCGATGATAAGGTCATTATCCTCCCCAATCACAAATTCATCAGCGATATTGTATACAACTATACCCAAAACCACAAAACTACTCGCGAAAGCGTACATGTGGGGGTGGCCTATGGGAGCGATGTGGACTTGGTGACCCAAATTTTAGAGGAGGTCGCCGCAGAACACAAACAAGTGCTGAAAAGTCCGAAACCCTTTGTCCTTTTTGATGATTTTGGGGATTCGGCATTGCTTTTTTCCCTTCATTTTTTTACCAATGATAGCTTTGGTGACCCCAAAACAAAAAGTGCCATTCGCTATAAAATCAATGCCAAGTTTAAAGAACAAAACATTACCATTCCGTTTCCACAAAGGGATGTATACATCAAACAGCATCAAAAACCTGAGTAAAATAAAAACACCAACCTTTTATTTTTCCACTGGCATATTGCTTTCCTGTGCGTTTTTTTGTGTTCATGTAGGATTTGGCCAAAGTACGGACATTTTTAGAATCGAATACCTCAATATCCCGGAAAATGATACAGGAATCAAAACACAACGGTACAAGGCGTTGTTCAATTTTCCCATCAAATTGAATGAGAAAAAGGATTATTTGATTACGGGTTTGGAATATAACAGGTTCGATGTGGGCTATTCCCGAGAATTTCCCTTTGATAAAAGTGATTTGATTCGATTTCATGTGGTGGATATGAATGTGGGATTCATAACCAAATGGAATGAAAATTGGAATTTGGTCACTGTAATCACACCAAGGTTCGCTTCCAACTTTACGGATGGGATAATGTCCGATGATTTTTTCTTCAATGCTACTGCTACACTCTGGAAGGAAAATTCGAAGGCCGATAAACCCTTTCGAATCGTTTTGGGCTTGTCTTACAACAGTACCACTGGACTTCCTATTCCATTACCTTTGGTGAGCTATTACCGGAGATTCCACCCTAAGTGGTCTTTTACTTTGGGAATTCCTAGATCTAACTTTAAGTACCACTTTGCGAAAAAACATACCTTGGAGACCACATTGTTATTGGACGGGTACTTTATCAATGTTCAAGATGATATTCTTTTGCCCGATGGGGAACTGGGATCAAAAATTTCACTGTCCGCTTTGGTTGGGGCTATTGGATATCAATATAATCTCTCGAAGCGTATGGCCATTTTTGCTTTGGTGGGACGATCCATAGAGCAAGAGGGGAAGTTACGGAATGATAAGAGAGGCGACGTTTTTTTATTGAATGACGAAGCAAATCTTTATATTCGAACTGGGTTCAAAATTGGAATTTTTTAAATAGTAGACAATGTCAAAAATATTGGTGATTGAGGATGAATCGGCCATTAGAAGGGTGCTGGTAAAAATATTGAGCGAAGAGAGCGACACCTATGAGGTCAATGAAGTCGAGGACGGCCTTAAAGGTATTGAAGCCATAAAAAAGGAGGATTTTGATTTGGTGCTCTGCGATATAAAAATGCCAAAAATGGACGGCGTAGAGGTGCTCGAGGCGGCAAAAAAAATAAAACCTGAGATTCCCTTTATTATGATATCGGGGCATGGTGATCTCGATACAGCCGTGAACACCATGCGCTTGGGCGCTTTCGATTACATTTCCAAACCCCCTGATTTAAACCGTCTGTTGACCACCGTACGAAACGCCTTAGATCGTAAGGAATTGGTGGTGGAAAACAAAATCCTTAAAAAGAAAGTCTCCAAGAACTACGAAATGGTCGGTGAAAGTAAGGAGATTGATGTTATAAAGGATATGATCGAAAAAGTGGCCCCGACCGATGCGCGTGTTTTGATCACGGGACCAAATGGTACCGGAAAAGAACTTGTGGCCCACTGGTTGCACCAGAAGAGTCAACGTTCAGCAGCTCCATTTATCGAAGTAAACTGTGCTGCAATTCCTTCGGAATTGATAGAGAGTGAACTATTTGGTCATGTGAAAGGTGCTTTTACCTCGGCTGTAAAGGACAGGGCTGGAAAATTTGAGGCCGCTAATAAAGGAACCATTTTTTTGGATGAGGTAGGTGATATGAGTCTATCTGCACAGGCTAAGGTGCTTAGGGCACTTCAAGAAAATAAAATATCCAGGGTCGGAACGGACAAGGATATCAAAGTAGATGTTCGGGTATTGGCAGCTACCAATAAAGATCTGAAAAAGGAAATAGCCGAGGGCAAGTTCAGGGAGGATTTATATCACCGTTTGGCCGTTATTTTGATCAAGGTCCCTGCATTGAACGATAGACGTGATGATATCCCAATGTTGATAGACCATTTTTCCAAAAAAATAACAGCGGAGCAGGGCACGGCTACCAAGGATTTCTCAAAAAAAGCGGTTGATCTCTTAAAAGGCTACGATTGGACTGGAAATGTCAGGGAACTTCGAAATGTTGTGGAGCGCCTTATTATTTTGGGGGGAGAAGAAGTATCCGAGGAAGATGTGAAGCTATTTGCCAGCAAATAATTTAGTCAACAGAACATTCACCTAACCTTTCGAGTGCGTCCCGTGTCAATGTTTTTACACGTTGATGATACTGCTTTTTGGCCACCGAAAGGTCCGTATTTAGCAAGGTAAGTTGGGTTTCATCATGTATTTTGGAAATGAACTTGTGGGCCTCATGGCATTCCACTTCTTTCACCACCTTATCCAAAGATGTCTCAAAACCCAAAAGGCAGTTATGTACAATTTTCTTCATCTTTCCTTGCGGTAGCATAATTGCCGCTTGATTCTCAATGGCATCGCGAGTGTTCAAGACCAACACATTGTTTCCGTAATCACTCGAGATTTCCTGCTCAAAGACCCGCAAAACCCGAATACCGATCATGATATTTTCCAGCGCAAGGTGCAACCACTCCTTGGTATCCTCATAAGAAGGTGCTGAAGTTGCAGTTTTTAAGTGGGAAAGGGCATTTTCCAGGCTTTCTATAGTGCCCTCGCAGCCACAGTCCAAAAAGTTTGATTTCGTCTTTTCAATGCTGTTAAGTGCCTTGTATGCATGGTACTTTGCCATTTCAGGGTCTTCCGTTACAATCGCTTTCTCCAACTCGGTTTTAATGTATTCAATATTGGAATAGGCATATTCACAAGCATTTCTATTGATAAAGGATGACAGTAGAAATAGGCTGATAATGCCAAGAATGAAGACGATAAGTAGGACAGTCTTTTTTGTTTTCATAACGCTTGATTTGGGACAGTGCGTCTGATGATTTCCACTAAATTACATCATGAGTCAGCCAGAAGGCGAATAAAATCGATAAAACACGGTCTAAAACTATGAAAAGTAAAAAGTATCGATGAATGGTAGTTTTGGGGCGATGGTTGAAGGAAAGTTCAAAAAAAACTATATTCAACACCATGAAAAACATTGATTTAGGCAAATATCAGGTAAAAAGACCCTTAAAGTTGTCGGAAACCAGTACACATGAAGATTTTGACACTTCGGACAAAAAGTTAAAAAAAGAACTGGAAGATATTCGGGAGGTCTTGGGAAAGTTCCAGGATACGCTCTATGCCCATGGAAAATATGGTGTTTTGGTCTGTTTGCAAGGTATGGATACTTCAGGGAAGGACAGTTTGATCCGGGAGGTTTTCAAGGATTTTAATGTTCGGGGAGTAACGGTTCATAGTTTTAAGGTGCCCACCGAGCTTGAATTGAAGCACGATTACCTATGGAGGCACTATATTGCTTTACCAGAAAGAGGTAAATTCAGTGTCTTTAATCGCACCCACTACGAGAACGTGCTGGTCACCAAAGTACATCCGCAATATATTTTAAGTGAAAATATCCCTGGAATCGAGACTGTGGAAGATATCGATGCGGAATTTTGGGAAAACCGTTACCGACAAATAAATGACTTTGAAAGGCATATTGCTGAAAATGGCACAGTGATCTTCAAGTTTTTTCTGCATTTGTCCAAAGAAGAGCAGCGGCAACGCCTGTTGCGAAGATTACGGTTGAAGGAAAAAAACTGGAAGTTTTCCCCAGGAGACCTTAAAGAGCGGAAATTGTGGGACACGTATCAATCCTGTTACGAGGAGGCCATCAACAAAACCTCTAAAGCACATGCGCCATGGTTTGTGATTCCAGCTGACAATAAGAGGGCCGCCAGGATTATTGTGGCATCCATTCTGCTCGAAGCGTTAAAAAAGTATAAAGATATTGTGGAACCCGAGTTGAGTGATAAAATAAAAGCTAATTTAGAAACCTTTAAGCAACAACTGGAAAAAGAAACCTAATGAGAATAGCTATATTTTTAGCCCTTTTATTGGTCAGCACTCCGTTTTTTTCACAGTCTGAAGACGAGAAACAACTTAGGGCCATCTATGATCAGGCTTTGACCAATGGAAAAGCATATGATTGGCTGAATCATCTCTCCAATCAGATTGGTGGGCGTCTTTCTGGATCTGTACAAGCGCAACAGGCTATCGATTACACGAAAAGGCAACTGGACTCTTTGGGATTGGATAGGGTATGGTTGCAGCCTGTAATGGTGCCCAAATGGGTTCGGGGTACCCCGGAATTTGCCTATATCGAGACCAAACCAGGACTAACCACCAATGTTCCAATCTGTGCTTTGGGCGGATCTGTAGCGACACCCGATGGGGGACTGAAAGCAAGTGTCATTGAGGTTCAGGGTATTGAGGAATTGGAAAAATTGGGAAAGGAAAAAATTGCGGGCAAGATAATCTTTTACAATCGCCCTATGGACCCCAAGAAAATCAGCACTTTTGAGGCTTATTCCGGATGTGTGGATCAGCGTTACTCAGGAGCAGATGAGGCCGGTAAGTATGGAGCGGCCGGGGTAATCGTGCGTTCCATGAACCTTCGTTTGGACAATTACCCGCATACAGGTTCCATGAGCTATGGGGATACTCCCGTTGCAAATAGAATCCCCGCTGCGGCCATCAGTACCAAAGGAGCAGAACTTTTGAGCACAACCTTGAAGCTTAACCCGGACATCAAATTTTACTTCAAGCAAAATTGCAAACAATTTGATGATGTGGAATCTTATAACGTCATTGGGGAAATACGCGGAACCACATATCCAAATGAAATTATGGTGGTCGGCGGCCACCTGGATTCCTGGGATTTGGGTGATGGGTCCCACGATGATGGTGCTGGTTGCGTACAGAGTATGGATGTGCTTCGATTGCTTAAAGAAACTGGATACAAGCCAAAGCGCACACTTCGTGTGGTGCTGTTTATGAATGAGGAAAATGGGCTGAGAGGGGGAAAGAAATATGCCGAAGTGGCCCGCAACAAAAACGAGAGACACATATTTGCGTTGGAAAGTGATTCCGGAGGTTTTACACCAAGGGGTTTTTCCTTTAACTGCTCCGATGAGAATTTGGCACAGATCCAAAGCTGGAAAGGTCTTTTTGAGCCGTATCTCATCCACATGTTTGTGAAGGGATATAGTGGCGCGGACATTCGTCCATTATTAGATCAAGATTTGGTTTTGGCAGGTTTGCGACCCGATTCTCAACGTTATTTTGACCACCACCACGCAGAAAATGACACTTTTGAGCATGTCAACAAGCGCGAATTGGAACTTGGCGCAGCGACTATGGCCAGTTTGGTGTATTTGATCGATAAATACGGAACAATTCCATCCCAAAAGATCAAGGGGTAGGACCTAGTCATTCGGTAACCGCCAAGGTGGGTTTAGTCGGTTTTCACCACCATAAAACAATATCAATTGATTTCCATCAGGATCCTTGAGTTTTGCTTCACGCCAAAGCCAGGGCTGATCCTTGGGCAATTCCTCGAAGTCCAATCCTTTACTTCGTAGCTCCTTAACATCGCTATCTAGATTTTCACATTCAAAATAGACATGGATTCCATCCCCCTTAGGCAATTCATCCACCAAGTGAATGGAAAAGGTTGCGTTTCCATTCGGGCATTCAAATCTGGCATAATGAGGCAAAGCTTCGACAATCAGTTTCAGCCCCAACTTTTGATAAAAGGGAATGGATTGGGAAAGATCCTTTGAAGGCACCGTAATTTGGTTCAAATCCATAACATAGATCTACTATAATTGCTCATCAAATTATGAAGTCCACCCTATTCTGGCTCGGACATATGAAAGATACCCCAAAATCATTAAAAATTGCCAAAGCCCAGTCTTAAAAAGCGTACCTTTGCCGCCTTATAATAAAGCAAACTTCGGGAGACCGAAAAAAATAAATACTAAAAAAAGATGCAAGACGGAATCTACGCAAAATTCAATACCACAAAAGGAGAGATTTTGGTAAAATTGGCCCATGATAAAACTCCCGGAACTGTGGGAAACTTTGTGGCCTTGGCCGAAGGAAATATGGAAAACACTGCCAAACCACAGGGAAATCCATACTACGACGGACTGAAGTTCCATAGAGTCATTGCCGATTTTATGATTCAAGGCGGATGTCCGCAAGGAACTGGTACTGGTGATCCAGGATATAAGTTTGATGATGAATTCCATCCGGATTTGACCCATGAAGGTCCAGGAATATTGTCTATGGCGAATGCAGGACCCGGAACCAATGGAAGTCAATTTTTTATTACCCATGTCGCAACACCTTGGTTGGACAACAAGCATACCGTTTTTGGACATGTGGAGCACGGTCAGGAAGTGGTGGATGACATAGCTCAAGGAGATGCCATTGACAGTTTGGAAATTGTAAGAGTAGGAGAGGAAGCGAAAAACTGGAATGCGATTGAGGCGTTCCGTGAGTTCGAAGGTGCCCGCGAAAAACGAGTTGCTGAAGCCAAGGCACGGGCAGAGGCCGAAATGGAAAAATTGGCTGCTGGTTTTGAGAAGACCTCAACAGGACTTCGTTATAAAATGATTCAGGAAGGATCTGGTACAAAAGCTGAGAAGAGCAAAACGGTTTCAGTGCATTATGAAGGTAGTTTGACCAACGGGCAAGTATTTGATTCTTCATATCGACGTAACCAACCTATTGATTTTACCTTAGGGATTGGCCAAGTAATCCCTGGATGGGATGAAGGAATCGGGTTATTAAAGGTTGGGGACAAAGCCCGCTTTGTGATTCCTTCGCATTTGGCGTATGGCAGTGCCGGAGCTGGAGGGGTGATTCCCCCCGACGCCACTTTGATTTTTGATGTGGAACTAATGGACGTCAAATAGGTACATTAGTACTTAGGAAAGTTAATAAATTGAAAAGCTCCCTATTTTTGGGAGCTTTTTATTTTGATCTGTTCACACTTACCAATAATAGGCAAAGATTTAAGGCAAGTAGTAAAAGTAAAACGGTAAAGAAGGTATTCATTTTTTATTGGATTTAATCATCACAATTGGTTTTTGGGCTTTGCTTATACAACAACCGAACGCAGAAATACCCTACTATATTGTTTGCAAGTGATTCAATTTCAATCACCTCGAGAGAAAAATCCTATACGATTATTTTTTTGAACGGTTTACACTGACCAAAAGCAGAACCAAATTTAATGTCAGTAAAACGGATAGGATTGCAAAGAAGGTGCCCATACGGTTGTTTATTTAATGGTTAAATGGGGATGCTTGGTTTGTTTAACGTTTAGATATCAAAAAGCTTAGAGGTTGCGTAAAAATTCAACAAAATTGCAAAAAAAGAAACCCGGGCAATGCCCGGGTTGTTGTATAAAAAAGAGTGTTTTTACCTTAAGCTATAACTTGTACATTTACGGCGTTCAATCCTTTTTTACCTTGCTGTAGTTCGAATTCTACTGCATCACCTTCCCTGATTTCGTCAATTAAGCCTGAAACGTGTACGAAGTGATCTGTGTTTGAACCTTCTTCAGTGATAAAGCCGTAGCCTTTTGAATCAT
Source organism: Allomuricauda sp. (assembly GCA_028284725.1). Lineage (GTDB taxonomy): Bacteria > Bacteroidota > Bacteroidia > Flavobacteriales > Flavobacteriaceae > Flagellimonas. The sequence goes on along the minus strand of JANQRD010000061.1, from coordinate 6,475 downwards.
TGAAAAATTTTACTGTTCCTTTACTCATCGTTAGATATTAAAAATTAAATGGGTCGCGAAGTTACGGTTAATTTATTGGGAATAAGGTATTTTCTTGATAATAATGATTAGACAGTGGGATCTGGTGTTAACCGCAAATAGGGTTTAACCTCATCAACACCTGCAGTAAACAGCTCTTTTGCCTCTTCCGTAGGAATGGACGGGCTTACCACTACTTTTTCACCACTTTCCCAATTGGCAGGAGTCGCTACTTTGTGATAAGCGGTCAATTGTAAGGAGTCGATTACCCTCAAAAGTTCATAAAAATTACGCCCGGTCGAAGCGGGATAGGTCAAAATTAGTTTTACGGTTTTATCCGGTCCCACGATGAATACCGAACGGACGGTCATGGTATCGTTGGCATTGGGGTGAATCATATCATAGAGATCGGAGACCTTTCGGTCCTCATCCGCGATGATGGGAAAGTTGACCACCGTATCCTGCGTTTCGTTGATATCCTTGATCCACTCTGCATGAGATTCCGCACCGTCCACGCTTAGTGCAATCATTTTTACATTTCGCTTGCCAAACTCATCCTTGAATTTGGCTGCGGTTCCAAGCTCTGTGGTACAAACGGGTGTAAAATCAGCGGGATGCGAGAACAAGATTCCCCATCCGTCGCCCAAGTAATCATAAAAATTCAGTGTTCCCTGGGAAGTCTCTGCCGTAAAGTCGGGGGCTGTATCGCCCAATCGTATTGTTGCCATAAGTGTTCTTTGAATTGAAAATAAATACCCTACAAAATTACTCGATTATAAATGCCAGTAATTTTAAGCCCGTTAAAAGTGTATTAAAGTTTTCGTAAGCCCAATGATTTTGGTCAGTTTATACTATCCGATACTAAACTTTGTTATTTTTAACTCATGGAAAACGATGCACTCCAGCAACTTCGGTATCCCATTGGTGTTTATGTGGTTCCTGAAGAAATTACCCAAGTACACCTTGATGAATGGATTACTATTTTGGAGGATTTGCCCAAACGATTGGCAGACATGGTAATCCAACTTTCGGAAGAACAATTGGAAACCCCATTTCGACCTGGAGGATGGACAGTGCGGCAATTGGTCCATCATATTTCAGATAGTCATCACCATAGTTATATTCGATTTAAATGGGCTTTGACTGAGGACAATCCAGTAATCAAACCCTATTTGGAAAAAGAATGGTCGAAGTTGTTCGATGCACAATCCGCTCCAATTGAAATGTCCCTAGACCATTTAAAAGCGGTGCATGCAAAATTGGTGTACTTGTTGAAGGGTCTATCCAAAGAAGATTTGCAGCGGAAATTCACGCACCCAGAAGGCAATGAAACCACCACCTTAGCCATAAACATTGGCCGCTACGCATGGCACGGAAGCCATCATTTTGCACACATCGAAAATCTGATCAAAAGGGAAGGGTGGTAATTTAGAGGTGCTTCGTCAATACCCACATGGCTCTTTCTGTACTTTTGGCTCCGGGCAGATTCAATGCTCCTTCTTTTTTGATGGCGAACCCATTTTTTAAATAAAAGTTGAGTGGGCCTCCTTTCTGCATGGTGTCCAACCAAACAATTTTTTTATTCAGATTTCTGGCATAATTTTCTATGAGATGCAACACTTTCCTACCAAAGCCTTTTCCTGAATAGGATTTTAGGAGATAGATTTTTTCCACTAGTAAGGATTCTCCATCAGAATATTCGTCGAGGGCCTTATTTCGAACCAGTTTTACAATACCGATTGATTCGTTGTTGACCTTGACCAAAAAATTAGCAATATTGGGATTCTTAAGCTCAGCCTGCACCACTGAAACCGTGAAACTTTTAGAGATGTACGCATTAGGATTCCTATCCTCCCATAAATGCAAATAGTGCTCGTAATACGACTTTTTGCCAACTTGGATATACAAATTAATTGTTGAAGGGGAGACCGGTTCCAAAAATACCTCCATAAGAAACTGTTACTTTTTTTCTCCTCCCTCTGGGCCGTAGAACATGACCCAGGTCGAGAAATCGTCGGTAAAGTTTTCAAATCGATGTTCCACACCGGCTGGTACAAATAAAAAGTCACCTGGAGTGAAGGAAGTACGTACACCGTCATTTACAAACTCACCTGTGCCCGAAACCACAACGTATACTTCATCTCTGGAATGGGGTTGTTGCAAGTCCACCTTCTCCGGTTTGTAAATTTCCACGGCGAGGGTACCGTGCTCAAACAAAGTCATGAAAGAGGCCTCTTTTTTAGCCAACTTTTCAAGTGCTTCCTGTGGGTTGATTTTCATAGCCAATGCCCTTTTTGATAAATGGAGAGTCCCAACAACCTTGGGAAAATTTACTTCCACTTGATGTTGCAACCAATACTAGGTTTTTGATCCTGATCGATCTCCTTTCCAGAAAGCAAAGCATCCATCGCATCGCGTAGATCGGTCCCTGTCAATGGAATCCCATTTCCCGGCCGGGAATCGTCCAGTTGTCCACGGTACACCAGTTTTAAATCCTTATCAAAAAGGTAGAAATCAGGGGTGCAGGCTGCATCATAGGCATGTGCCACTTCCTGGGTTTCATCGTAGAGATAGGGAAAGGTATAATCTTCTTCTTTGGCCCGCTGCTTCATTAAATGCGGGGCATCCTGTGGATAATTGACCACGTCATTGCTGGAAATTGCTATGAAGCCTATTCCCTTTTCTTGGTATACTTTTCCCAGTTTTGAGATTTCGGGATTCACATGAATAACAAAGGGACAATGGTTGCAAATGAACATTACCACCGTGCCTTTTTCGCCTTTCAGTTCTTGAAGCGACATTTGGCTGTCCGATACTGTATCCAACAAGTTAAAATTGGGCGCATCCGTGCCCAAAGCAAGCATATTACTTGGAGTTCTGGCCATATCAAAAGTTTTTCCTTTAAAATTAAGCTATTTCCGACGAATTTTCAGAAGCAATCAAAAGCTTTGGTCACATCATCTCTCCAAAGAAAATGGCATTCATCAACAGTTTATTGGTGCCGTACCAAAAGGCCCTAAAATTGGTGTTGTCGGTAAAAAGAATCACCCTTCCTTTTTCCATTCGGGCCACCTTAAACGGAACACTATTTTTGATAAGTTCGGCATTCTCCTCCGAAATATACCCGCTCAACAGCGGATTTGATGTATACTGAATGGGATTATCATAGCTGTTCTTCTCGGGTTCCAGATAAATATTGGTGTTTCGGAACAAGGCCAGTTTATCATTTTTATACCCATAGTTGATGGGATGTGAACGATCAATTTTGGCCTCAAAAATAGCACCACCAGTCACCTGGGCCCCAGTGAAATCCCTTTTTTGATCAAAAGGAATGTCTTTGGCTACCAAAGTATCCTTTTTCATTTCCATCTTCATCAGTTTACAGGATTTGAACCAATGGGCCGTGTTCCGGAACCCAATAACGGTACCCCCGTCTTTCACCCATTCCTTAACCTTTTCAGCTCCTTTTTCATCCAGAATTTTGTTGCCCCAACCGCTTGGAAGAATTAAGTCGGTATATTTATCCAAATCTACTGTATCAAAATAACGCGTGTCGATTTTGGTGATTTTGATATCATAACGGATGTCGAACAGATGCCAGATTTCTCCAGCATCATAAGATCGTACGCCGTCACCTACCAAAACTGCGACTTTTTGTTTTTTTATGGGGTCGAAATCATTACTTCCCAAATCGATTCCCTGGGTGAGTCCTGTTGAAACTGCAGTAAATTGCACCTGACTTTCTTGTGCAACCTTGCTCAGAAAAGTATGTAATTCTTTGGAGTTTAATTTTTGATTCTGCACTGGAATCATGATTGTGCCATAGTCATATTGCTTTCCCTCAAGAGTAAATGGCGATTTGGCGGTTTTCGCCCGTAAACCTTTTTCCAGAATCATGTTGAGCGCCTTCGGAGTATAGTACTCGTGCCATTCAAAAAGGTAGGCGTATTGACTTTGACCACTTACCCTACCGGTTGGTGCCTTGAAGTCGGTCACCTCAGAACCCGCGTTGGACAACGAGTTCAAATTGGCATAGTCCACATTAAATGCCAAGGGAAACGTCCATGCCGATACATCATAAAAGAGACTATCCTGAAAGCTTGTTCTTTTCTCGAACATGGTGTTGATCAATCTGGGATTCTTTTGGTTCATGGGCACGATGTAACCGTATCCCTTTTTGTAGGTCTTTCCAGAAAGCGTGACATCGGAAGCAAGCTCATGGAATTGTATCTTGTGTTGATTCAGTATTTCAGCCAAATGCCAGGTTTTGGAAGCGTCCTTGTTATCACCAAAAATGATACCCTTGACTCGGCTTTTTGCCGCTTCTGACCTCATATCCCTGTAAAATTGTTGTTGATAATCCAGGATTTTGGTCCGCATATTTTTTGCCGCCTCAATGGTCGACATTGCTGTGGTAAATTGATTTCTGATGGTGAACGGGAAAGTCAAAATACCGTTTTCACTGTCTTGAATATGCCCTCGCGAGCTGGCTTGCTCAAAAAGAATACCTATGCTGCCATTTACATCGGGGAAGGTGGAACCTTTGCCATAATAGTAGTCGTCAAAATTCTCTTCAGAATAATACAAAGAGCCAATTTTATCCAACGCTTTGGCATGGTATGTACCAATTTCCCTCGTAAGCTCTTGATTGATCTTTGGGGTCAACGGATTTACTCTTGAGGGTTCACCAGGTTGGAAGAAATAGGTGGAATTGGTTCCCATTTCATGATGATCCGTTACAATGTTGGGCATCCATTTGTGAAAAGTGGCGATACGCGCCTTGCTTTCAGGCAATTGAACCGGCAACCAATCCCTGTTCATGTCAAACCAATAGTGGTTGGTTCGCCCTCCAGGCCATACCTCGTGATACTCCCGTTCGTTGTTGTCGGGATTGAGGTTGCTACTTTTGTTGACATTGGCCCAATAGGCAAATCGCTGGAATCCATCGGGATTAAGACATGGATCTAGTAAAATGACCATATCGTCCAACATTTGTTCAATTTCGGGACCCTGAGCTGCGGCCAAGTAATAGGCGTAGGCCAAAGCAGCATTGGAACCACTTGCCTCGTTTCCATGGATGGAAAATCCTTGGTATACCACGATGGGCATTGTTGAGGTATCCATGGTGCCATTTCCTTCGGATAAACCGACATGTTGTTCCCTGATGGTGTCAAGATTTTGATGATTTTTCGGAGAGGTGATGGTCAGTATTAGTAGTGGTCTACCCTCAAAGGTCTTGCCGATGTCCTGAATGGTCATCCGATCGCTCGATGATGCCAATTGTCGTAGATAGTAGACTAGTTTATCATGAGTTACATGCCATTCTCCAACCTCGTGACCAATTACTTCGGCAGGTTTGGGAATGTTCGAATCATAGGTAACATCATCTGGGAGATAATAATCGAGCGTTACGTTTTGGGCATTAATGGTGGTGCCCAGCATCGCAAAAAGTAGGATGTATAGTTGTTTCATACTATGGAGTTTGAATTAGTCTGAGTTAAAAATAAAAAACGGCCTGCACACTGCAGGCCGTTTTGGTAGTTTTTTTAAAGGTCTATTAACCTAAATATCATCGAAATCGACATCAGTGAAATTCCCAGAAGCAGTTCCATTTTCACTGGCACCATTATCTTCTTCCTTTTTGAAATCCTTTTGGTGTCGCTCGGAAATGACCTCGAGTCCCTTCTCATCGATAATGTAGTCCATCATCTCTTCCATGATTTCCTTGAATGCGCTAAAATCCTCTTTGTACAAATAGATCTTATGTTTCTTGTAATGGAAAGAGCCATCGTCGTGCGTAAACTTCTTACTTTCTGTAATGGTCAAATAGTAATCACCCGCTTTGGTGCTTCGTACGTCAAAAAAGTAGGTTCTTCTTCCGGCCCTCAAGACTTTGGAGTAAATCTCTTCTTGGTCCATTATATCTTTCTCGCTCATATGGTCTAGTGTATTTTTAGTGCAATGTTGAATAATTCTACCAAAAATGTAAAAAAAATGCTAATCGAGCAACTTTTTTCCTATTCTTTCTCAGAGAGTTGGTTGATATAAAGCTCCCTATAATAACCATCTATATTGTTGAGTTGTTCGTGGGTGCCTTCCTGGATAATGCTTCCATTTTCGAGCACAATTATCCGATCTGCATTCTTAGCGGAGGACACTCTGTGGCTCACAATTAAGGTGGTTTTGTCTTGGGATGCTTCCTTCAGATTGTTCAATATTTCTTCCTCGGTTTCAGTATCCACGGCAGACAGACAATCATCGAAAAGATAGATCTGGGGATTCTTCAATAAGGCTCTTGCAATGGACACACGCTGCTTTTGCCCACCGCTGAGCGTGATGCCGCGTTCACCCAAAATAGTATCGTATTTTTTGGTGAAGCCCTCAATATTCTCATGCACCACTGCTTTTTTGGCCACGGACACAATTTCATCAAAGTTGGCGCTTTCATCACCAAAAC
>JANQRD010000045.1 GCA_028284725.1 Allomuricauda sp. | reverse complement strand
TACTTACAAAATTGGTAAAAAGGAACATATTTTGTTTAACGTTTACATAAAATGGATTAGCTGATAAAATGTTGAAATATAGGGAGTTAAGATTAGACCATTTTTTTGCAAGTTGTAAGTTAAAGTTTTGATTACGAAACTGTTAAGAACGGAAAATTAGGGTGTTCGAAATGTTAAAAATGAGAAATTAGAGTTAATTTTGTCCAAGAATGTAGGATAATTTGTAACTTATAGGAAGGTTTTGGGGTGACTGATTGCTAAACAAAATACCATGGACCATGTGACTCAAAATGATACCATTCAGATGCAGGAACTATTGATTCGTATGGAACGAAATAATAATATTATCCAGCGTCTCGCCCAAAAACTCAATTCCTACACCTGCGAACCCAACAATTCCAAATGCTTTGAGAAACTTTATGATTTAAGGCATAGTTTCAAAGCTTTTACGAGTCAACAGCATCGAATTATGGATATGTTGCGGCACAAAAGGCGTGAAACCAAAAGCTTGAACAAGGATATCCAACAACATTTGGAGCGATTTAAGCAACTGGAAAAAGATATGGCTGCCTATCTTTTGGATACCAACCAATACTTCTAGGGTCTATCTGAGCATTTTTCAAAATACAACATTGGAGATTAAAAAATCTTCAAACGATTCTATTTTTTACTCCTGCAAACATCCGTAATTTCGTTGGCTAAACAAAAGCTCAAAATGGGTAGATCTTCCAACTCCGCATTGGTCATTCTTGCTTTTTTCGCAATCTACGTCATATGGGGCTCCACCTACCTACTGAACAAAATTGCCGTTCTGGAACTACCGCCATTTATGTTGGCATCATTTCGTTTTACAACAGCAGGCCTGTTGATTTTTGTTTTGGCAAGAATTATGGGCATTCCCGTTTCCATTTCAAGAAAACAGCTCGGTAATACCATTATTGCAGGATTTCTTTTTTTGAGTTTTGGAAATGGTGTTGTGGTCTGGGCACTTCGATTTGTCGACACTGGCTTTGCTGCACTTGAAATCTCAGCACAGCCTCTCATCATTTTATTGCTGATGCGCACTTTGCAAGGTAAAAAAATACAGCCTATGTCGGTGGTTGGGGTTATTTTGGGCATTATCGGGATATATCTTTTAGTGAGTCAAAAACAGATCATCACCAAAGAAAATTCTATTCTGGGTATGGTAATGATTTTTGCCTGTATGTTAAGCTGGGGGTATGGCAGTTTATTCGTGGCCAAAGCAGATTTACCCCCCAATTACTTCGTAAATACCGGGTATCAAATGTTCACGGCGGGTATCATCCTGGCTATAATGAGTCTGGGGTTTGGTGAAAATTGGATTTCACCAATGGATTGGAGTTTTGAGGTGAAGTGGGTAATGGTGCTGCTTGTGGTTTTTGGTAGCATTTTGGCCTTCACCTCCTTTAATTATCTATTGAAATCCGTTTCCCCAGAAAAAGTGGCTACTTCCACTTATGTCAACCCAATAGTTGCCCTTATTTTGGGATGGTACTTTTTGGATGAAAAAATCACGACACAGTCCATCGTTGCAGCTGTAATTTTACTTACAGGGGTTTACTTCATCAATACCAAAAAGACATTGGCGATTTTTGAACGGTTTAAGCGATAGCTTCTAAACTAGCGTTCCAAATAGCCCCAAACAAAATTCGGCCGGTGTCCATCCCGCCGTACCATTTTTACCCAAAGTAATGTCATATGCTCCAAATGTAATGCCTGGTCAAGCCCTCCGGTGTCTTTAGCCTCAAATCCTAAATCTGTTATAATGGGAATCAAGGAATCTTTTGCTTGGTCATCATTTCCCGCAATCAACATGACCGGTTTTATCGGGTAGGCCGGATATGTTGAATCTTCAAAATTTTCGTAACCATATATTGTAAAAGCCTTAACTACTTTAGCGGAGGGTGTCCATTCCTGGATTTTCTCCGAACCCGAAACCTCACTTTCCAATCCATGTGAAATTCCAGGTCCAACTGGATTTGTACAGTCAACTAAAATTTTGTTCTCAAAATCCAGAGCGCTCAGCACCTCTTCCACAACGGAGAATGGGGTTGCCAAAAAGACAATCTCAACATGTGATATGGCTTCTTTCACGGATTGCATCTTGAATGCGGGGTTCTTGGCTAGGGCAGTTTGTGCACTGTCAGAATTTGGATTGTCGTTTGCAATTATAACGTTGTGCCCTTTTTGTTGCAGGTTATTGGCCAGTGCGAAACCTACTTTTCCGATTCCTATAAAAGCGATGTCCATCCTACTTGGAATTGAGAAGTTCAGTTAACATTAGTGCCGCAGCGGTTCCTGAATTTTGTTGCTGCCCCGTAATCAAATTTCCATCAGCTATGGCATAGGATGAAAAAGCTGGAGCAACTTTAAATGTGGTTTCGGGAATTTTCCGTGCTTCTGATTCTATCCAAAAAGGTTGTATGCGCATTCCAACGGCATCATCTGCATATTTTTCCTCGGCATCTGCAAATCCGGTCCAGGTCTTCCCCTTCACCAAAAGTTCGCTATCCGATGTTTTGGCATGCAATAAGAGGGCAGTGGAGTGGCAGACCGCTGCACTGGGTTTTCCCGATTTGTAAAAGTCGATAAATAACTGTTCCAATGCTGAATTCTTCACAAAAGTGTACATGGGCCCCTGGCCTCCCACCAAAAAAATCGCATCATAATCAGCCGTATTGATTGCTTGAATGCTTTTGGTAGTGTTTAAAAATTCATTGAACCAATCCTGCTGCATGTAGCCGAGGGAAATAACATCATGTGCGGAATAGCCACTGGGATCGGTGGGATTGGAATAGCTATCCATCTCGATTTTTCCTCCTTGGGTCGATGCCAATTCTACTTCAAAACCTGCTTCTTGAAAAACGTGCAAAGGGTGGGTAAGTTCCGCGGCCCAGAATCCGATAGGCCAGCCTGTTTGTTTGGAAACTGCAGGGCTACTGGCGACCATAAGGATTTTTCCTTTAGAGGGTTGCCCATGTGAATGAACATAAGCTTGGGTTTCTTTTATTGTGCTCATTGTTTTTTTTGTTAAAGGTATTTCTATTTGTTCCCGGTTTTTGGTTTGCATACTTTTGTAAGTAACTAACATTTAG
>JANQRD010000039.1 GCA_028284725.1 Allomuricauda sp. | reverse complement strand
TGGTTCATTAGTTTTTCCAAAATCCTGAAGTTCGGCATCCTGAACTCGGACCATTCGGTAACCAAAATCAGGGCATCTGCATCAATAATGGCATCATATTCGTCCTTAGCGTATTCGATCTTATCTCCTAAAATTCGTTTTGTTTCTTCCATCGCCACTGGATCGTATGCCCTTATTGTTGCTCCCATGGCTTTCAATTGTTCAATGATTACCAAAGAAGGGGCTTCACGCATATCGTCGGTTTTAGGTTTGAAGGAAAGGCCCCAAAGTCCGAACTGTTTGCCTTTCAGGTTTTTGCCAAAATGTTGTTTGATTTTCTCAACCAGAACTGATTTTTGTCTATAGTTCACACTTTCAACCGCCTTTAATACTTCAAGCGAATGTCCGTATTCATCAGCAGTGCGCACCAAAGCTTGAACGTCTTTTGGGAAACAGCTTCCACCATATCCTGTACCGGGATAGATGAACTTGTTGCCAATTCTGGAATCGGAACCGATTCCCTTTCGTACCAAATCAACATTGGCTCCGACCAATTCGCAGAGGTTGGCGATATCGTTCATAAAACTGATTTTGGTAGCCAGCATGGAGTTTGCCGCATACTTGGTCATTTCGGAAGAGAAAATATCCATGAACAGGAGTGGATGTCCGTTCATCAAGAAAGGCTTGTACAGTCTTTTCATAACTTTTTCGGCACGTTTGCTTTCCACACCGACCACAATTCGATCTGGTTTTAGGAAATCGTCAACAGCACTTCCTTCTTTCAAAAATTCCGGGTTGGATGCCACATCAAAAGGAATGCGCATATTTCGGTTGGCAAGTTCTTCTTCAACAGCCGACTTCACCTTAAATGATGTTCCTACCGGAACCGTACTTTTTGTGATAATCACCTTGTAGTCTTCCATGTGTTGTCCAATTTCCCGAGCAACTCCGAGTACATATTTTAGGTCTGCGCTTCCATCTTCATCGGGAGGTGTTCCAACTGCAATAAAAACAGCGTCACTGTCCTTGATTCCTTTTTTAAGGTTGGTGGTAAAGGAAATTCGTCCCTTGTCTATGTTTCTTTCCAATAATACATCAAGGCCAGGTTCATAAATGGGTACTTCCCCATTGCGCAATTTTTCTACTTTTTTCTCATCAATGTCCACGCAGACAACATTGATTCCTGTTTCTGCGAAGCAGGTACCTGTTACCAATCCAACGTAACCTGTACCAATAACTGTAATGTTCATAATTTGAAATGGGTTTAGCTTAGTTATGTTTTTTATAGCAATGAATAATATGTAAATATTATCTTACATTTTAATACAGAAAAGTAATTGTTGTAAAGTACTGAATTCGTGTGGTCAATAGGTGTTCAGCACCTATTTGTGTTCATTTGGCTGAGGGGCCTTTAGTCTGTTATAAGGTAGAGCAATTGATTTTCAGCATCAAGTTCCAGCTTAATGGCCGGATTATAGAACTTTTGCAGATCTTCCAGGTCAACCATAATAAATTCCTTGGATGATAGTGTTGTTTTTCCTGGATAAGGTGAAGTGGTGACCATAAATGATTTTTCCTTGCAGTTTTTCAAGGCTTTGAATTTGTAGGTCTTTAAATTTTGTTCCCAAGAAATCTCAAAGATTCGGTTAGATTCAGGGTGGGTAAGTTTAAGGGTGTTTACACGAACCTGTTCTCCGATATTTCCGGTGCTTTGGTTTTTCATTAAGCTCGAAACACATTCTGACTTTCCAGAGGTCAAATAACCGTCTTGATTTCTTTCCTTGAAATCGTGCCGCACGAAATTTCCACACAGAAGGTTTGCCAAATCCCAAATATTATCAGGAGCTATATAAAGTACATCGTCCTCTTCAAAAATCTGTATGAAAGGGGAAACAACAGGGCTCTCCTTCTTCGAAAGGGTATTTTGAACCGTAACGGTTCCCTGTTTTGAATACACATAAACTTTATCCCCTTGTTTTAAAACCAAGTTGACCACGGCATTGTCTGTTTCCATTTGCAATGTAAACAGTATAGCTACTACACTTAAGAGCAGTATAAAAAACATCATCAACCCAAGTTTGGGCTTTTTCTTCTGTGCCATAAAAATTTGTCAGTTGCGTCCAAATTACAGGTTGACTGCCCAAATTAATGTGCCGTTTGACAAATGCCCCTTTTGGGTTTATAGCTGCGCTATTGATTACGAAGAAAACTTCAAAATCAATTAGTGGCCGCACTGTTGGTAAGATTCCATGAAATGGCCCTCCAAAATGCTTTCAGATGAGCAAACTCTCTTTTTAGAATGAACACCAAACTGTTTTTGGGAATAGAGATCAACCCCTGAAAGAACATGCTGACAAACAACTGGAAAGGTTTGAAATTTCTTCGGGCAAAAAGAATCCGGTTCCGGGAAATATAATAGGTTTTTAAGGGACTGAACTTTCCTGTGGATACAGACTCCTTATGCAGAATATGGGATTTTGGTTGATAGTAGATTTTGTAACCGGCGCGCTTCACCATCTCGGCCCAGTCGTGCTCCTCGTAGTACAAAAAGTAGATTTCGGTCATCATCCCTACATGGTCAACTACTTTTTTGGGAACCATCATGGCCGCACCATGAATGGATTGGGTTTCTCCTGCTTGATCAAATCGTCCATCATCATTCTGATGATATCCAATACTGCTGTTTCTTATTGTCCAATGGTTCATAGGGGTGTACCCAGCGTATTGGATCAGGGACGGGTTCCAATGGAATTTAATCTTGGGACTTACCATTCCAATGGTGCCATCATTTTGAAGTGTTTCCACGAGGGGTTCGATGAAACCCTCAGGAACTATGGTGTCGTTATTAATGAACAACAGAAAATCCCCTTTGGATTGCTTCACACCCAAATTGTTACCTCCCGCGAAGCCCAAATTCTCTTTGCTTTTGATGAGGGTCACCTCGGGATACTTCTCCTTAATAACATCGGGATTATCTTTGGGTGAAGCATTGTCCACAACAATCACTTCATAGTTGGGATAGCTCAATTTCCTGATGGATTCCAGCAGGTCCAAAGTGACTTCAGATTCGTTATAGTTGATGGTAATGATGGATACCAAAGGTTTCATAATCGCTTTGTTTTTTATGTTGTCATTTCCTGTAGTTGGGTAGCTTCTTTTTCTTCCATGATTTTTTTGTCCAATTTTGGTGCGATGAACATGAACACCATTCCCGCATACATCAAAATACAGGTTGGAAATTGTCCAAATACCCCATTTCCATACGAGGCTGCCATAATTCCGAACATTCCACAGACAAGCGCAGTGATCTGTCCTTTTAACCAATCATCCCGTATTTTGAACATGGCATTATAAGCTCCCGTAATCAATACAAAAAACAGGATAAAGAGGTGTAGATATAGCCCAACGATTCCGGTATCGGCCCATACAGCCACAAACCAACTATCGGTAGCGGTATTGGCCAAAAAAGTGTTGGGTGAAAAACGCTTTCCCCAGTTACCTGTAGATCCTATACCCCCTCCAAAAGGGCGTGAGGCCAAATATTCTTTTAATTTGGCTTGATTTTCCAATCGCACCTGAAAGGATGCGTTATTGGGGTCGAAGGCGGTACGCATTCTCCGGATTTGGTCGTTGTCGTTTCCTATAGTTGTGTATTTGAAGAATACAAAAACCCCAATTCCCAAAAGAGCGCCCAAAACGATGCTAGGGATATGTTTTCGGACAATCAAAAACATGACCCCTCCCGCGGCTGGTACCGCAATGGCACCACGCGTTCCCGAAATCATCATTCCCAGAAGTCCCGCCAAACAAACTATAGCACAAAAAATCTGAAATTTTCGGTTCTTGGCAAACAGTGCCAAGACTCCAAAGACCACCCCTGCATGTCCTTGCGCTGCTCCGAACTGTCCAGCATCGGAATAGAAAGAGAAAATCCGAAGTTTTCCAAAGAGGACATGAGTGACAGCGCCACCAGCATCAAGCCAAGCCTGCTCGAAAGGATCCACACCAAAAATCAACTGTTGCATTCCCTTTAGCGTAGCTAAAAAGGACAGTACGCCCCAAATGACAAAGAAGAGTTTTAAGTCTTTGGGTTTGTTGAAAAGGATAAATACCAATGGAATGAACATCCACATATACAATGACAGTCCCCGCATGGCATAAAACCAGGCCGCTATACTTACCGCCTCGGGATTTACGATTTGAAAGATGGCATAACCAAACCACACGGACGCCAAGATGGTAAGCTGTGAAGCCGCCCTGTTCCAAGGCACTTTGATCCGAAAGGCTTTAAAGAACAATGCCAAATACATCAACACCATGATACCATCCATAAGCAATCCCCACGTCATCGGGATGTAGCGGCCAATACCCAATACAAAAAAATTGAAAATGAGCACTGTCACTACCCCAATTCGAGGGTTAACGAAAAGTGCTCCCAGGTACACTATGGCAAATGGAATGACCATAACTCCGATTCCGGCTACCAAACCTTGTGTGGCGGTCAAATGGGCCGTGGTCAACACCACGGACAACAGCATTAAAATGGGCAATGGCTTCCGTAGGTAATCCGATCCGCTTGTGGTTTCAAATGGATTCATCAGCCGAGATGTGTTTTTAGGTTTTTTAGAAACAGGACACTCTCAGAGACAATATCCCTACTCCTAATCTGTATTTCCTTTTTCAAATAGAAGAAGCCCATAAAAATTCCCATCAGTGTGAACAGTACAGTACCGACAGCTACGGCCACTAAACTTTTGAATACGAACACAGCCAACAAATTCATTACAATATTGGAGAAGGTCATTACCAGTACTTTGTACAAATTGAGCTTTGGTTTGTTGATGCTGTCCAGCAGCACTCCGGTAAAGCGATCTATGGGCAAAAGCATAATGTATACGGTGAACACCCTAAAGATCAATGTCAACAAAGGCAAAGAATCTGCGTATTCGTTCCCTCCCAAAAACAGCACCATGTGTTCCGCAAATACAAAACTTCCCAATGCCACTGGAAAAAACAGCAAGGTGATAATGCCCACGTAGGAGTAAAAAACCTTTTTCGCTCCCATCAAATCCCCTTCGATGGATTTTTTGGACATTCGTGGATAAGCCGTCATGGCAAAACTGTGCAAGGGTATACCCAGAAGATCGGTGAGCTTCAAAGGAATCGCGTACATGGCAATTCCAGCCGATCCCAAAAAAGGGCTTAAACCTATAATGAACGTATCAGAGCTTTTCAAAAGGCTCGAACTGATCAAAGTCCCCATGGAATATTTTCCAAAGTTCACCAGCTCCTTTTCTATCTTTCTTTTGGCATGCCTTAGATAGAAAAGTCCGTCCCAATTTTTTGCAGTGCACCAGATTCCCGAAATAGCATTTACCCCAATGTTGACCCAAATGATCTCTATCAATCCCATATTCAACCACCACTGATTCAGCACCAGGAACAGGCAAAACAGTCCTACGTTGGACAATCGCACCACCATCATTCGCGTAAAATGCTGTTCAGCTTGGAACAACGACATGGCATTGTTCCAACTTAAATTGGAGAGGGCCAAAAAAGGATAATACACCAAGAACAGTCGATAACCATTGTTTATTTGTAAACCCAAACCATTGATCATCCACAACAAGGACCAACATACGAATGTCAATACTCCTAAAAGCACCAGATTGATTCGAAAGGAAGCCCCAAGAATCTCTTTTTGTCGTTTGTGATCAGCTCCAGATAAAATCCTAACCGAAGAAGTCCGGGTCAGCCCAAAACGTAGTAGATCCACAAAGGTCGCCAGGGTGATGAACAATACCCACTCCCCAAAAAGTTCTTTGCTCAATTGACGGGTCAACAACATAAAACTCAAAAGTCCCAAAAAGGCCACGCTCACATTGGCCATCAATGAGGAGAGGTTTTTTTCTTTGCCGATGTGCTTCAATTTATGGAGCATTAGGCCACGGATTTTTGGGTGAAAAATCGAAACTGGACGATTTTCTTCACCCACGTACGAATGAGAGATCTCTTCTTGGGCAAATCGCCGACCACGGTTTCCATTTCCAATACTTTAACTCCGTTCAGGATGATGGTGGGCTCCGGACCAGTTGTGGCCTCATTGAACAAAGCCAACGCATTGATGTCCGCTTCCCCCCAAGCCCTGTTGGCCCTGGTCACCAAAAAAGTATAGTCCATGGTGGAGGCCAGCTTTACCGGGAAAGGATTTTTAATGATGCTCGGAATCTCTAAAATGATGAAATCAAATGTGTTGAAATCCTTTATTTCATCGTTGGCATCAAATTCCCGGATGTTGGAAATCTTATACAGTTGATCGCTTACCACGTAGTGGATTTTGTGGTAACGGTCTCCAGTCAAGCCAAGATTTTCATCGTCATAGGTAACATGTAATATGTTGTAGTCCAGCTCACATAATTTGGCAATCAAATGTTTGCAAATAAAGGTCTTGCCTTCATTTTCCTGGGTGGAAAACAGCATATTGACCACTGGTTCACTTTCTTTTTCCTTTTTGAATTGATTAAGGATTACATTACGTGAGATTGCATTTATCGCCTTGTTCTGAAGGTAGTCGTAATCAATCTTTTTGTGGTTGGTGTTTATCACAGGAAAGATGGAGGATACTTTGAGTTCAATCTTGTCCTCCGCTCTTTTTGCGGTATTGATATTCCCATCGAGCAATTCCAAGACCAAAATGGTGGCTGCCACCAATACAAAACCTACCATTCCGGCAATGATTACCAAAAGCATTCGCTTACTGGGTTTTGGACTGATTGGGAAAAAAGGCACCTCGGTAAGCTTGATGTTGGATTTGAGCTCAACGTTTTGTTGTCTCAATTTGGCCAGTCCCAGACTGTGCAATAGACTCAGGTATTCGCGTTCGGCGATGTCAATTTTACGTTCAAGGCGTTTCATCGTGGCCCCAAGCGGTGAAAACTCCTGATACAGTTTTTTAAACTCTTCCCGTTTTTCATCCATTACCCGCAATTGCGCCTTCATACCTTCGTATTCAATGGTCTTTTGCAGCCAATCGGCCAACACGCTGGTCGAAGCCAAACTTTTGGTATCGTAATCCGTAGTGTAGATAGTGTCAATGTTTTGAGCCAATTGTTGCTCTATTTCTGCAATCCTTTCCAGCTTTCGGGAAGCTTCTTTTGCTTTTCTATTTTGTTCTGTGGTATCGGTTTCCATTCCTAAAGTAAGCATGGACACCTCGAAACTTAGGTCGGAAAGTTGCTTGCGCAGATTCATTACACGCCCAGTAGAGACCCTTTTGAGCTCATGCGACTCCAATTTGGATTCCAATATACCTATCACGGCCTTGGCTGCATTGTACTTTCGGAACACTTCCAAATACTTGATTTCAAACTCCTCTTTTTCAGCTGCTATATGCTTGGTCTGTTCGTAGTAGTTGATGATGTTATTGGTCTGGTTAAAATCCAAAAGTTCATTTTCTGCGCCCCGTAGGTTCCCAGTTGATTTGTTCAACTGCCCTTCAAAATATCTTACCACCGCATCGGATTGGTTTACCTTGATATCAGCGTTCAACTGCACAAAGACCTCACAAAGAATCAGAAGGGTGTTCTGACAAATGGCAGGATCCTCGGATTCAAATTCGATATCGACAAAATCACTGTTGGAAATCCTTCTCAGACCGATGCGCCCCAATATTTTTTCAATGCTGTAATCCGGATGATCGAGATTGATCAGTTGGTAAATGTAATTGGTATGGTTGGACTCTTTCAGTTCCAAAAAGTTTTCATAGGTCTTTTCAATGTCCCCTTTGACCACCAGATTCTTTACCTCATCGGGAACGACTTCCATAAGTTCCCTATATTTTTTTTGGGAAATAATCTTTACATCGGCACTGTCGAGCACCATGTGCTGTGTAAAAAGGCGTAGCCCAACAATTTCAATGGTGGTACGCGCCTTGATTAGATTCAGCAAGTTGTCATAAGCCGTGTTGGTGGCCCTAAAGTCTATTTTAGTGTTTTCGAGTTCGATGTTCGATCCCGTAGCAATACCTGTATACACCCTGGCTTTTGAGTTGTATACTTTCGGTTCGTTCCTTGTCATATAAAACACCATGGATGCCAAAATAATGGGCATGGCAATGAGCAGACCGATATGCCTGAGCAAAAGACGAACAAAAAAGAGGAGGTTAAACTTCATTATTAAATGTTCAGATCAGTGCCAATGATATTTTCCAAGGCCATCACGGAAGAGATAAAATCGGACCGTTGCAATTCAAAATTCATGGTTGCCTGGTTCAACATTTGTTGCAGACGCGTGTACTCGGTGATATTGATCACTCCGTTGGCAAAGTCCTTCTCCGCGCGGATGGACTGTACCCTAAAATTGTCCACAATAGATCCTGATATAAAAAAGAGTCTGTGACGTTTGAGCAGGTCATTGTAGAGCTCCACGACCTTTTGTTCCAATTCCACTTCAGCCACTTGAGTTTCAAAACGTGCCTTTTCGGACTCTCCTTTGGCACTTTTAATCCGTGCTTTCCTATTGATGATTGCGGAAAGCGGCAGTCGAAGGGAAACCCCAACATTGTACCTACTCTGTTCTGTGGAGAACAAGGTCTGGCTTTGGGGATCCCCTGCAATTTGGGAATTGCTCAGGTTGTCGAAGATTCCATAGTTGTACCCGGCCTCAAAGTTGATGTATTCCAACCACGCCCTTTGTTCGGCCGACACGACTCCGTCGCGATATTGTTGTTCGGAAACTGTTACTTTTAAAAATGGGGAAAAGTCCTTCGCCATCGCGATTAAAGTATCCAATGGCGGAAGCTTTTTACTGATGTCATTTTCCCTCAGCCCCTTTTCAATAAAGGCATTGATAGATTGGGCCGAAGTGACCTGCAATGCAAAAACCAGTAAAAAAATGCCCCAAACTTTCCTCATTATACGTTCTGTGATTAAACATTCTCTTTTTGAAATACCGCCCTAAAGGTTCTGAGCACAATCCACATATCAATTAAAAAAGCATACTTGCTATTGGCGTATTTCACATATTTGATATCCAACATTTTGCGTTCTTCGGGTGACATTTTGGAACTGCGTCCCCTGGCCTCGACCTGCCAAAGACCTGTGATTCCTGCAGGACCGTTGAATCGATTGGTCCATTCATCGGTGGTAAGTACTTCTGCTTCGTAAAGTGGCAACGGACGATTGCCCACAATGGACATATCCCCTTTCAACACATTGATCAATTGTGGTAGTTCATCAATGCTCAATTTTCGAATGATTTTTCCCACTTTGGTGATCCTTGGGTCGTTATCAAACTTTACAAAGGCACTTTTGGCACTCTCCTTCCGCTTCAGATTGTGTTGTTGCTCGTCCACTTCCGAATCGTCGCCAATAAGTTTTGTTCCCGAGGTTGGGGTGCTTTCCGCTTCTGGATTTTCCACTTCGGACGGTTCCACATCATCATGTACATATTGATTCAAGTGCTGGAATTCCTTAAGCCGCTTATCCGCATCTGGATACATGGATCGCAGTTTGTAGAAGTCGAATATTTTGTATCCGGTACCTACCCTTTTTGAAATGTAGTAGACCTTACCTTTTGACTCCAATCGGATAGCCATTATGAACAACAGCAGAAACGGAGCGGCAAAAAGTAATGCCAAACCGGCCACGACAATGTCAAAGCTGCGCTTCCAAAATCCTATTCTATATTCCTGCAATGCTCCCTTTGGAGGTCCAATTTTTTCTTTGTTGAGCTTGGCTTTGAGTTCTTTTAAAAATTGAATCCGATCCAAAATGGTGGTCGCCGAAAGTGGATGTTGATAAAAGTCATCGATGCCATTTTTTACAGCTTCGGACAAATCTTTTTTATCGCGGTTCTTCGCCACTAAAATGAAAGGAATGGCATGATCATTAGCAAATTGTTCCTTAATCGTTTTGTGAAACTCAATGCCTGATTGCCCGGGAATCTGCTTCTCACATAAAATGGCATCCACATTCTTATGCGCTTCCAGCCATTTTATGGCCAGAAGGGCATTTTTTTCAACATGAAAATCCACCTTATCAGGACAATCCAGAAATTGATCTGCCAAGTTTTGATCCGTTCCCACATAGAGCAGGCACAGTTTTTTGTCCGATACAACTTCCATAATGCTTAAGCTCGAATAAGCAATTTTTCTACTCGAATCAAAAGTTCTTCAGGATTGAATGGTTTTACCAGATAGTCATCTGCGCCCAATTTCAAGCATTGGATACGATCCGAGCTACTGTCCCTACAACTCAATACAATAATGGGAATGTTCGAAAAGTAACCACTTTCCTTTACCTTTTGAATCAACTCGAAACCGTCCATATTGGGCATTTCCAAATCGGTAATGATCAAATCGGGAATATTTCCCTCCTGCATCCAGGTCAAAGCCGCCATGCCGTCCTCCATTGTGGTCACCTTGTACGATTGGCCCAAAAACTGGGAGACCAATTCGCTCAGGGATTGCTTATCGTCAACAACTAAAATTTTCATAGTATCTAATTTTGTATTGTAGTACTTAACATCATTGAAAAGTAGGATAAATATTACTCATGAATAATTCTATGTTGTAAAACCAAGCAAGGTTGTTGTAAGTGGCATCATATTGGGGGTAACGCTTTTAGCCTATACATCGGCGAACTGCATAGGCCAATTTTGTGCATATAATTGCTTTTGAAGATGGGCCATGGGATACCAGCCCCATAAACGTTGTAAATAGGAGAGAAACTTAATGGGATGGCTGTTTGATTTCCAACCTTTGATAAGTTTCTTCGAGCGATTTTTTGACCGGCATAAATCGCTCATTGCAGAACGGAAAGGGTTTGCCCGGCTCTCTTTTGGGGGGAAGTGCAGTATAAACATCGATTGGAACATACTTAAACTTACCCTTGTTGTATAGGTGTATGGCCAACATACCGTCATCACAGCCCGATACCGCTCTAAGATCTGTATCGTAACCGATAGGCAAAATTGCTTCTTTTCGAATGGCCATGCATACAGCTCTGATGTGCTTAATCTTCGTAGTGAATTTTTGTGCCAGTTTCCATCTGAAATATGCCACTTTCAACCTATTTCGAAAACGCATTCGAAATGAAAGCTGAAAATCGTTTTCATAGCTTTTGGAAACGGAGTAACATAGCACCAAATCCTTATCGACAAAAAAAGGAAGCGCCATTTTATCAATGTAATAGGGGTCATAAATGGAATCGGGATCCAAACTACATATAATTTGCCCCCTGGCCACTTCCAAACCTTTTTGTCGTGCGTACGTTATGCCCTGCCGGGGTTCACTAACCACCTTCGCACCCAATTGCTCCAATATGGAAAGACTTTCTTGGTCTGCATTGTTCTCCACAAAAATGACCTCATAGGGAATAATGGTCTTCAAATTGGACAACGAAATCATATGGGCAATGAGTGTTTCCTTAGCCCGGTATACTGGGGTCACGAGACTTACAATCGGTTTCTCCACCGCAGTCAATAGTTCAAAATATGTTATCAACCTATTGAAATCAGCATCGTTCAAGCTTTTTGGAGTCGCTTTAAAATAGGGGTGATAGCCGGTGACGTGCATGTTGACTTTTTTAAATCGCTATTAAATCCGGTCCGGACTCAAAATGTAATTTTTATTGGTTGCTTTCAAGGTTTCCATCACGTTCTCGTTTTGTCTGCCGATCAGGGAAATCACTTTGTTTTGCCTGACGGATTTTTGATAGAGCTGTTCAAAGAAATGCGCAGCGGAAGAATCCAACATGGTAACCTTTTCCAAACTGATCACAAAAGTTTCATGTTTTTCGAGGATGGATTCGAAGTATGAATTTAAGGCACCGACATGCTGGGTGGACACTTTACCTAAAACTTCAAAGACACCATGGTTTTCACGTATTTCCAATGACATATGCTAAATAATTTGTTTACTGATTTATTTATAATAGATTCAAGCGTTGCATCAATTCAGGTCGGTTGGATCTACTTATTGGGATTACACTTCGTTCAATTAACACACTATTATCCTGTATATCAATTATTTGCGTGAAGTTGATGATAAAGGAACGATGAATCTGCAAAAATCTAGACTCCGGGAGTTTTTCCTTTATTTTTTTCAAGGTACAATGCACCCGGTACCGCTTGTTTTGGGTCTTGATCTCAATGTAATCGCCTTGGGCCTCTATGAGCAAAATATCCCTGAACTTTAATTTGATCAATCGACGGTCAATGTTGATGTACAAATCTTCGTCCTCACTTTGGATTGGGTTGGCGTCCACACTTTCAAGTTGTGAATTTTGAAAGGCACTTTTAAGTTTCTGGGCACATTTTTGAAAACGCTCCGGTGAAATAGGCTTGACCAGATAGTCCACAATAAACTCGTACGAATAAGCTTCAATGGCAAAATCCTTATCAGATGTTGTGAGCACAATCTTGGGCGGATTGCTCACCATCTCTATAAAATCGACCCCCGTTAGTTTGGGCATGTGGATGTCCAAAAAGATAAGGTCCACCTGTGTGTGCTTCAAAAATTTGAGAGCCTCCAAAGCATTTGGAAACTCCGCCACCACCTCCATTTCGGGTATGGTCTTGCACAGCTCCAAAACAATGGCCCTTGCACTTGCTTCGTCATCTACAATGATACATTTCATTTTAGGCCATTTTTAAAATGAATTCCTCTACCGACTGTAATATTTCCTGAAACTCCTCTCTGAGTTTTGTATCTCCGTATTTAAGATCCTCCTCATACTTAACGGCCAGTTTGTAACCGCCTGTTAGTCCTAGAATACCCAATTTGTGTTTTATCTTATGTACAATCTTGGCTGATTCTTCCAGGTTGTCATCCTCCAGGCACCCGATGTAGTCGCTTTTTTCCTTTGGAAACTCCGTCTGGATAATCGTTAGGAACTTCTTCTCAAAGTCCTCATTTCCTCCTGAAATCTCCTTTATGTAATCCAGGTTTGGTTTTTCAGCCATTTGGGTCGTGTTTAATTGTGAAAAAGAAGGTGGTCCCCATGCCTTCCTCAGAGGAAAGCCAAATATCACCTTTGTAATAGTTAATGATTTTCTTTACCAATGCAAGACCTATACCCGTAGCTCCAGAATTGTTCTCCAACTTTTTGAACATCCCAAAAATCCCATTCTGCAAATGTTTGGGAATTCCCTTGCCATTGTCCGTTACCGTAAACAACCAACCGTCCTTTTCCTCCTTAACATCTATCATAACACAGCCTTCCTCGTTGTCCTCGGTTGCGGTAATGGCATTGGTCATCAAATTTTTGAACAATTGTTCTATGCGGTATTTGCCCGTAAAAAGTCTTGGCAAGTTTTTGCTCTTTTTAATTGTGACGTTCTCTGGGATATATATGGTTCGTTCAATCTCATCAATCAATAAATTGAGGTCCACAATCGTCGCATTTTCCTGAATGGAATCTATGGTCGAATGCCTTAAAATACCATCGATCAAGCCGTCCATTTTGGCCAGATTCTGAAATATAAGCTGAACGTTGTCTTTGCTTTTTTCCTTGAACGCCTCGGCACCATCCTCAAAAACCCAACTCACTAGGGAATGTACATTCCGGATGGGCGATTTTAGGTCATGGGAAACCATATGGGCATAGTTGTTCAACGACTCGTTCTGCTGCTCCAAGTTTTTCAACAGCATGTCCTTTTCCGCGGTGATCTCCACCAACATATGCGCCTGCTTTTCTATATCCTCGACCAACTTTTGTGGGTTGAAATCGAATTGACCGTTCACACGATCACTGGTCTTGTCCTGCATGGAGGCGACCGCCCTGCTCAGCGACTCCAGCACCTTACGCTGGCTTTCGGCCTCTTTGTTCAACCGTTGGTTTGCCAGGTACAATTCTTCGGAGCTTAAAGAAGTCGCCCTTTGAATCATTTTCAATTTTTCATCAAAATCGGAATATGACTTGCTGACGGAATCAAAGAATACTTCCATTTCGGGGTGTTCCAATAACTCCTTGGGCAAAAACTTCTTTATCTGTCTTTTAAGCAGGGAATGCATTTATTCACTCAATAAGGTTAGGGTCATGGTTTGATTGTGCAACTGGCATTCATTTTTTCCGGCAAAGGGAGCCATCTCCCCATAGGAGTAGAATCCGGTAATCTTTGCTTGATCACCAATGACGTCCGCCACTTCTTCAATTTCATCCTCTGTGCGCTGATCGAGCACCAATTTTCTTCCCACACAACTCACCAAAATGGCCAGTTCGGGTTTATTTTTTCGGTCTCTCATCGCCAATTCGGCAGCACTGCAAGCTCCCTCGGCAATGTCATCCATTGTGGACATCATCAACTGTACTTTGGAGTTCAGGGGAACATCCCCGGCGAGAATCATCGAGTTCTCTGCTTCATCAATATTGAGAATGGTACGCACCAAAGGTTCCGAATTGTTGTTCTGCTGCACGGTCAAAGGATAGAGTAAAGCCGCTTGTGGAAGCTCATTGGCCTTTTCTCCCAGGTATTTTTTATAGAGATCCAAAGCGGGCTTGCCATCAATTTCGAAAAGGACGTTTCCTTCGGATTTGGTAATGGTCCGTTCCGGCCCAAATGGCGTCCATCCTCCGAAATTTGCATAGGACACTTCAAGTGTATCCCCATAAAAACCTATGGCGACCACCTCTCCCTGTTTCGGATTTTCATTGTATGAGGTCAGTGTTTTCTCGAACCGGGCGCCATCACCACAGAGTCCACCCGTGATTGATGCGCTAAATCCTTTTGCCGATTCCAATCCTTCGATAAGGCCACTTCCATTTACAAAACTGCCATCCGACACAATGAACATATGCCTGAGTTGCTCCTTATCAAACTCATTTGAAATGGCCAATCCCATTTTTTCGATATCCACATAGTCGGATACGTTCTCACTTACAATTTTGAACTGGGTGCGCTCAAATTCTATGGCAGTTAGGGTTATACTTTCTTCAAACACATTAGTCTCCATAATCTCTCCCGAAGTGGATCCAAAAACCAAGTGCCCATCTGGATAAAGGTCCTTCACCTCTTGGTGCAGGTCTTCCGATTCCAAAAGGAACCTATCTCCAAAAATTAAGACCAATGGCTCTTTAAGGGGTTCGTTCTGGGCAAATTCCCATTGACCTCCTTTAAAACGTTTCGCTTGATTTACTTTCATCTTTATTGCTTTTAATTCTTTTTTAGTGTGAAGTAGAAGGTGGTCCCTTCCCCTATTTCGCTTTCCAACCAGACCTTTCCCTTATAGCGATCAATGATTTTTTTCACTATCGAAAGTCCTATTCCCGTTGAGCGTTCGTTGTTTCCTATGGATTGGAAAATCTTGAAAATCTTCTCATGGTATTCTTCCGGAATCCCAACCCCATTGTCCTTTATACTAAATTCCCAATGGGTTTCGTGCTCCTTATAATCGATTTCCACCAAGCCCTTCTTTTTGTCGATATTGACCACAGCGTTGCTCAAAAAGTTCTGGAACAATTGGTGAATCTTGGTCTTATCCGCCTTTATGAGAGGTAGCTTCTTTTTTGATTTTATGGAGACATGCTCAGGGATATAAATGATTTCCTCGATCTCTTGGATCACTTTATTCACATCTACCTCTGTCGTATCGAGAACATCGTTATTGACCGTGGAATATTTGAGAATTCCCGTAATCAATTTATCCATGCCCTCGATCTTTTCCTGCATCATTTTTAGGTTGTAGCGTCCATTTTCATCCAGGGTATCCTTGTAGTCATCGTACAACCAGCTGGCCAAGGCGCTAACACTCCGCAACGGGGATTTTAAATCGTGGGAAACGATATGGGCATATTCTTGAAGGCCTTTGTTGCTCGCCTCGAGTTCTTGTAACAGGTTCTCTTTTTGCAATTCGAGATTCTTTTGTTCCGTAATGTCGAGATGGATTCCGATGGAACCGATTACCTTACCTGCGTCGTCATATCTTGGGGCTCCACTGATCAACCAAAACCGTTTTTCTCCACTGGCCACCTTTACCGCCACTTCATAGGAATCTGAAATTCCATCTTTTCTTTTTTCATTGTGCAACTTCAGCTTTTCCAAGCCACCATCAATTATTTTCACTACATCCACAGCGTTCTTTCCAATCATTTGATCTGGTGGATAGCCAATCATGTCGCTAAAACTCTGATTGACCATCAATATATTCTCATCGTTGTCCACCTCAACTAGGCCAAGGTTCATATTGGCGATGATACTACCGTATTTCTCTTTCTGTACCTC
This sequence comes from Allomuricauda sp., assembly GCA_028284725.1. Classification (GTDB taxonomy): domain Bacteria; phylum Bacteroidota; class Bacteroidia; order Flavobacteriales; family Flavobacteriaceae; genus Flagellimonas. The sequence goes on along the minus strand of JANQRD010000039.1, from coordinate 1,851 downwards.
TAGATTTTTTCTATAGTTTTTTCGAAGGGTCACATCGCTATAACTCCATAAATGCCCTTGGTATTCCCCGTTGTTGAACAATGGAATGTAATCCCGCTCAAAAGTCCTTCCGTCCAACAGCTCCATCTCATCGGCGGTGACCAACTGTTTTTTGGCTATTACATCGCTGATTCGCTGTATGGCAGAATCGGCTTCCAAAAACATGTTTTTGTATTTGTGGATCGACTTTGCACTATCCACACCTTTGAGCACATCGGGGGACACTGGAATACCGAACAAGTCGCAAAACTTTTGATTGGCCAGAACGATTTTTCGGTCTTGATCTTCAAGCAGGATCCCTGTCTGCAAATTCTTGATCAGGGTCGCCATGCGTTCTTCGGATGCCTTGAGCTTTTCCTCGGAAATTTTCTCATGGGTAATATCCTCGATCATGGCCACGCTATACTCAATTACCCCATTGGCATCCATCACAGAACTCATTGAGGTTTTGCCATACAACGTCTGTCCATTTTTCTTGTAGAATTTCCTGACTATGGAGAACTTTTTAGTGTCGTTTTCCAGACTTTTTTGCAACAGATTATCATATAGATCACTGTCCTCTATGGATGAAATATCATCAAGGGAAAGTTTTATCAGTTCCACCTCGGAATAACCCAACAGATCAATGAAGGATTTATTGGCCTTGATGATTTTATCGTCTACAATAAGTAAAATACCCAACGAGGAATTCTCAACAATGATGTCCTGTTGCTTTTTCTGATTCTCAAGCAGTTTGCGGATCTCCACTTCTTGGGTTATGTCACGAATTACCCCTTGGGCGGCAATTGGCCTTCCTTCTTCGTTGTAAATAAGGCTGGCGTTGATGTTTACAAACTTCTCCCCAAGATTCTTCGTGACAATCTTTGCGGTATAGTTTTTCAAGATACCAACCTGTAATAGAGTCTGAAACGATTCGGCGGTGTATTCCACATAATCTGGATGCACCAAGTTGGAAAGACCGATCTCCTCCTTGGTGTGGTCGTACCCCAAGAACTCCTTGGCCGACGCGTTCATGTTCATTACGGTGCCCATCAAATCCATGACCACATAAGGGTCGATGATATTGACAAAAGCACTATCAATACGGCTTCCCTTATTGTTCAGCAGGGTTTCCAAACGTCCATTGGCCTCTTTTAAGTGAAGTGATGCATCGTAAAGTTCTTTTGCCTTGTTCTCCAACAAGTTCTCAGCAACTTTACGTGCCTTCTTCTCACGTTCGAGCGCCCGCTTTAAAATGGAAACTTGGTTGCTATCCATTTTGGACGATTGCAAACTTGACTTCTGTGCCGCTTTCATTTAATAGTTTATAATCAACCTTCACTAGTTTCTCGAAATGCTCGAACGTTTTTACAATGAGTCCATGAGCCAATGCATATAATCCCCTTGAGGAGCTGTAGATCAGTTCCAAGGATTTTTCGGTTTTTGATAAGACTTTGAATTGGGGGAGTTCTGCATCGGGGTAGAGTTTCTTGACATGTACATGGATATGATCCTCGATACAGGTAAGAAGTCCGATTGGAGTTCGATAGCTTGCAACCACTTCGGGATGAGCCTTGGCCAGACCTACAAAAAGGTAATGCCCAAAGGAGTACAACAGGTTTTCTTGTGAAATACCGGTTTTGTTGCTGAGCTCGGAAAGGAGACTTACCATCTCGTTGAAGCTGTACGTGCCCACAGAAGTATAAACACCTCCGGAGGGAAGATCACAGTTTTCGATAATGGCGTCAACGGTCTCGAGCCCATAGGTGGACTCGACCATTTCCAAAAACTCTGTAAAAACAATTCCTTTCATAATACGGAATATTATGATTT
>JANQRD010000044.1 GCA_028284725.1 Allomuricauda sp. | reverse complement strand
CATGACGCAATATTCCCTCAGTCAACAACGGTCCACGGCATTGATCGTAAACCTTTCGGGTCGACAGCGAATGCTCAGTCAACGCTTGTTGAATGAATTTTATTCCTGTAGATACCACAATTGCGATTATGCAGAAATGAAACTCACACTTACCAAGTTGTACCAAATGAACGGATTTCTACAGCATGGCAATAAAGCATTGAAAATAGAACCAATGGATGACCCCGAGATAGAAAGGGAATTCAGGAGGCTCGAACCTCATTTAAACTGGTTGTACAGCGAATTGAAAGATTTCCAAAACTATAAGAACGTTTCCTTTAATGATGTTCGTTACCGAGTAGACCGCTTTTTGGCGATCATGGATGGAATTGTGAACCAATTTCAGAAAAAATCAGAAAAGGATCTTAAAACCATGATGATCATTGAACTGGAGCTGGCGATATTCTCTATTGTGATCATCTTTTTTGAGATTTTCTTTATCGTGAATCCCATTATTAGCAGGATTATGGATCAAAAGAAAAAACTCTCCGAGATTGCATGGCACCAATCACATGTATTCACTTCACACATGAAGAATATAGAGGATCTACAATATGTTTTGAAGGTTGAGAAAAACCCAGAACGACAAAAGGAAATCTATGGATTCATAGGAGAGGAACTGGACCATCTAAAAAAAGTTTCCAAGAACATGGTAAAATCCCTTGAAAAAACCACGAAAGAGTCCAAACCACATCATATTGTCATTAGAAAAGTGGAAAGCTTTTTGGAAAAATACAATCTTATGAGCTCAGATCAGGAAACTATTGGTGATGATAGGGTTCATTCCGTAAAATCGTGAAGCCCCTATACAATTGTTCCACTACAAACAGACGGACCATCTGATGGGAAAACGTCATTTTGGATAGACTGATTTTTTCATTGCTCCTTTCATACACCTTATTGCTAAAACCATAAGGGCCACCAATGGCCAACACGAGGTTTTTTAGACCACTGTTCATTTTTTTCTGAAGCCATTGCGAAAGTTCCATGGAGGTCTGTTGTTTTCCTTTTTCATCCAATAGTATCAAGGTGTCGGCAGGCTGAAGCTGGGTAAGGAGCAATTCCCCTTCTTTCTCTTTTTGCTGGGCTTCTGAAAGATTTTTACTGTTCTTAATATCGGGAAGGACGACAAATCGGAATTTTACGTAGTGCTTTAATCGGTTTTCGTAAACCGCAATAAGTTTGGACAGTTCGACACTATCTGTTTTCCCGATGGTGATCAAAGTAATCTGCATGCCCAAAATTAACTTTTCAAAATAAACAATGCCAAATGACAAAGGATTGGGATGGATGTTTTTAGTATTTTCGTTGAAACCCCAAAAGGATGATTACAGCACTTCAATTTGAAAATGAAATCGACTTAATTATTGCGAATGCCATCAGGGAAGATGTGGGGGATGGTGACCATAGTTCGTTGGCCTGTATCCCTGGGAATGCCACTGGAAAAGCCAAATTATTGGTAAAAGATGAAGGAATTATCGCTGGTATAAAATTTGCGCAGCAAGTATTTGACCATGTAGATTCCAATATGGAGGTTGAGGTGTTGCTTGAAGATGGTACTCCAGTAAAATACGGCGATATCGCTTTTTATGTGGAAGGCAGTTCCCAAAGCATCTTAAAAGCGGAGCGTTTGGTGTTGAATGCCATGCAGCGTATGAGCGCTATTGCGACCAAGACCAACCATTTTGTAACGTTGCTGGAAGGAACGCAGACCAAAATACTGGATACCCGAAAGACCACCCCAGGTATTCGGGCGTTGGAAAAGTGGGCCGTAAAAATTGGGGGAGGGGAGAACCATCGTTTTGCGCTTTACGATATGATTATGCTGAAGGACAACCACATCGACTTTGCTGGAGGTATAACGAAGGCAATACAGAAGACACAACAGTATCTTACTGATACAAATCGGGATTTAAAAATCATCGTGGAGGCGAGAAATTTGGAAGAAGTAACAGAAATATTGCAATCGGAGGGAGTTTATCGTATCCTGTTGGACAATTTCGACTATGCGGATACTAGAAAAGCAGTAGAAATGATCGGGAATCAGTGTCTCACAGAATCTTCCGGAGGGATCAATGAAAATACGATTCGGAAATATGCGGAGTGTGGGGTGGACTACATTTCTTCTGGAGCTTTGACCCATTCCGTGCATAATATGGACTTAAGTTTAAAAGCAGTTTAATGTCGGTAGCGGTAGAAGAAAAGTTGGAAAAAATCCCAGTGGTCAATTGGCTGGTACGATTGCTCAAGAACATTAAGTTAAAGGCTTTTGAGGGGCTCTCCTTCTATGATTTGGTGGAAATGTATGTGCTTGGGATTGTAAAGGGTACACTTTCTACACGAGCAAGTTCCATTGCGTTCAGTCTGTTCATGGCTTTGTTTCCGCTTTTGATTTTTATGGTGACGCTGTTGCCGTTTATCATTCCCTACGCCAGCGTGGGCAATGAAAACTTTGATGCCCAGTTCCTGATTTTTTTGGAATCATTTCTTCCATCAGCTACCAGTGATTATTTCGGAGAAATCTACCAGCAGATCAAAGACCAGAAACGTGGTGGACTCTTGTCTTCAGCTTTTGTGGTGTCCATTTTTTTGGTGGCCAATGGGGTGAATGCCATTTTTGGTGGCTTTGAAAACTCCTACCATGTGGAGCTCACTCGCAACTTTTTTCGGCAATACGCCTATGCCCTTATGGTAGGGCTGATTTTATCCATTTTGCTGATTATCGGGGCGGTAGCATTTGTATATTTTGAATTCTATATAGTTGAATACACCAGCGAATACCTGGGAAAGACCTTGGGATACGACATTGAAAAAGGGGACACCATTGGGATTCAGGTTACCAAGGTGCTGTTCTTTATGCTGCTTTCTTACCTCACCACCGCGATTCTCTATTATTTTGGTACCGCAGAGGGTCGGCAAGCTCGATTTTTCTCGGCTGGGGCATTGATGACCACCTTGCTCTTTGTACTTACCTCGTATCTTTTTGGGGTCTACGTTGAAAAATTTGCAAGATATAACGAGTTGTATGGTGCATTAGGGGGATTATTGATTTTGATGGTGTTCATTTGGTTAAACTCCAACATCCTTCTATTGGGGTTTGAACTGAATGCGACGCTAAACTCTTTAAAAAAGAAACATGAAAAACAGAAAGAAGCTTCCTAGTTTTTTACTGTGGATTTGCATCTTGATTGGTCCACTCGCGTGGTCCCAAACCGTTTTTGGGAAATGGCGCACTGTGGATGATAAAACCGGAATTACAAAGGCCATCGTCAACGTTTATGAGAAAAATGGTCGTCTGCAGGCCAAGATTCTTCAGGTTCTTGAAAAAGGTAAGGAAGACGCTCTATGTATCAAATGCAAGGGGGAACTCAAGGATAAACCCGTAAAGGGAATGCACATCATTCGGAATTTTAAACCAAATGATGATGGCGAGTATAAGGGAAGTAACCTCTTGGATCCAGAAAACGGCACCACTTACCGCGGCAAGGTATGGTTGGATCCCGATGACAACAACAAGCTTAAGGTGAGGGGGTATCTTGCCTTTTTATACCGAACACAAACCTGGCACAGAGTAACGGAGGAATAATGTATGGGCTATTTTTTGAATGTTGTTCTTCCAATTCCCCTCGAAAGACTTTTCACCTATAAAATTTCGGAACAAGAAGCCAATTTTATCCAGGCAGGCATGCGCGTCGCAGTCCCTTTTGGAAAATCAAAGATTTACACCGCATTGGCCTATAATGTGCATCAAGAAGCTCCTGAGGCTTATGAGGCGAAGGAAATCTATCAAATTTTAGATGAAACCCCTTTGGTCAATGCATTTCAGCTGAAACATTGGGAATGGATAGCACAGTATTATATGTGCACCCTGGGGGAGGTGATGCGCAGTGCTTTACCCAGTGCTTTTTTATTGGAAAGTGAAACTTTGGTCTTACCGAATAAGGCGCGCGTAGTCAATGATCTGGATTTAAAGGATGACGAGTTTTTGGTGTACGAAGCCTTACAACATCAATCCGCTTTGAAAGTTGGGGAAATCAGCGGCATTGTGGACAAAAAAAACGTACTGCCGCTTATCAACCGGATGGTGCAAAAGGGAATCGTTCTGCAGAAAGAAGAACTGTATGAGCAGTACAAGCCCAAGATGGTTCGGTATGTTAAGCTGGCTGAAGAGTTTCAGCAAGAATCAAAACTTGAGGCTTTATTGGAGGAATTGACCAGAGCGCCCAAACAAAGTCAAGTGGTATTATCACTTTTTCAGATTCAGACACGGACAAAAAAGCCGATTCCCATTGCCGATCTCGAAAAAGAAAGTGGTTGCTCTAGGGCAGTTATCAAGTCCCTGATTGATAAATCCGTGTTGGAGGAATACCACATCAGAACGGATCGGGTGCAGCATGAGGAAGGTTCAAAATCTGTAGATGATATTACCTTGAACGACCATCAGCAAGAAGCGTTGCAGGCCATTGCCAAAGGTTTTTCCGAGGACAGGACGGTATTGCTACATGGAGTGACCTCTTCAGGAAAGACCGAAGTGTACATCAAATTCATTGCAGAATGTCTCGAACAAGGCAAACAAGTACTGTATCTGCTTCCCGAAATCGCGCTGACTTCGCAGTTGATCAGCAGATTGCGCAGTTTTTTCGGAACAAAGGTATCCGTATATCATTCCAAATACAGCATCCACGAGCGTGTGGAGGTCTGGAACAATGTCATGGGCAATGCAGAAAAAGCCCAAATTGTAATTGGTGCCCGTTCTTCCTTGTTTTTGCCATTCTCCAACCTGGGATTGGTCGTTGTTGATGAAGAACATGAAAGTTCCTTTAAGCAATTCGACCCGGCTCCGAGATACCACACCCGGGATGCGGCCATTGTGCTAGCTTCATTACACAAGGCGTATTGCTTGTTGGGATCGGCAACCCCCAGTGTTGAGAGTATGGACAACGCCAAAAAGGGAAAATACGGCTATGCCTCCATTCCATATCGATATGGCGAGGTGTTACTGCCCGATATATCCTTGGTCGACATTAAAGAAGCCACCCGTAAGAAACGAATGAAAGGCCATTTCTCGGAAACCCTGATCAATGCCATTACAGAGGCTTTAGATGAAGGGGAGCAGGTAATCCTTTTTCAAAACCGTAGGGGATACGCCCCCGTAGTTGAGTGCACTACCTGTGGCCATGTGGCGCAATGTCCCAATTGTGATGTGAGCCTTACCTATCATCAACATCGGGATCAATTGCGATGCCACTATTGTGGCTATCATATGGCTCTACAGCAGAGTTGTTTGGCCTGTGGCAGTTTTACGTTGGATAAAAAGGGTTTTGGTACGGAACAGATCCAAGAGGAACTGCAACAACTCTTCCCCGAAGCCACTACCCAACGCATGGATTTGGATACCACCCGTGGAAAATATGCCTATGAAAAAATAATCACTGCCTTTGAAAACCAGGAAATGGACATTCTTGTCGGAACGCAAATGGTAACTAAAGGACTGGATTTTAGAAACGTGAGTCTGGTGGGAATCATGAATGCGGATTCGTTGCTGAACTTTCCCGACTACCGCGCCCATGAACGGAGCTTTCAACTGCTCACCCAGGTAGCAGGGAGGGCGGGCAGAACGAGTAAACGGGGGAAGGTGCTTATCCAAACCTATAATCCGTACCATCAGATATTGCAACAGGTCACCACCAATAATTACGAGAAGATGTTCGCCGAGCAGGTCTACGAGCGGGAGCAATTTAAATACCCCCCGCTTGTGCGTATCATCAAACTTACATTAAAGGATAGGGATTTCAACAAATTGAATGAAGCTTCGGAGTGGTTTGCAACTTCACTGCGAAATGTACTTGGACAGCAAATTTTAGGTCCGGAATATCCTCCTGTGTCCAGAATTCGAAGAGAGTACCTTAAAAATATATTGATTAAAATCCCCAGAAATCAATCACTGCCCCAAACAAAAAATAGCATTAAAAGAATCGAAAAATCTTTTAATGCTATTTCCAAGTATAAAAGTGTAAGACTGGTCTACAACGTCGACCACATATAACTAAACTTAAACGTTGGCAAGCGCTTCCGCCAGCTCTGTTTTTTTGTTTCTGCTCAATGGAATCTGTCTACCCCCAACTTCAACGTTTTTACTGTTGAATTTCTCAATCTTCTCCAGATTCACAATATAGGATTTATGGATACGTAGAAATTTTTCCGATGGCAATTGCTGCTCAAAGGATTTCATGGTGGAAAGAATCACAATATTGGCTTCATCGGTCACCAATTTAATATAATCTCCCAATGCTTCGATCCATTTAATATCATTTAAGATAACCTTGCGCTTTTTAAGGTTACTCTTTACAAAAATGTGCTCCTCATCTTCGTCTACCCTGTTCATTTGCTCGTACTTGGTCACGGCTCTTTTAACAGATGCTTCAAATCGGGCCAAAGTGATGGGTTTGTGAAGGTAATCGGTTACATCATAATCGAAAGCCTTAAGTGCATAATCGGGCTTTCCAGTGATTAAAATCACTTGTGGTGGGTTTTCCAGGGCTTCCAAAAGATCAAATCCGCTGATGATAGGCATTTCAACATCAAGGAAAATCAAATCGATCTCGTGGTTCTTCAGACCGTTTTTAGCTTCAATAGCATTACTGTACTCAGCTACCAAGGCAAGATGTGGGTGATTGTTGACCAGTTTAGCAACAGCCATCCGTTGCATTGAGGAGTCGTCGACAATTATACTTTTTAATTTCATAGAATGGGGTGATTTGTAGGGTTTTAAATCATCGGCAAATTACACAAAATTGACGTTTAAGTGCAACAAAAGATGTAAACATGGTCTATTTTGTTGTGTATATTACCATATACGTTACGTAGGTTTGATCGGTTCATAAATGTTAATAACTCTTGTATTTTAAACGAAGTTTTTTGGCTTTTCTTGCGGAGGGAATTAATTATTGCTACTTTTGCGCTCCTTTAAAAATATATTATATGAACCATTACGAAACTGTTTTCATTTTAAATCCCGTTCTGTCTGACACCCAGATAGAGGAAACAGTCAAGAAATTCGAAGATTTCTTGATTAAGAATGGTGGCAAAATGGTCTCTAAGGAGAATTGGGGACTAAAAAAATTGGCCTATCCCATTCAACACAAAAAAAGTGGGTTTTACCACTTATTTGAATTCACCGCTCCCGGTGAGGTGATTGCACCTTACGAAGTGGAGTTCAGGAGAGATGAGCGTGTTATGCGCTTTTTGACCGTTAAGCTGGACAAGCATGCAATTGCTTGGGCAGAAAAGAGAAGAACCAAATTAAAAGCGAACGCATAGGGTATGGCATCTATTGAACAACAAGCGAAAGCAAAGAAAGACGGGGAAATTCGATATTTGACCCCCCTTAACATAGAAACCAGCAAGCAAAAAAAGTATTGCAGGTTTAAAAAGTCCGGTATCAAGTACATCGATTACAAGGATCCTGATTTTTTGATGAAGTTGGTGAACGAGCAAGGGAAATTACTTCCCAGAAGGCTTACCGGAACTTCCTTGAAATACCAAAGAAAAGTGGCACAAGCCGTTAAGCGTGCACGTCACTTGGCCCTAATGCCGTATGTTGGTGATATGTTGAAATAAAAAATTAGTGAAGAATGGAGCTTATTTTAAAACAAGACGTACAGGATTTAGGTTTTAAGGACGACATTGTGACCGTTAAGAACGGCTACGGACGAAACTATCTAATCCCTCAAGGATTGGCTGCCTTGGCCACACCTTCTGCGAAAAAGGTGTTGGCTGAAAACCTAAGGCAACGTGCCCATAAAGAAAAGAAGATCATCGATGAGGCCAACGCTAAAGCTGAGGCGCTTAAACAATTGGAGATTCGCATCCCTGCTAAAGTGGGAACTGGCGACAAATTGTTTGGGTCTGTGAGTAACATCGATTTGGCAGCTGCTTTGGATAAAGCAGGTCATCAAATAGACAGAAAATTTATCAATATAAAAGGAGGAACGATCAAAAGGGTAGGACCTTATGATGCACAAATCAGACTTCATAGAGAAGTCATTGTTGACTTTCCTTTTGAGGTAATAGCAGAGGCCAAATAACGATTAAATTTTTGGTTGATAACTTGTAAAGAGCTATGCACGCATAGCTCTTTTTTTTGTCTATGTTTGTAGATACTCAAAACATAACTCTACACTTTATGAAGAAATTTCTACCATTGGGAATACTGTTCTGTATGGTATTCACTTCGGCTTTTTCACAAGTCACCACATCAAACATCAGGGGTACAGTTCTTGATGACCAACAGGCGCCACTTTTTGGGGCGAATGTAGTAGCCGTGCACACACCAACGGGTACGCGTTACGGAGCGATCACCAATGAGGAAGGTCGATTCAACCTCCTTAATTTAAGAATAGGTGGACCCTACGAGGTCACTATTTCCTATGTCGGATTCAAAACCAGCGTACGGAACGACATTTTTCTAACATTGGGTAAGACGTTCAACTACAACATTTCAATGGTATCGGAAAGTCAGGCTTTGGATGAAGTTGTCCTAGTCTCCGATCAAACCGGTACCTTCGGTAGCGATAGGACCGGAGCCGAGACCAGTGTCGGACGACGGGAATTGACACGGTTGCCTACAATTACCCGTTCGGCTCAGGATTTTACACGATTGGAGCCTACTTCCGACGGGAACTCTTTCGGAGGGCGTAATGCACAGTACAACAACTTCTCCTTGGATGGCTCTATCTTTAACAACCCATTTGGTCTGGATGCAGCCACGCCTGGTGGACAGACCAATGCACAGCCCATTTCCTTGGACGCGATCGATCAGATTCAGCTTTCTTTAGCACCATAGGACGTGACCCAAGCCGGATTTACAGGTGCTGCTGTAAACGCAGTGACTAAAAGTGGTACCAACGAGGTAAAAGGAACCGTTTATACCTTTTTTAGAAATCAAGACTTGACTGGTAGTAAGGTTGAGGGAGAGGATATTTTTGTTCCGGACCTGACCCAGACCCAGTTCGGGATCAGTATAGGGGCTCCCATTGTAAAGAACAAGCTTTTCGTATTCGCGAATTTTGAGCGCGATCAACGGGAAGATTTGGGATCCAACTTCGTGGCTGATAGAGGGCAGGGAGGTAATAACGTTTCCAGGGTTTCTGCCAATGATCTACAATTGGTATCCGATGCATTGGGCGGATTGGGTTACCAGACCGGTCCATTTGAGGGCTATTTGTTGGATACCGAGTCCACAAAAGGTATCCTAAAATTGGATTGGAACATCAACGACAACAACAGATTGGCGTTGATCTATAACTTTTTAAGGGCATCGAGGGATTTGACGGCCAATGAATTTGCCATCGGTCGTAGGGGACCGGATGCCACCACCTTGCAGTTTGCCAACAGTGGTTACGAGATCAATAACAATATCGATTCCTTTTTGGCTGAATTGAACTCTACCTTTAATAATGGTACAGTAACCAACAAACTACAGGTTGGGTATTCCTTTTTTGATGATTTCCGGAATCCGTTTTCTTCACCTGCGCCGGCCATCAATATTCAACAAGATGGGGTAAGGGCCATAGTTGCAGGGCATGAACCTTTTTCAATCAACAATAGGTTGGAACAACGCGTGTTCCAGATTACTGATAACATGAATTTTTTCAGTGGTGACCACACCTTTACTGTAGGGTTTTCGTATGAAAACTTTGAATTCTTCAACTCTTTCAATCTTGGGACATACTTCTTTGCCGATGCTAGGGGAGCTGTTGGGGTATTTGCCGATTTCCCGAGTGTGGATGCGTTCTTGGATGCTGTTGACAATGGCTTGATTGGGGACGCTATCTCCAATGCCGAAAACATCTTCGCTTCTAATAATGCCGTACCTATCGGTACTCCGGGAGGCTGGAACCTTGCAGAGACCCATGTAGGGCAGTTGGCTTTCTACATTCAGGATGAATGGAATGTCACCGATAACTTTAAATTGACCTATGGAATACGTGCCGATAAGCCCCTATATTTTGAAACCCGTGATTTGGTTCAGGAAAATATCGATAGAAAAGGAGGATTATTGGCAGAGGGCGGAACCTATGCACCGGACATTCAATATTTTGATGAAAATGGCGATGCTATTTTCCTAAACAGTTTGGATTTACCGGACAATGGTATTTTATGGTCGCCACGACTTGGGTTCAATTGGGATGTAAAAAGTGATCAAAGCCTTCAAATTAGAGGTGGATCTGGTATTTTTTCAGGAAGATTTCCATTCGTTTGGGTAGGAAACCAAGTGCAGAGTACGGATTTCTTCTTCTACCAGACTACAAATCCGAACTTCCAGTTCCCACAGGTATGGCGAAGCAACTTGGGTGCGGATTACCGTTTTGAAAATGGCATTGTGGCAAGTACCGATATCATTTATACGCAAGATTTGAATGCCGCAACAGTGAATAACTTTGGTGCTGGAACCCCAACCGGAACACTTCCCGGTGTGGACAGTCGTCCTATATATCTGGCTTCAGATAGGGCGCAGATTTTTGGTGGCGCGACCAATGCCTATGTTTTTTCCAATGTGGATGAGGGCTATTCCTTCAACTGGTCGTTTAAGTTACAGAAGCAGTTCGACAACAACTTGTTCGCGAGCGTCGCCTACAACTTTTTGGAAAGCTTTGATGTCAACTCCCTTGGAGCGGAGATCAGTAGCGATATTTTCGATTTGAACCCAGCTTTCGGAAACGTGAACACTGCGGTGACTTCCCCAAGTTTGTTTGGAAACAAGCACCGTATCATTGGTCAGTTGAACAAATCTTGGTTATACAGCGGCGGTACATGGGGCACTTCTATCGGGGCATTTTTTGAGTATGCACAAGGCGGTCGTTTCTCCTATACCTATTCTGGGGACATCAACAACGATGGATCGTTTACCAACGATTTGATTTTTATTCCTACAGCTTCACAATTGCAGCAGCAGCAGTTTGTGTCTGCCGACCAACGCGATGCTTTCGAGGCCTTTATCCAACAGGATGAATATTTGAATGCAAGAAGGGGAGAGTACGCCGGTCGAAACGATATCCTAAGACCTTGGACAGGCCGTTGGGATGTAAAGATCCTTCAAGACTTTAACTTTAATGTGGCCGATAAGAAAAACACCATCCAGTTCAGTATCGATATCTTGAACCTGGGCAACCTGATCAATTCCGATTGGGGTGTGGTTCAAGACCCAAGGACCACCCAGCCTTTGGGAGTTACCATCGATGGAACCGGAAATCCGGTGTACAGTTTCGATACCACACAGACCACCACTTTTGTCAACAATCCAGATTTGATTTCCAGATGGCAAATGCAGTTCGGTCTACGATATATCTTCAACTAATTAGTTAAGATTAATTCAGGAAAGGTCGTGCATAGCACGGCCTTTTTTTATTTTTGCAGGATGAAGTACAGAAGGCTGACAAAGCAACAATTGGAGGAACTACATCCGGAATTCATCAACTTTTTGGCCACCCAGTCCATTACCGCGGAGGAGTGGAAAACCATCAAAGAAGAAAAACCCGAAGTGGCCGAGGAGGAACTCGATGTATTCAGTGACCTCGTCTGGGAAGGTGTGCTTTCCAAAGTGGAATATTTGGAGAACATTTCGGAACTGCACATGCACTTGTTCCACCTTACGGAAAAGGAGATGAAACTCTTTTCGGTAAAAGTGATGAATCCCGAGATCGATTTGCGCACCGAACAAGGGTTTGGTTGGTTCAAACGGAATTTCCAATCCGATTTTGTGGAGTACCTCACCGCCTCTAAAGCCTATTCCGATGATAAGAACATGGACAAATTCAACCTGATTCAGCAAGGCGCTGTCATCACCAAAGGTGAACTTTACCAGTGGTTTGAGCAGATTATGGAGTAGTCTGGATTCTTGGATTTTTAGATAGTTAGATAGTTGGACTATTGGATCGTTGGAACTTTTATTACAAGACCCCTTCACCTTTTACCCTTCACCCAACACCTTTCCACCCTTCACCCTTAAACCCTTGACCCTCCACCCCTAGATTCAAGTAAATTTGTGAAATTCGTGTTACCCTTCACCCTAAACCTACCAGTACGTCACCCTAAACTTGCCTGTACTGAGCGAAGTCGAAGTGTTTCAGGGTCCCCACAACATAGCCCTGAGCTTTATGCGATGCCAAAACAAGTTCGGTATGACGGAACCCTATTTTTTAATTATCGCCCCAACCTTTAACCCTTCACCTTTCATTTTCCCCCTTCACCCTCCTCTCCAGATCAAAAAAAAAGCGGAACCCCCATACTTGGAAATACCGCTTACATAGGTAAAGAAAAGAAATGTTTTACTCTAGACCAAAATAGGCCATTACGGCATGGTAGTCGTTGGTGTCCACCCCGGCAGCCTTAAGCTGGGCCATGGCATCCCCATTACCATTTTTAGTTGTATCTGTGGTTTCTATGGCCACTATTCTAAGAATATCATATTCTCCCTGTTCCGTTAGATGAGCAGTATTATCAAGATTCCAGAAATAAATGAAAACACCGCCGGTGACCATACTGATGCTTAGGCTACAGTACTCCCCATGTATTCTTAAACGCCCCGGTATTGGGATGACTGATACTTGGGAATCTTGTTTTAGATAAAAAAGGAAAGCGTAATGGTTCAGGTCTTCTTTGGCAATGCCCAAGTTGGTGTCATCAATAAGATTAAAAAACCAACTGGTGCCATCAAAAGTAGAAACATCTAGATCAAACCGTTTTACATTGGCGTTACCATCTTGGCCGGGATTACCATCAACCCCGTCAACCCCATCAACCCCGTCAACCCCGTCAACCCCGTCGACCCCGTCGATTCCGTCAACACCGTCAACCCCATCCTCACCAGAGCAGGATATAATGGTCATCATACCAAGAAGACAGCCCAGTATTAAAAAAAATCTAAATCTCATAATTATATGTTTTAAGGTGAAACTTCACTAAAAGTATTTCAGTTACAACGCTGGATTTTGGCTGAATTGATGAATACCCGTTTTAAATTGACCTTTGGCTTACTTGGAGAACTTAGCACTTGGTGGAAGGGTTTTACCCAAACCCGCAAACCCCGTATATTTGCACGAGAATTTTTTGCACATGCCACAAAAACCATCCATACCCAAGGGAACCCGGGATTTTTCTCCAACGGAGGTCGCCAAGCGCGACTATATCATCCAGACCATCAAAAAGCATTTTGAGGTTTATGGATTTCAGCCCATTGAGACCCCGTCCTTTGAGAATTCCGAGACTTTGTTGGGCAAATATGGGGAAGAGGGCGACCGCTTGATCTTTAAGATTTTGAACTCGGGGGATTTTATCTCCAAAGTGGATGATGTTACCTACAGTTCCAAGAACTCCGCTTCGTTAAGCCCGAAAATCACGGAGAAAGCCCTCCGATATGATCTTACGGTACCCTTTGCACGCTATGTGGTGATGCACCAAAATGAGCTGGATTTTCCCTTCAAGCGCTATCAGATTCAACCTGTTTGGCGGGCGGATCGGCCACAAAAAGGGCGTTTTCGGGAGTTTTACCAATGCGATGCCGATGTCGTCGGCACCAATTCCCTGCTGCAAGAGGTGGAGCTGGTACAACTGTACGATGCTGTTTTCACTGATTTGGGCTTAAATGGGGTCACCATCAAAATCAACAACAGAAAAATTCTTTCCGGAATCACGGAAGTGATTGGTATTCGACATTTACTGGTGGATTTCACAGTAGCGCTCGACAAACTTGATAAAATAGGCGAGGAGGGTGTTAAAAAAGAAATGTTGGCCAAGGGTATTTCGGAACAGGCCATTGAAAAGGCGTCACCTTTGTTTGCCATGTCCGGCACTCCAAGTGAACAACTAGGGCAATTAAAAAACCTGTTGTCTGATTCTGAATTGGGGATGACCGGGGTTTCGGAACTCGAAGAGATTATTACCAACATTGAGACTTTGGAGCTGCAATCCGCACAATTGCAATTGGATGTGACCTTGGCCCGCGGACTCAACTACTACACAGGCGCCATTTTTGAGGTGAGTGCTCCCGAAGGGGTGAGGATGGGCTCCATTGGTGGGGGCGGTCGTTATGATGATCTCACCGGAATTTTTGGTTTGAAGGACATCAGCGGCGTGGGCATTTCCTTCGGACTCGACCGTATTTATCTGGTTCTGGAGGAATTGAATCTATTTCCTGAAACGCTCAGCAAGTCCATCGATGTGCTTTGCGTCAACTTTGGAACATCCGAAGCATTGGCCGCCATGCAATTGGTGAGCAAGCTACGGGCAAATGGCATCAAGGCAGAGGTCTACCCAACCAATTCCAAGATGCAGAAGCAGATGAAATATGCGAACAATCGACAGGTACCTTATGTCGTATTGATTGGGGAGCAGGAACTTTCCAAAGGGGAGTTTGTGGTGAAAAACATGGACACGGGTGAGCAAAAATCGTATCGTTTGGAAGCGCCAGAGGATTTTATGGCCTTGATTCAAGGATAAAAAAGGCGACTCATGCAGGTCTCGACTGCGCTCGACCTAACAATCATTAGTATAACAGCCTTTTTTTTATTTCCGAAATAACTTTGGTATAGTACGATGATTCGTTCGGCACGAAACCTTCCAAGTTGTTGTTGTCCACTTTCGCTTCGAACTCATCCAACGGTAATAATCTTAGATTTTCCACTTCACTTTCCTGTTTGACCAAACTTGAAATGGACACTTTCAATTCGCATAAAAACGTATGGTGAAATTCTGCATCGATAAAATTCTCGGCGTGTTTTTGTACGGATTTGAAGACTCCAACGGGTTTTAAGTCCACTTCGGAGATGGTCAAACCAATTTCCTCTTCGACCTCCCGTACTGCGGCTTTAGTGATTTCTTCTCCTGCACCAATGTGTCCGGCTACAGAAACATCCCAAAGGGATGGGAAGGTGTCCTTATTGCTTGCACGTTGTTGAAATAGGATTTCTCCGGCAGTAGTGTAGAACCAAACATGAATGGTCGGGTGGAACAAACCTTTGGCATGCGCTTCGGATTTTAGGTAGCTTTGCCCGGTAGGGTTGCCATCCTCGTCCAGTATGTCGATACGTTCGTCCATAAATCAGATACGTCACATTGAGCTTGTCGAAATTTGTAACAGGGAAAATGTCATCCTGAGCCTGTCGAAGGATGTGAAAAATGAAAACAGAATTCACACTTCAACAAGCTTAGTGTGAAAATATTAACAAAACCTGTCTTTCTCGACTCCGCTCGAAATGGCACTTTTTTAGTCAAAATAGCTAAATGTCTCCCCCTGTTTAATGGTCAACAGTGTCTCGTAGATTAAACGGATCACGTTTTCCACATCGCTTTTGTGTACCATTTCCACGGTAGTGTGCATGTACCGAAGCGGCAAGGAAATCAGCGCAGAGGCTACTCCGCCATTACTATAGGCAAAGGCATCCGTGTCCGTTCCCGTGTAGCGCGAAGAGGCCAACCGTTGGAAGGGTATTTTTTGAGCTTCCGCAGTTTCAATGATGCGTTCCCGTAACTTATTTTGTACGGCAGGAGCATACGAAATCACTGGCCCAGAACCTATGGAGGTTTCACCTTCCTTTTTCTTGTCAATCATCGGGGTGGTGGTATCATGGCAAACATCGGTCACAATAGCGACGTTAGGCTTGATGGTCTGCGTGATCATTTCGGCGCCCCGCAATCCAATTTCTTCCTGTACTGAATTGGTCACGTACAACCCGAAGGGCAGTTCCTTTTTATTTTCATGCAACAATCGGGCAACCTCTGCGATCATAAAGCCACCGGCGCGGTTGTCCAAGGCTCGACACACAAATTTGTCCTTGTTCAACACCTGGAATTCGTCGGGGTAGGTTATGACGCATCCGACGTGCACTCCCATTTTTTCCACCTCTTTCTTGTCTTTGGCTCCGATGTCGATAAAGATATTGTTGAGTTTTGGTGGTTCCTCTTTAGCCCGGTTTCGTGTGTGGATAGCGGGCCATCCAAAGACACCTTTTACAACTCCTTTTTTGGTATGTATGTTCACCCATTTGGACGGAGCGATCTGATGGTCACTTCCCCCATTTCGAATGACGTAGAGCAATCCATTATCGGTGATATAGTTGACGTACCATGATATTTCATCAGAATGGCCTTCGATGACCACTTTGTACTTCGCATCAGGATTTACCACAGCTACAGCAGTGCCATACGTATCGGTAATAAAATCATCCACATAGGGTTTTAAATAGTCCATCCAAATTTTTTGACCCTCCCATTCGTAACCTGTTGGGGACGCATTATTTAGGTATTTTTCGAAGAATTTTAAGGACTTTGCGGTGATGATTTTAGATGCTGCCATGTACGTAGTTTAGTCCACAAACATAACAATATTCACTTTTATTTAATAGCCAAATCGTGGGTTTATCCTTAATTTTGGCAGGACTTTTGAGAAATGCCCCGCATGCTGCGATATCGAATTTTACTCCTTTTTTTCTTGGGCTCGGGCCTTTGTTTTGCCCAAGAGACTGGCAAAGATTCCATCCAAGAGACCAGTAAGGATTCCATTAACGAATATTACGTACGGTTCGAGGGAGACTCCATTTTGTTGAGTTCCATCGAACTCGATGAAGTGTTCTTGTTCGGGAAGCTTGAATTTGCAAATAGAAAGGAAAAGCTCAGCTATTATATCTTACGACGCAAGACCTTAAAGGTCTATCCATATGCAAAACTGGCCGCGGAACGTTTGGTGGAATTGAATGACAGTCTGGCCAAAATTAAACGTCGCCGCCATAAGAAACGCTATACAAAGAAAGTCCAGAAATACATTGAGGGTGAATTTTCGGAAGAACTTAAAAAACTAACACGAACTGAGGGGCAGATCTTGGTCAAGTTGATTTACCGCCAAACTGGGAAAACGGCCTTCAACTTGGTTAAGGAACTTCGGAGTGGCTGGCGTGCTTTTTGGTACAATACCACGGCCAAAGCCTTTAAGATCAGTATCAAGGAAGAGTTCCATCCGGAGGAAATCCATGAGGATTATTTGATTGAGGATATTTTACAACGGGCCTTCGCTTCCAAACGGTTGGAACGGCAAAAATCCGTTCTGGATTACGATTACGCACAGCTGAGCAACAAGTGGAAAAACAAAAGCCCTGAAAAAGAGGACTAATTTTTGGTCTTTTTCCCGAACAGTGAATCCATAAAAATTTTGATGGTGTAAAATCCAAAGGCAATCGCAGCTATTGCCAAGATCAAGCCGATGATCAACACTGGGATATAGGCAGGATGTTCCTCGTTTTTGAATGCCTGGTAGATGACAAACGGGGCCAAAAACATCAATCCGGTGGTGTACCCGATAAACTTAAATCCCTTTACCAATAGTTTTTTATCCGTTCGCATGGATGCTAAAGTAGGGATATTGCTTTATATTTAAAGGGAATCACCAAAAAATACAGATGGAACTACTCATCCTTCCCGTTGTGGTACTCTTTATTGTCTTTGCCACAGTCCGTTTTAAAATGAGCCCCATTTTTTCATTGACAATTGCCGCTGTCGTCTCTGGTTTTTTGTTGGGTCTTTCGCCCAAGGAAATCATGACTGCGATAGGAGAAGGTTTTGGTAAGACATTGTCCAGTATCGGTCTGGTCATTGCTTTTGGGACGGTGATTGGTATCTATCTTGAAAAAACAGGAAGCACCAAGGTTTTGGCCAATGCGGTATTAAGCTTGATTGGATTAAAGCGTTCTCCATTGGCTATCAACCTTGCTGGGTATGTTATTTCCATCCCGGTATTTTGCGATTCAGGGTTTATCATTCTGTCATCGTTGAACAAGGCCATCAGCAAAAAAACAGGAATTCCGGTGCTGGTCTTCGCGATTGCGTTGGCCACTGGATTGTATGCAGCCCATGTATTTGTACCTCCAACACCAGGGCCTCTGGCGGCCGCAGCCATTTTAGAGGCAGATTTGGGGATGGTATTGATTTTTGGGTTGCTGGTTTCTATTCCGGTATCCCTGGCGGGCTATTTTTGGGCCCGGTTTATCGGGAAATCCCTGAAAGAGAAAGATTTGGAAGAGGAATCAATGGTCGAGAAGAAAGAAGAATCAGAGTCAAACATTAAACCGGCTCAGGCTTTTTTACCACTTTTGGCCCCGATTGTTCTGATTGCGATGAAATCCATCGTAAACTATCCTACCCATCCTTTGGGTGAAGGGATTGTGTTTTCTTTTTTTGATTTTTTGGGCAATCCGATCATTGCATTGTTGGTAGGGGTATTCTTTGCGTTTTTGTTGGCTCGAAAAACACCTGCCAAGGAAAGGGCGTCGTGGTCAGCAGAAGCGTTTAAACAAGCAGGTTCGATTGTGTTGATTACAGGAGCAGGTGGTGCGTTTGGTGCCATTCTTCGGACTTTGGATATCGCCTCGATCATCAATTTTGAATCGAGCTCTGGAGTGGGAGGTCTTTTGATTGCGTTTACCATAGCCATGATTCTAAAGACGGCTCAGGGATCCTCTACGGTTGCCATTATTACCACTTCAGCAATCATTGCACCCTTGCTGGATACATTTGGGTTACTGTCTGTCACCGATAAGGCATTTGCTGTACTTGCGGTTGGTGCTGGTGCCATGACCGTGTCCCATATCAACGATAGTTACTTTTGGGTAGTATCTCAGTTTTCCAATATTGATGTGAAGACGGCTTTGAAAGGCCATACTTTGGGAACCTTGATGCAGGGGATCGTGGGATTGCTTCTAATTTTGATTTTACACCAAATTGTTTAGGGAAATGTTTTACTCGATGGTAATTGTACGGGAGAACGTTTGTACCACCGCAAAATAGCCTAACGCAAACACATCGGGTTGCCCTACATTATCAAATATATTGATGTTGTCCAGATCGGTCACATCAAAGACATTGCCTCTTGCAGTGGTAACGGGGGTTTCAAAGACACCTCCGGTATCCTCAGTTTGTTCCACCAGTAAATCAACATAATTGAAAAAATCCTGATCCGCGCCTAAAATGCTTATCGTAACATCCTGGCCGGGCTCTAGGTTTTTATCATAGAAATAAGAAAACTGGAACTGTTGCCCTTGAAAAAACTGATCCTCAACAGCTTGGAACTCCCCGAAATCAAAATCGAATACGTAAAAATCGTTTTGATTCGGAATATCCGTAAATGTCACTTTAACTTCAGTGTCATCCTCATCAAAAAGGGTTTCGGTACCCTGTACCACATCGTCTAAAGGTACGGTGGAGGAGTAGGGGGTCCTTGCCAAATAGGAGCGACCTTTATGTTGTAGCTGAAGAATGAAAATGTAATCCGGTCCAGTATTGGAGGTTCGTATGCGTTGGTCCGAAGTGGCATTGGGGTCAGGAATGTAAATTCCGGTTCCCAGTTCGGCCTCGGCCAAGCTCGAAACAAATATTTCCTCGAAAAGTTCTGGGGCGTCGGGTAATGGGATTCCATAAATTATGGAAGCACTTTCGAGTTGGGTAACGGGATTGTCTTCAAAGAAATTGCTGGTTTCCCTGACTCGAATCTCCACAGGTACAAATTCTTGGCTTCTGTCGACCCGTATCAGGCCATCAACAATCAACCGCGGCTTCTCTGTGGGTAAATCGACCTCGATAACATCCTCGCAAGAAAGAAGTGACAAAAGTGATAAAAAAAGGAAGCCGATTTTTTTCACGCCTAAAATTTAAAATTATAGGTTACCGCGGGAATGATTCCGAAGATAGATGTCCGCAGGGCCTCATTCCTACCAGTATCTTCATTTTCCCTAAAGTTGATCGAGGCCGCGTTCATCCGATTATAGACATTGTAAATACTAAAAATCCATTCGGACTGCACTTTTTTCCGATTGTTCCTTTTTGGGGTTAGCGTAGCCGATAAATCCAATCTATGGTAGTCTGGAAGACGTTCTTCATTACGTGGTCCGTAGAAGGGAATTGTAAGTCCTTGGAACTCAAATTGCCCTATCGGATAGTTCGTGGGCTGCCCGGTCTGGAATATAAAGTTAGCATTAAAATTCCACCTGTCGTTCAAGTCATAACTTCCAAAGATGGCAATATCATGGGTTTTGTCAAAAGGAGTACTGTACCACTCCCCAAAGTTGATTCCCGTTTCCATATTGGATCTTCCATCGTCAAAAGATGGTGTCCTGCCAGGTGTTCGTTGTTCAGATCTAGACAAGGTATATGCCAACCAACCTTTTAGCCTCCCTTCGTTTTTACGAAGTAATATTTCAAGGCCATACGCCCTAGCTTCTCCATTCAAAATTACCTGTTCAATAGCATCATTGGCAATCAAATCGGCCCCATCAATATAATCGATCCTGTTCTGAATGTCCTTGTAGAATACCTCGGCCTCCAAAGAATATTCCCCATCGTTGATATTTCGAAAGTAACCCATTGCATACTGATCGAGTAATTGGGGTTCAACGAAGGGCCCGCTTGGTGTCCATACATCCAAAGGAGTTGGGGAGTTTGTATTAGAAAGAAGATGTAAATATTGTGCAAGCCTTGTATAGCTTGCCTTTATGGAACTCTTGCCCTTGAAGTTGTAGGAAAGTGAGATTCTAGGTTCTAGATTGATGAATTTTTCCAAGGTGCCTCCTCTTCCGGGGTTAATGGTATCGATAGGGGTACCCTCACGATAGGTAAGCAGAAAGGGATCGAAAAAAACCGGATCATCATTTTCGTAAACAAAGAACTCATCTTGCCCTAAACGGTTGAATTGACTTACCCTGAGACCATAATTCAAGCTTAGATTTCTGGTGACTTGATGTTCCACATCGACATAAGCCGCTGCTTCGTTCGCATATTTTTTAGTAAGCTGATCCTCCACGATACCTGAATCTTCACGGTTCGGTTTTATTTTCCCAGGATTGAAAACATAATAAATGTTGTTCAACCCATAATTCAGTTGCAATTTATCATTGAGATAATGTTTGAGGTCGTACTTAAGATTGAAATTTTGGATTCCAGAATCCCATTCAAAACCCACAAAATCCAATTCAAGACCGTAAAAATAATCTGAATAGATCAAGGAAAGGTTGGAAAACAACTTATTGGAAAACAAATGGTTCCATCTAAAATTCCCTACGGCATTTCCATAAATGTTCACAAAGCTGTCGTTGATGCTGAAGAGGTCGCGACCAAAATACCCTGAAAGAAAAATACTGTTCCTTGCATTGATCTTATGATTGATTTTGGTGTTCAGATCGTAGAAATAGGCGCTGTTATCAATATCAAACAAGGGAAGGAACAAATGGGCATAGGAAGCTCTGCCGCCAGCTAAAAAAGCGGTTCTATCCTTACTTATGGGCCCCTCGACCAAGACTCTACTTGCCACAGCACCTATACCGCCGTTGACCTTAAGTTCCTTGCTGTTTCCTTCCTTCTGGAATATCTCAAGGACCGATGAAACCCTGCCACCGTATCTCGCCGGAATACCTCCTTTAAATAATTTCACATCTTTAATGGCATCTGGGTTAAAGACGGAAAAGAACCCAAAAAGATGGGAAGAGTTAAAAACAATAGCCTCATCCAACAAGATAAGGTTTTGGTCAGCTGCGCCACCACGAACATTAAATCCCGAAGAGGCTTCACCAGCATTGGTTACCCCTGGCAACAATAGTAATGATTTAATAACATCTGCCTCGCCTAAAACTACAGGAATCTGCTTTATAGTCTGTACTGCCAAGGTGTTTACACTCATTTGTGGTTTCCTGATATCCAATCGCTCAGCATCGTCGGTTACAACAACTTCTTCGAGTTGTTCAGCTTCTTCGCTGAGGCTAAAATCTCTTTTAATGTTGGTATCAAGATTAATTGTTTCCCTGATATCCTGATATCCTAAATAACTCACAATTACCTCGTAGTTCCCTTCGGGAAGGGTAATGGAGTAAAACCCGTATTCATTGGTGGTAACCCCTGTTCTTAAGTTAGGAAAAGCGATGGTGACCCCGATTAAAGTCTCATTGCTGCTCGCTTCGGAAATAGTTCCGCTAAGGGTATATTTTTGCTGGGACTGTAGGAAAAAAAAGTTTAAGATCAGGGTAAGGGAAACGAAAACTTGTCTTTTTGACATCAAATCGGTTTGCTTAAAGTTACACATTAAGAGTGAAACATAAATTAGGTCTTGCACTCACTTATTCCACAGTTAACAATTGCGCATCAAATTCACTTATTGCGAAATACCCAAAAGGGAAATTATTAGGGTTTGTCTCGTTTAAGATGTTACCCCTTACAGTGGCAGGTGGAGTTGCAAAAGGGCCTCCTCCATCCTCACCGGATTGGACAAGTGCCAAGTCTGCGTACGTGGCAAAATCCTTATCAATACCGAAAAGGGTGATTACCAGAAGATCACCTGGCTCCACATTTTCATAGAAATAGGAGAAGGTCAATTGACTGTCTTCAAAAAATTCGTCATCAATGACCAAAAAATTATCAAAACCGAAAGAGAACAAATAGTAGTTGCGTTCCCCGGGAAGATCGGTGAAGGTGACCTCTACCTCGGTTTCTTCCTCTTCATCGAACAGAAAGCCATCACCCTGTTCTACATTATCGATAAGTGGCGACCTGTTCAATTGTTGGGTCGCGGTATAGACTTCACCCTCATAATTCACAATAAGCGTGTAATCGCGATTGAATTGCAGCTCTGGGAAACCAGTAGTAAAAACCCCTGGCTCACTTTCGGAAAGATTGAACAATTGTCCGGCTTCTTCATCTACAATGTTCACAGTGGCATTTAATGCTGGTGGGACTTCTTCTTCTAGAAATGGAGCTGTCAATGTAAGCTTTACTTGACCCACAGTAATGGGGTCACCATCATTATCGTTGAATCCGATCAGGGCATCGATGACTAATTTTGTTTCTGATGTAGGCAAGTCCACATCGATGACATCCTCACAACCCATAAGAAGCCAAACTGCAAGGAAGCCAAATAAACTGTTCTTCAAACCGTATTTATTGAGGTACGAAAGTCTAAAATAGACAATCATTGACTCAAATAATACCGTTTAACAGTTTCTTAAACTAAAACTGGGATTAGGCTATGGAATCAAGAATGGAATTTAAAGTTTCGCTTGGGCGCATGGCCTTGGAAGCCATTTCAGGATTGGGGAGGTAATAGCCCCCGATATCCATTGCAGCGCCTTGGGCATCAATCAATTCCTTAGCAATTTTCTCCTCGTTGGATTGCAACTGCTCAAATACCTTTTCGAATATAACCTTTAACTCTTGGTCGGAATCTTGGTTCGCCAAATATTCTGCCCAATACAACGCCAAATAGAAATGGCTGCCTCGCGTATCCAGTTCGTTCACTTTTCTGGATGGAGACTTGTCGTTGTCCAAAAACTTTTCGGTCGCCGCATCTAAGCCCTCAGCCAAAATAGCAGCTTTTTGATTTTGGTTTTTCTCTCCGTAAAACTC